>CAMDHY010000027.1 GCA_945898215.1 Pseudoxanthobacter soli DSM 19599 | reverse complement strand
GACGGGCGGGGGGTGCCGCGCGGGAGCGCGGCGTCAGGACTCCTGCGGCGTTCGACGCGCACGGTCGCTGAAGCGTCGGGCCCCATGTCGGGCGATTGAGCCCGCGGCGCCCCCCCTCCCTACCCTCCCCCGCGAGGGGGGAGGGTTCGCGTGTAGGAACAGCCGGTCTTGACCGCCCCGCGGCGCCGGGGGCACATCATCGGTGATGAGCCAGACCCTCGAGACTGCCCCGCCCGCCCGCCGCGCGTTCCTGCTGGTGCTCGACTCGGTCGGCATCGGCGCGGCCGGTGACGCGGCGCGGTGGGGGAGTGGCGACGCGGCCTCCGACACCCTCGGCCACGTCGCGGCGGCCTGTGCGCGCGGGGACTGCGACGGCCGCGGGGCGGCTGATGGCGGTGGCGGTGCCGTCGGACCGCTTCGATTGCCCAACCTCGACCGCCTCGGCCTGGGCGCGGCGGCCGCCGCCTCGACCGGCTCGGTGCCGGCCGGCCTGCTGGCGACCGCGGTGCCGGAGGGGCTTTGGGGCTACGGCGCGGAGGTCTCGCTCGGCAAGGACACGCCGTCCGGGCACTGGGAGATCACCGGCGTGCCGGTGCCGTTCGCGTGGACCTACTTCCCCGAGACGGTGCCGACGTTCCCGCCGGAGCTGATCGCCGCGCTGGTGGCCGAGGCGAAGCTGCCCGGCATCCTCGGCGACTGCCACGCCTCTGGCACCGAGATCATCGCCCGCCTCGGCGCCGAGCACGTCCGGACGGGCAAGCCGATCTGTTACACCTCGGGCGACTCGGTCTTCCAGATCGCTGCCCACGAAGAGCATTTCGGGCTCGAGCGGCTCTACGCGGTCTGCGCAATCGCCCGCCGGCTGGTCGACCCGCTCGGCATCGGCCGGGTCATCGCCCGCCCCTTCGTCGGCGACGCCGAGACCGGTTTCACCCGCACGGCGAACCGCCGCGATTACGCCGTGCCGCCCCCCGAGCCGACCTTGCTCGACCGCGCCGAGGCGGACGGGCGGGCGGTGATCGCCATCGGCAAGATTGGCGACATCTTCGCCCACCGCGGCATGACCGAGACGGTGAAGGCGGCGGGCAACGATGCGCTGTTCGACGCGACGCTCGCGGCGGTGGCGCGCGCACCGGCCGGCGCCCTGGTGATGACGAACTTCGTCGACTTCGACACCCTCTTCGGCCACCGCCGCGACCCGGCCGGCTATGCCGCCGCTCTCGAGCACTTCGACCGGCGGCTGCCGGAGCTCACCGCGGCGCTGAGGCCCGGTGACCTCGTCGTGCTGACGGCCGACCACGGCTGCGACCCGACGGCCGCGGGCAGCGACCACACCCGCGAGCACGTGCCGATCCTCGCCTTCGGGCCCGGCATCGCCGGCGGTACGGTCGGGCGCCGGGCGACGTTCGCCGACATCGGCGAGAGCGTCGCCGCCTGGCTCGGCCTCGCCCCGGGGCGGCACGGCACGTCGTTTTTCTGACGGGCTCGGCGGCCGCGGCTCGCTCCGGCGGCCGGGCCCATTCATCGATGGCCGCGGCGTCACCAAGGTCGTCTGCCGATCGGTCAACCTTGCTGACGAAATCGCTCCACATCATCACGAGACATCACGACTTCGCGACCTCTTCGCGCCTCCTGGTGATGCAGATGTGATCCCGGCGAATCGATGGTGTCATCGTTTCCTGCTACACTATGCACGTTGTAGATCTGGATATTCCATCCGCAAACGCTTTCTGACACGACCTCTATTGAGGCGAACATATCATGGAAGTATTCAACTCGATGATGGGCATCGTCGGTGCCCTATGCTGCGTCGCCATGTATGCGGCGGTCAGCATTGGCCGCATCGCGGCCTCTGAGCCGGTGTTTTACGTCGTCAACGGTGTCGGTGCGCTGCTGGTGATGGCAAGCGCCGCCCAGGAGTTTGATGCCGGCGATCTCGGCACCATTGCGCAGGAACTGATCTGGGCGGTGGTCAGCGCAATCGGGGCGACCCGGGCTTGGCTGGTTTCGCGAAGGCGGGTCCCAGCCGCATCCGCTGAGGGGTGAGCTAGGCGAGGTCGCTGCGGGAGGCTCGCCGGCGCCCGCGTGACGCTTCGTCGGCGGCTCGGTCCGGCGGCGCGCACTGCGGCCGTCGCCGGCAACCCGCCCCCTCAGACGGCGCGCTTCTCGAAGCGCAGCAGCGTGAAGAGGTCGAGGGGCGGCACCGGGCAGCGCTCGACGAGCGTCAGTTCGGGCCGGCTCAGGACGCGGTCGACCGGCATGCCGGCGTCCCAGCCGAGCTTGGTGGTGAACGGCTCGGCGAGGTGCTCGACGATCTTCCAGCCGCCGCGCTCGGAGCGAAAGTGGCTGACGATGATGATGGTGCCGCCGGGGCGGACGACACGCGACATCTCGGCGAGCGCCGCGTCCGGGTCGGGGACGGTGGTGATCACGTACATCGCCACCGCGACGTCGAAGCTCGCGTCAGCGAAGGCGAGACGGCCCGCGTCCATCACCGCGACGCCGGCGACGCGGGCCTTGAGGCGCTCGCGCTCGACGCGCTCGGCGGTCTTGACCAGCATCTCCGGCGAGATGTCGATGCCGGTGACCTCCACGGACGGGCCGTAGCAGGGCAGCGCCATGCCGGTGCCGACACCGACCTCCAGCACCTGGCCACCGATGGCGTTGACGCGCGCCACCGCCATGTCGCGGCCCCACAGCGTCGGCCCCCAGAACACCGCGTCGTAGATCGGCGCCCAGCGGCTGTAGGCCGAGAGGACCATCGAGACCGTCAGGCCCTCTCCCCGCCGGCGGCCGACCACCGCATCAGAGCTCTTGTCGGACATCCGGTTCCTCGCGCGGGAGGGGCTGGCAGGCCGTCAGGCGACGGCGGCGGGACGGCGATCGCTGGCGGCGCCGCCGAGGGCGCGCAGACCGGAGGCGGCATCGATGAAGCCGCCGCCGAGAACCCGCGCCCGCGGCTCGCCACTGTCGTAAAGCACGCAGGCCTGTCCGGGCGCAACGCCCGTCTCGCCGGCGGGCAGTTCGACGGCGACGCCGTCGCGGCCGACACGCAGCGTCGCCGGGGCCGGCGGACGGGTCGAGCGGACGCGCGCATAGACCTCGAGGCCGTCGAGGCGGGCTTCGAGTGGGCCGTCGCCGAGCCAGTTCGGCTGGCGCAGCGCGAGGCGGTGGACGGTGAGCGCCTCGCGCGGCCCGACGATGACGCGGCGCTCTCCCGCGTCCAGACGGACGACGTAGAGGGGTTCGCCGATCGACAGCCCGAGGCCGCGGCGCTGGCCGATGGTGTAGTGGACGATGCCCTCGTGGCGGCCGAGCACGCGGCCGTCGACGTGGACGATGTCGCCACTCTCGACCGCGCCGGGGCGCAGGCGCTCGATCACATCGGCGTAGCGGCCGGTCGGCACGAAGCAGATGTCCTGGCTGTCGGCCTTGTCGGCGACCGGCAGGCCGAAGCGGTGGGCGAGCGCCCGCGTCTCGGCCTTGCTCATCGCGCCGAGCGGGAAGCGGGCGAAGGCGAGCTGCTCGGGCGTGGTCGCGAACAGGAAGTAGCTCTGGTCGCGCTCGGCATCGACCGGGCGGAACATCTGCCAGCGGCCGCCGACACGGCGGGTCTCGATGTAGTGGCCGGTGGCGAGCGCGACGGCGCCGAGCTCCCGCGCCGTCGCCATCAGGTCGGAGAACTTGACGGTCTGGTTGCAGGCGATGCAGGGCACCGGAGTCTCGCCGGAGAGGTAGCTGTCGGCGAAGCTCTCGATGACGGCGGTGCGGAAGCGGTCCTCGAAGTCGAGGACGTAGTGGGGGATGCCTAGGTGCTCGGCGACGCGGCGCGCATCGTGGATGTCGCGCCCGGCGCAACACGCCCCGGAGCGGTGCGTCGCCTCGCCGTGGTCGTAGAGCTGCAGGGTGACGCCGACGACGTCGTAACCGGCCTCGGCGAGGAGCGCCGCGACGACGGAGGAATCGACGCCTCCCGACATCGCGACCACGACGCGGGTGTCGGCGGGGGAGGCGTTCGGGGCGAAGCCGTCGAGTTTCATCGTCCTGTCGCGTTCTGGGCGCCACCCACCGGCGCACGGGCAGTCGGTTCGGCGCAGTCGGCAGATGGGGTCCGCGGACCGGGTGGGCAAGTCGGGGTCGGCAGGCGACGTCGGGGTCTGCAGGCGACGCCGGACGCACGGCTAACGCCGGGCAGGCTCCGCGTGGCCATCTATTGCGGCAGCACTATAGCGAACCCCTCGGGCTGCGTCCAAGATCCCGCCGCGGGCGCCCCCGGCCGGTCGAGGGCCCGTGGCAGCGCCGTCACGGCTGGTGTTGCCGTATTACAACGCCCGGCGGACAGTCCTCGAAAGTAACCGTGTGTTAACCAAATCACCCCGGCGGGTTTAGCTCATTGTTAAAGCCCGCAGACCTAGTGTCGACGCCGTGAAGACGCGGTGTTGAGTGAGCGTAGAATGACCGAGCAGGTCCGACCCAGAGTGCGCTATGTCATCGGCCCCGACGGGAGCCCGCTGACGATTGCGGATCTGCCGCCGAGCAACGCGCAGCGCTGGGTGATCCGGCGCAAGGCGGAGGTGGTGGCGGCGGTGCGCGGGGGGCTCCTGTCGCTGGAAGAAGCCTGCAGCCGCTACACGCTGACCGTCGACGAGTTCCTCTCCTGGCAGGCGCTGATCGACAAGCACGGCCTCGCCGGCCTGCGTGCCACCCGCGTCCAGGAATACCGCGAGCAGTAATCTGCCGCCCGGGCCGGCGACACGCCGGAGCGGCGGCGCGTTCGGCGGTGACGCGGCGACGCCGGTCTGCTATGGCCGCGCCGCCCGGGCCCTTCCCCGCCCGTCAAGCACGAAGGTCGCCATGCCAGAGCCCGGTCCGGTGCCGCCCGGAACGCCGACCATCGCCGTTCCGCTCGACGGCATCGTCACGCTGCCGGACGGCGTGCTGCCCGCCATCGTGACGTTCATGGAGATGCGCGCGCCGCCGGCGGCGGAGCCGGTCGCCGCGGCCCCGGCGACGCAGCGCCTGCGTCCGCACGAGGCCGAGCGTTTCCGTCGCCTGTTCCGGGCCGTCGGCGAGAAATGGCTGTGGGTCTCGCGGCTGCGGCATTCCGACGAGACGATCGCCGCGCGCATCGGCGATCCCGGCATCGCCACCCTCGCGGTGGTCGAGGACGGGCGCGACGTCGGCCTCGTGGAGCTCGACCTGCGACGGCCGGGCGAAATGGAGATCGTGTTGTTCGGCCTCGTCCCCGAGGCCGTCGGTCGCGGACTCGGACGAGGGCTGATGGCGGACATTCTGGCCCGCGCCTGGCGGCGCGAAGGCCTGCGCCGCGTCTGGCTGCACACCTGCACGCTCGACCATCCGGCGGCGGTGCGCTTCTACAACTCGTTCGGCTTCGTCGCCTATCGGCGGGCAGTCGAGATCGTCCCGGACCCGCGGCTCGACGGCTCGCTCGATGCCGCCGTATCGCCGGACTGGCCGCCGGTCGGCTGAACGACCTCGCGCGGGATCGGCGCCTCGCCGCCGTGCAGGTCGACGATCGAGACGGTCTCGACCGTCATCGAGCGGTCGGCGACGCCGCGCTCCTCGAGGCGGCACGTCCAGGCGCCGGGCTCGCCACCGATCGTGAAGTGGTTGTAGCGCGCCGCTGGATTGCGGCCGTGCGGCATCGCCGAGGCCGACGGCACGCCGACCACCGGTACGAGGCCGTCCCGGCCGTTCAGCCAGGCAATGCTCGGCTTGTGGGTGTGGCCGTGCAGGACGAGCTCGGCACCGCCCTCGTCGATCGCCGTGCGGAAGCGCGAGGCGCCGATCATCCGCTTGTGCCAGGCGGTCGCCTTGTGGTTCGGCGGATGGTGGATGAGGACGACGCGGAACAGCCCCCTGTGGCCGGCCGCCTGCAGCATCTCGGTGAGCAGCAGCTGCTGGTGGGCGTCGAAATGGCCGGTGGCGAGGAAGGGCGCGGTGGCGCGGGCGCTCGAGGCGCCGATGATGGCGACGTTGTCACGCCGGCGGATGTAGGGGAAATGCGGCCGGCCGGGCGAGTGGTGGTCCCCGGGATCGCCCGACAGGTGCGCCGCCCAGATGCGGCGGGCGCGCCCAAGGGCGCCCGGCACATAGGCGTCGTGGTTGCCGGGGACGACCGAGACCTCGGAGGGCGGTCCAAGGGTGCCGAGCCACTTCGCCGCCGGCCCCATCTCGCCGGCGAGCGACAAGTTGACGAGGTCGCCGGTGACGACAATGTGGTTCGGGTCACGGGCGTGGATGTCGTTGACGAGGGCGTCGAGCGCCGAATTCGCGAGCTTCACCGCGCGGTTGCGGTGCCAGTTGACGTAGCCGACGACGCGCTTGGAGGCGAGTTCGAGGAACTGCGGGTCTGGAAGGGGGCCGAGGTGCGGGTCCGACAGATGAGCGAGGGTGAACATCGCGCCCGCGGCCGTCGGCTCAGCGGCTGCGGAAGGTGGCGAGCGCCATGGCGACGCGACCGTGCGAGAAGTCGACGGCCGGCGACCAGACGAAGCGCCACCGGCGGGGCGAGAACAGGGACAGCATGAGACTGGAACTCTCGATTACGAAAAGGGTTCGGCCGGAGTACGCAGGGAGGGCGCACGACGACGGCACGGTCCCCGACCGTATAGCCGGCCGCGGCGACTGCTGCCAAGCGCGGCTTTCGCGGTGCGGCAGTTTCACCGACCCGACGCGACTTGCCCGTGGACGACTTCCGGGGCCGGGCCGATGAGTCGGCTGATGCGCGCAGCGGCGCCGCCGGTGCGCCGCGGCCTCCGGCTGTGGACGCGGCTGACGCGCTCGGTGACCCTTGGCGTGCGGGCGATGGTGCTGTCCGACGACGGCCGCGTCTTCCTCGTCCGCCACGGCTATGTCGACGGCTGGCACCTGCCCGGCGGCGCCGTCGATCCCGGCGAGACGGCCGTGGCGGCGGCGGCTCGCGAACTCGCCGAGGAGGGCAACATCGCGGTCGAAGGCGATCCGGAGCTCGCCGGGCTCTACCTCAACGCCGGGCTCGGCCGCGACCACGTCGCGCTCTACGTGGTGCGCCGCTTCGTCGTGCGCGGTCCGCCACGAATCGGCCGTGAGATCGCCGCCGCCGGCTTCTTCGCCGCCGACGTGCCGCCGGCCGACACGACGCCGGCGACGCTCCGCCGCCTCGCCGAGGTGGTCGAGGGCGTGCCGCCGGCGGCGACTTGGTGAGGGCGACCCGGCGGCCGACCCGGCCGCAGCCGCGTTTCCTCAGTTCTGCAGCCGCACGCGCCCTTCGACCGTCGGCGACACCGTCCCCGCCGCCGCGACGGCATCGATGACGACGGTCGCGAGCAGCTTGCCGTCGCGCGGGCCGACCACGTAGTCGCCGCGGCGCAGCGCCACGTAGTCGTCGCCGCCGCGCGCCATGAAGTCGTTGGTGGCGACGGTGTAGGTCTTGCCCGGATCGAGCGGCGCGCCGCCCACCTCGACCTCGACGATGCGGCCGCCGGCGGGCTTCGAAACATCGGCGACAACCGTTATTCCGGAAACGTGCGGAAAGCGGCCGGCGCCCTCCTCCACCGCGCTGACGCCGTTCTCCAGCGCCGCCTTCAGGTCGGCACCAGAAAGCTTCACCACCACGACGAGGTTGCCGAAGGGGAGTTCGGAGAGCACGTCGCGGCGGGTCAGGGTCGAGCCGGCGGCGTAGAGCTTGTTGGCGCGGATGCCGCCGCCGTTCATCAGGGCGACGTCGGCGCCGGTGGAGGCGCGCATCGCGTCGGCGATCAGGTTGCCGATCGCCGCCTCGCCGCCGCGCACAGCCGCGCGCCGGCTGTCGAGCTCGGTGTCGCTCTTGCCGATCCCGATATCGAGCTCGGCCGACAGTGTCTTCTCGAGCTCGGCGATCTTCGCGGCCACGGCCGGATCGGGCTTTACGGTGGCGGTGTCGATGACGCGGAACGCGGGCGTCCACGTCACCTTGCGCTTGCCGTCGACCGTCTCGGCGGTGACGTCGAGGGTGACGACCGGCAGGTATTCCGCCTGCTCGCGCGCCTCTGCAAGGATGGCGCGGCCGTCGTAGTTGATGAGGAGGTCGTGGGTATCGCCGGAGAGCACGAGGTCGATCGCGCCTCCGTGCATCATCGCGAGGTCCTGGCTGCGCTGGGCGTGGGTGACGGCGACGACGATGTCGGCCCCGTTCGCCCGCAGCGCCTTCGCCTGCGACAGGGCGGTGTCGACGGTGCCGGCGATCTTCAGGTCGCCCGGGCTCGACACGGCGTAGGAATGGTCGCCGGCGACGCCGACGACGCCGACCTTGATACCGTCGAACTCCAGCATCGCCGTGTCGGCGAAACCGGCGACCGGGCTGCCGTCGGGCATCCGGAGGTTCGCCGCGAGCTTGTGGCCGGCCTTAAGCTCGCCCATCCGCGCGAGAAAGACGTCCTTGCCGAAGTCGAACTCGTGGTTGCCGGGCACGAAGACGTTGAATTTCAGCATGTTGGTGAGGGCGACGATGTGGGCGCCCTGGTCGAACCCGGACAGCAGCGACGGCGAGATGGTGTCACCGGCGTGGACGACGACGAGGTTGCCGCCCGCCGTCCGCGCGGCGGCGATGGCGCCGGCGAGCCGGGCGAAGCCGCCGCGGCCGTCGTCGGCCTCGGCGCGGTCGATGTCGCTCGCGACCAGGAAGGTGATCTCGGCGGCGCGGGCGGGAAGGGCGGCGGCGAGGACGGCGGCTGCCAGCAGCGCAGCGGCAGCGACGGCGGCGCGGCCGCCGTGGAATGGATTCGACAAAACGGAGAGCATGGCGACCTCCTCGAAGAGACGGGATCGGGCGACAGTGTCGCAATCCAACATGACGTTGGCGAGAGGGGGCGTGCAGCCCAGAGGAGGGCCGGCGCCGCACTGGCGACCTTTCCGCGCAAGCATGCCGCGCTAGGTTCCGCCGTGTTGACGGGCTATGTCAGTCCAAACGGCCGCGCACCGGCCCCGTTGCCACCTCCTGACAGTCGCGAGACCGCTCTTGAGCACCGTCGAAGCCGCCGTGGCCGCCCCCCGGCCCGATCACCGCCCGTCCGCGAAACCCGCACCGGACGGCCATCACGCCCCGATGCGCCTTCCCGAGGGCCATCCGCCGGTGCGCACGGGTGGCATCGGCGTGCTGATCGTCAACCTCGGCTCGCCGGACGGCACCGACTACTGGTCGATGCGGCGCTACCTGAAGGAATTCCTCTCTGACCGGCGCGTCATCGAGGCGCCGCGGCTGCTCTGGTGGCCGCTGCTCAATCTCGTCATCCTGTCGCGCCGCCCGCAGCGCTCCGGCGCCGCCTATGCCTCGATCTGGGACAAGGAGCGCAACGAGGCGCCGCTGAAGACGATCACGCGCTCGCAGTCCGACAAGCTCGGCGAGCTCTTGGTGGGCATGGAGCCGCGGCCGATCGTCGACTGGGCGATGCGCTACGGCTCGCCGCCGATCGGAGAGCGGCTGCAGGCCCTGCAGGACGCCGGCTGCGACCGCATCCTGGTGGTGCCGCTCTATCCGCAGTACGCGGCGGCGACGACGGCCACCGTCAACGACATGGCCTTCAAGCAACTCGCGAAGATGCGCTGGCAGCCGGCGGTGCGCACCGCGCCGCCCTGGCACGACGACCCGGTCTACATCGATGCGCTCGCCCGCTCGCTGGAGGGCCATCTCGCCAGCCTCGACTTCGAGCCGGAGGTGGTGCTCGCCTCCTTCCACGGCGTGCCGAAGGAGTATTTGGAGAAGGGCGATCCCTACCACTGCCAGTGCCAAAAGACGGCGCGGCTCCTGCGCGAGCGGCTCGGCTGGCCGGCGGAGCGGCTCCGGATCACCTTCCAGTCGCGATTCGGCCGCGCCGAGTGGCTGAAGCCCTATACCGACGAGACGGTGATGGCGCTCGCCCGCGAGGGCGTGAAGCGGCTCGCCGTGGTGATGCCGGGCTTCGTCGCCGACTGCCTCGAGACGCTGGAAGAGATCGCCGAGGAGAACGGCCACTATTTCAAGGAGAACGGCGGTGAGCAGTTCGCCGCGATTCCCTGCCTGAACGATTCGCCCGAGGGCATGGACGTGATCGCCCACGTGGTGCGGCGCGAGCTGTCGGGCTGGGCGGAGCAGGCCTGACGCCGGCGTGATCGGATCGCACCCTTGACCGTGACGGCGCCCGGACCTTTGGTCGCCGGGCCTCTGCGACCACCGGGAGCCCGCCCATGAACGTCTCGCTCAATGCCTTCGACGTCGTGCTGATCGCCCTCGTCGTGCTCGTCGTGCTGGTCGTCTTCGCCGGCGTGAAGACGGTGCCGCAGAGCTACAACTGGACGATCGAGCGCTTCGGCAAGTACACGCGCTCGCTCAAGCCCGGCCTCAACCTGATCGTGCCGTTCATCGACCGCATCGGCGCGAAGATGAGCATGATGGAGCAGGTGCTCGAAGTGCCCGAGCAGGAGGTCATCACCCGCGATAACGCCACGGTGACGGCCGACGGCATCACCTTCTACCAGGTGGTCGACGCGGCGCGGGCGGCCTACGAGGTGCAGGGCCTGCAGAACGCCATCCTCAACCTGACGATGACGAACATCCGGACGGTGATGGGCTCGATGGACCTCGACGAGCTCCTGTCCAACCGCGACGAGATCAACCACCGCCTCTTGCGCGTCGTCGACGCCGCCGCCGAGCCGTGGGGCGTCAAGATCACCCGTATCGAGATCAAGAACATCAACCCGCCGCGCAACCTCGTCGACTCGATGGCGCGCCAGATGATGGCCGAGCGCGAGAAGCGCGCGGCGATCCTCGAGGCCGAGGGCGCCCGGCAGGCGCAGATCCTCAAGGCCGAGGGCCTGAAGCAGTCGCAGATCCTCGAGGCGGAGGGACGGCGCGAGGCGGCCTTCCGCGACGCCGAGGCGCGCGAGCGCTCGGCCGAGGCCGAGGCGAAGGCGACGGAGCTCGTCTCCTCGGCGATTGCCGCCGGCGACGTGCAGGCGATCAACTACTTCGTCGCGCAGAAGTACGTCGAGGCGCTCGGCCAGTTCGCGACGTCGCCGAACCAGAAGACGCTGATCCTGCCGATGGAGGCCACCGCCGTGCTGGGGGCGCTCTCGGGCATCGGCGAGATCGCCCGCGAGGCGTTCGGCGGCGAGGGACCGGCGACGCCGCGGTCGTCGCGGCGCGCCACTGTGCCGGCGGCCGGCGGCGCGATGCCGCCGGCGGGCGGCGGGGCCGCCTGAGATGGGCGAGGGCTCGCTGGTGACGACGATGATGGCGGCGCTCGGCGGCTGGGCCTGGATGCTGCTCGGCCTCGTGCTGCTCGGCCTCGAGGTGGTGTTACCCGGTACCTTCATGCTGTGGTTTGCCATCGCGGCGATCGTGACGGGCGTTGTGGCCCTCGCCGCCGACGCCGCTGGCTGGACCGCGCTGCCCTGGCAGGCGGAAGCGGGTTTGTTCGTGGTGCTGGCGATCATCGCGGTGATCGCCGGGCGGGCGTGGATGCAGCGCCGGCGGCAGCAGCCGTCGGACGCGAGCGGCCTCAACGAGCGCGCCGCCCGCCACATCGGCCGCCGCGCGCAGCTGACGGAAGCGCTCGTCGACGGCCGCGGCCGCATCGACCTTGACGACACGGTGTGGCTGGTGTCGGGGCCGGACCTGCCGGCCGGCACGACGGTGCGGGTCACCGGCGCCGACGGCGTGCGGCTGAAGGTTGAGCGGGCAGAGTAGGGCTCAGCGGATCAGACGGATCTCGACGCCGCAGTCGTGTCGCGTCCACGACCGGTCGCACGTGTAGGCTGGGAGGCCGTGACGGCGGGCAACGGCGAGGCAGGCGACGTCGCCGAGGGAAAGGCCGGCGCGCCGGGCAGCCGGGATCATCTCGCCGGCTTCGATTCCCATGACGCCGTCGAAGGCGACGATCTGGACCGCCGTCTGGCCGATCGCCCGCATCGCCGCGTCCCGTGGCTGGCCGAATTCCATCAGCTTGCCCAACACCTCGGCGAGGTTGACGGAGGCCATGACGGCGTCGCCGACGATTGCGGCGACCGCCTCCGCTCCGGACTCACCCTGCAGGAGCGCCAGCAGCGCCGAGGCGTCAAGGACGCTACTCGCCATGTCCGGCGTCTTTCGCCACCTCCCGCCGGCGATCCGCGATCAGGTCGTCCGCCAGCGAGCGGCCGGCGGGCACGAACTCCTTCACCAGGGCCTGCGCGCGACGGATCGCCTCCTGCAGCGGGTAGAGGTGGAGTTCCGATCCGACTACCTCGCCGACGAGCACCGACCCCGGCTTTGCCCGCAACGAGGCGAGGGCATCGGCCGGGAGCTTGATGCATCCGGCGCCGTCGACCATCAGGCGGAAGGGAGCGCCGGGGAGCGCGGAGGCTTCGATGGGAGCGGAGCTGGCTGCCGGCGCGACGTCTTCTGCTGCCTGACGCTCCAGCGCCGCCTCGTCTGCGACCAGGACGTTGCGGACGTGCTGGTAGCGGATGCCGAGGGCCTTCGCGATGTCGGAGCGGCTGTGGCCGGCCGCCGCGAGCTTGCGGATCTTGCTCGACTTCGTGCCGGGTTCCCGCACGACCTCGTCCAGCGACCTCATCGCGCCCTCCATCGGCATTGCGACGAGGGCATTTTTGCGCCAGATAGGTAACCAGTCAATTGATAGTTAGGTAGGTACTATTTGGTTGCGGGCGACTGCCGCTCGCGGATGTGGAACATGCAGAGGAGCCTGCGGGTGTTGGCGGTCGAGCCAGTCAATAGGACTGCACGACGGCTGCCGGTTCCATGCAGTCGAAGCAGAAGAATACGTAGATCAGGCCGCAATCCGCAAAAATGAAGTCATCGTTGACCGAGTCGAACTGTCCGACGAACGACGTCTGACGTCGGCATTGTCTGCATGTCGGCCACTCATCCGCCTGGATGAAATCCGGCGTTCCACCAAGCTTGTGGCGTGTTCCGACATCGGCCGGAGCAAACTTGAAGCCTGGCAGGCTTGCCGCCTCTTCAGTCAGCGGCTGGGGGACAAGCCGAAACTCGGGGATGCGCTTCATCTGACCTTCCCCGCGTGCCGGGAATGGCCCCGTGGGCCGGCGTGCAACTGAGCGGCTCGCCCGGTGCGGGAACACGCCCTGCCTACGCCACTCCCGACCGCAGCAGGTCGTGGAAGTGGAGGATGCCGACGGGCTTGCCGGCGTCGACGACGAAGAGGGCGGTGATGCCGGAGGTGTTGATGATCTCCAGCGCCGCCGCCACCAGCGTGTCGGGCTTCACCGTCTTCGGGCGGGCGTTCATCACCACCTCGACGGTCTGCGAGAGCAGGTCGCCGGTGAGGTGGCGGCGCAGGTCGCCGTCGGTGATGATGCCGACGAGACGGCCGCGGGCGTCGACCACGCCGAGGCAGCCGAAGCCCTTCGACGTCATCAGCACGATCGCCTCGCTCATCCGCGTGCCCAGCGGCGCGAGCGGGATGGCGTCGCCGGCATGCATCAGGTCGCGGGCGAACTGCAGGCTGGCGCCGAGCTTGCCGCCGGGGTGGAAGATGCGGAAGTCGTGGGGGGTGAAGCCGCGCGCCTCCAACAGCGCGATCGCCAGCGCGTCGCCGATGGCGAGCTGCAGCACGGTGGAGGACGTCGGCGCGAGGCCGTGCGGGCAGGCCTCGTCGACCTTGGGAAGCTTGAGCACGTGGTCGGCAGCGCGGCCGAGCGTCGAGCCGCCCTTCGAGGTGACGGCGATCAACGGCACGCGGAAGCGCTTCGCATAGGCGATGATCGGCGCGAGCTCCCTCGTCTCGCCCGACCACGACATCGCCAGCACCGCGTCGTTCTCGGTGATCATGCCGAGGTCGCCGTGGCTCGCCTCGGCGGCGTGGACGAAGAAGGCGGGCGTGCCGGTGGAGGCGAGGGTGGCGGCGAGCTTGCAGCCGATATGGCCGCTCTTGCCGACGCCGGTGACGATGACGCGCCCGCGGATGCCACGCAGCACCCCGATTGTGGCGCAGAAGGCGTCGCCGAGGCCGTGGGCCAGCGCCGCCCGGAGCGCCTTCATGGCGGTGATCTCGATCTCGATGGTGCGCCGGCCGGAGGCGAGCCAGTCGAGCGGCGACGTCGCGCCCTCCAGGATGGGCAGCGCGTCGGCCGCTTCAGCGGCAACAGTCCTGTCGTCCATGCGTCTCTCGCAACCCGCCGTCGGACCTTCCCGATCGGACCCAGTATCACAGATTCGTGTCGGCTGGCAGCGGCCCGGGGCCGCGCCCGCCGTGTCGCAACCGCGTCGGGTCCGTCGAAACCGCGCGTTAACCATGGCAGACTAGACTGTGGGGTCTCTGGGGGGAGGCTCGGCGACGCGCCGGGAAGACACGAGAGGAGGCGCGCCGATGCCGTCACGCACCCGATCCACCAACCGTTCCGTCCGCCTCGTGGCGGCCGCGCTCGCCGTCTCGGCCGCCCTGACGGTCGCCGGCGTCTCCGAGGCCCGCGCGGATGCGGCCTTCCAGCAGTTCGTCACCGGGTTCTGGCCGCAGGCGAAGAAGGCGGGCATCAGCCGCGCCACCTTCGACCGCGCCTTCGCCGGCATCACCGAGCGCGACCCTGAGGTGCTTGAGAAGGCGAACTACCAGCCGGAATTCGTCAAGACGATCGGAGAGTACCTCGCAACCGCCGTCTCCGACGCCCGCGTCGAGACGGGCAAGGAGATGCTGGTCGCCTGGAAGCCGTGGCTCGACAAGATCGAGGCGCGTTCCGGCGTGCCGCGGCAGATCCTGGTGGCGATCTGGGGCATGGAATCGAACTACGGCAAGGTGCTCGACAACCCCGCCGTGGTGAAGAGCGTCATCCGATCGCTGGCGACGCTCGCCTGCTGCGACCCGAAGCGCGGCAAGTTCGGCCGCTCGCAGCTGATCGCGGCGATGAAGATCCTGCAGCGCGGCGACGTGCCGTCCGCGCGCTTCACCGGCTCGTGGGCGGGTGCGATGGGCCACACCCAGTTCATCCCGACGAGCTACCTCGCCTTCTCGGCCGACGCAGACGGCGACGGCAAGGTGGACATCTGGACCAACATCCCCGACGCACTCGCCACCGCGGCGAACCTGCTCGCCAAAAACAAGTGGCGGACGGGCGAGACCTGGGGCTACGAGGTCGTGCTGCCGCAGGGCTTCAACTATGCCCGCGTCGACGAGAAGGCGGGCCGCAGCCTCGCCGACTGGCAGAAGATGGGCGTGAAGCGGGCGACCGGCGCTGGTTTCCCGCGCCCAGACGACAAGGCGAAGCTGATCCTGCCGGCCGGCGCGCGCGGCCCGGCCTTCCTGGTCCTGCCGAACTTCAACGTCATCAAGCGCTACAACAACGCCACCTCCTATGCGCTGGGCGTCGGTCTGCTGTCCGACCGCATCATGGGCGCCCCGCCGCTTGGCGCGACCTGGCCGGCCGACATGCGCCCGCTCTCCGGCGCGCAGGTGGAGGAACTGCAGCGCCTGCTCGCCCAGAAGGGCTACGACCCCGGTGACATCGATGGCAAGGCGGGGCCGGGCACGCGCGACGCCATCCGCGCCTACCAGTCCGACAAGGGCCTGCCGGCCGACGGCAACCCGTCGACGGCGATCCTCGACTTCCTGAAGAAGGGCGGATGAGCGCCCGCCTCGACCACCTCGTCGTCGCGGCCCGGGACCTCGCCTCGGGCACTGCCTGGCTCGAGGCGCGGCTCGGCGTGACGCTTTCGCCAGGCGGCGCGCACCCGCGCATGGGCACGCACAACCGCGTGCTCCGCCTCGGCGACGGCGTCTATCTGGAACTCATCGCGATCGACCCGGATGCGACGCCGCCGGGGCGGCCGCGCTGGTTCGGCCTCGACGAGCCGGCGCTCGCCGCGCGCCTCGCCGAGCGTCCGCGGCTCGTCGCCTGGGTGGCGAACACCGACGACCTCGATGCGGCCGCGGCGGCCTCGCCCTTTCCGCACGGGCCGATCCACGAGATGTCGCGCGGCGACCTCGTCTGGCGCATCACCATCCCCGACGACGGCCGCTTGGTGGAGGGCGGCGCGGTGCCGACGCTGATCGAGTGGCCGCCGGGCGTGCATCCGACGAAGCGGATGGCGGTGTCCGGCTGCTCGCTGGAGCGGCTGACGATCCGGCACCCGGCGCCAGCGCGCATCACAGCGGCGCTCTCCACGATCGGTCTGGACGAGGCGGCTCTGGACGTCGCTGCCGGTGCCCCGTCGCTCGCCGCCACGCTCGTCACGCCGGCCGGGCCCGTCGTCGTCGATTGATCGCTGCCGTCGTGCGCGCCGTCCGCGGATCGCTGCCGAGGCCTACTTCGTCAACAGATCGTGGCTGCCGTCCCAGCCGATCGGCAGCGGCTCGCCGATCCGCTCGGCGATCCGCTCGCGGTAGATCGCGGCGACGCCGGCGAGGCGGTCGTCCGCCATCGCCTCCGCCTCAGTGAGCCGCTCCGACGCGGCCGCGAAGTTGCCCACGGCATAGGCGGCGAGCATCGCGTCGGTGGCCGCCCGCAGCGCCTGGAAGGCCGGGTCCGCGAGCGTCGCGGCGTCGCCCCACAGCGCGAACAGCCGCACCGCCGCGGTCTTCCCCTTCACCCGTACGCGGTCGACCTCGAGGAAGGCGTGGCGGGGGGCGGCGCTCGCGACTGTCTCTCCGACCAGCACCGGCACGCCGTAGGCCTTCGTCTGGCCCTCCAGACGCGAGGCGACGTTCACGCAGTCGCCGATCACCGAATAGTCGAAGCGCCGCTCGGAGCCGAGGTTGCCGACGCAGCAGTCGCCGCCGTTGAGGCCGATGCCGATGGCGACGTCGCGGTTCGGGCCGGGAACCTTGCCGGCGCGGCGGTCCTCGTTGAACTGGTCGATGGCAACGAGCATGGCGAGCGCGGAATCGCAGGCGTGGGCGGCATGATCGGGGTCGTCGAGGGGGGCGTTCCAGAACGCCATGATCGCGTCGCCCATGTACTTGTCGATGGTGCCGCGGCGCTCGAGGATGACGTCGGTGAGCGGCGTCAGGAAGGCGTTCATGAAGCGCGTCAAAGTGTGGGCGTCCATGCCCTCCGAGATCGTCGTGAACGAGCGCATGTCGCAGAACAGGATGGTCATCGGCCGGATCTCGCCGCCGAGCTTCAGGCGTTCCGGATTGCGCGACAGCTCCTCGACGAAGGCCGGCGCGAGATAGCGCCCGAAGGCGTTGCGGATGCGCCGGCGCTCCACCTCCTCGCGCAGCGAGACGAGGCCGATGGAGGCGGCCAGCGCGATACCGGCGCCGAGGACCGGGAAAGACGCATCGACCAGCATCTGCGAGCGGGTGAAGGCGAACCAGCTCGCGGCGGCGAGGGCCGCGAGCACCGTGAGGCCGGTGGCGAGCGCGACACGCACGGAGGCGAGCAGGGCGGCGGTGAGTGCGACGGTCAGCGTGGCCGCGATGAAGGCGATGAGCTCGGCGCCGGCCGCCCAGTCGGGACGGGTGAGGGCGCCGCCGGCGATCATCTGCTCGAGCGCCTGGGCGTGCACCTCGACGCCCGGCACGGCGGATTCGAGCGGCGTCGCGCGCAGGTCGAAGAGGCCGGGCGCGCTGGTGCCGATCAGCACGATGCGGCCCTCCAGCAGGCCGGCCGGCATGGTGCCGTCGAGCACCTGCCAGGCCGGCACGTAGCGCTCCGGCATCGAGGGCGTGAAATGGATGCGCATCTCGCCGTTCGATTCCGTCGGCACGGTGATGTCGCCGATGCGGACCGCGTTGAGGCCGGTGAAGGCGCCCCAGGCGGTTTCGCCGGAGGCGTTGGAGGCGCGCAGCAGCATCGTTGAGGCGCCCTGGGCGACGCGCAGCGCCTCGGCCGCGAGGCTCGGGAAGAAGCCGTCGCCGACGACGAAGACGAGCGGCACGGTGCGCACCACCTGGTCGATGTCGGGCAGCCAGTTGGTCGAGCCGACACCGTGGGAGGCTTCGAGCAGGACCGGCAGCGGCGCCACCACCGCCGAGAAGTCCGGCAGCGCCGGGCGCGGATCGTCGCCGGAGACGGCGAAACCCGATTTCGCCGGCACCGCCGGTCCGTCGCCGTGGACGAGGATCGCGCCGGTGACGGAGTTGGAGGCGGCCAGCGCCGCGGCGAGCACGGTGTCGTTCGGCTCGCCGAGCTCGATGGCGCGCTCGAGCGCCCGCCGCACCGGCGTGTCCGGCAGGGAGGCGATGATCTGTTCCGGCGATGAGCGGTCCGGCTCGGCGAGCACGAGGTCGATCGCGATCGCGGCGGCGCCTGCCGCCGCGGTCGCCTCGATGAGGGCGGCGAGCCGGTCGCGCGGCCACGGCCACTGGCCGTGGCGGGCGAGCGAGGCATCGTCGATGTCGACGATGCGCACGGGCAGGTCGGCGTCGTAGGCGCGCGGGCGCAGGCGCTGGAACTGGTCGAAGACGAGGTTGCGCAGGCCGATCAGCGGCACCGGATCGGCGAGGCGGAGCACGGTGCCGCCGGCGGCGATGAGGCCAGCCGTGAGCGCCACGGCGACGGCTGTGCGCAGGCGGATCGTGTGGCGAAGCACCGCGTCGGACCCCGGGGACTCTCGATCAGGCTCTCAGGCTGTCAGAAGCGGGCGATCACCCGGCCGGTGACGACGTTGTTCGAGAAGGTGCGGCCGGGCGCGTTGGAGAGCTGGCGCTGGTAGGTGTAATCGACCTTGAAGTCGGTCGCGTAGGTGATGAGGTTGGTGAAGGTGAGCGAGGCGCCGGGGGCAAAGTAGGTGTCCTCGCGGTCCGAGCGGCCCGGCGCGGCGGCCGCGGAGAACCAGCGCTCGTATAGGCCCACATGGGCGCCGGCGACCAGCCAGTCGACGACCTGGACGTTGTAGTCGACGCGGGCGCCGAGCTCGATGTAGTTGCCGGGCTCGAACTGGGTGGGTACGACGTTGAGCGACGTGCCGTCGACGCCGCTCCAGCGCAGCCGCGGGCGGATAGCGAGGAGATCGCGGTCGGCGATCAGGCCGGCGGTGGCGAAGTGGCCGGAGAGGTCGACGACCGGGCCGCTGTCGGAGGCCCAGCGGTCGCCGTAGCCGCGCCAGACGCCGCGCAGTTCCACCGCCTGCATGGCCCCGGCAAAGCGGCCCTCGAAGGTCAGGCTGGCGCCGGCCTCGCCGTAGAGGAAGCTCTGGTCGAGCCATTCCAGGCCGCCGACGACGGCCGGGCGGATGGAGTAACCGCTGTCGCCGACCGGCAGCACCGGGCCGACGCTCGCCGCCACGCCGGCGTTGTTGATGGTGTCGGCGTCCGGATACCAGATGCCGTAGCCCTGCACGTCGGTGCGCCAGCGCAGATCGCCGAGGCGCCGCTCGTCGCGCAGCCGGGCAGCGGCGAAGAGCGAGGCGCTGTCCTCGTAGAAGCGCGGCTGCGACTGCTCGGTCGGGTTGCTCTCGTAACCGACGCCGGCCTCCATCACGACCGTCGTCGAGGTTGGCTCGAGCAGACGGCGGATGCGCCACAGGCCCTCCGAGGCTTCCGCCTGGCCGGGATTGAGCAACAGCACGCGCTCGTAGGTGGTCAGCGCCTTGCGCAGCTCGCGGCGCGCTTCTGCGGCCCGGGCGTAGGCGAGGTTTGCCTCGACGTCGCGGGGGTTGGTCAGGATGCGGGCATAGAGGACGTCGAGCTCGTCGGCGCTGGCCGGGGCAGGGACAGCAACGAGGCCCGCCGCCGCGAGGCACACGAACGCGAACGCGATCCGGATGATCGCGGTGGCGCCCGTCTCGCCGCCGTCGTCCAGCATGCCGTTACGCCTTGTCGCCGTCGCCCGAGCGACCGTTCCCGGCTCGCACGGTGGGCGATCGGGGCGCCCCCGTCAATTCGACGAAACCGTGATCTCCGTCACATCGGCTTTCGCGGCACTCGATGATGATGTTTTCGTCACAGTTCGGCGCGCTCTTCTGCAGGGGTCGGGCGAACCGAGGGTGGTGACCCCGATCCGCGCGCCGGCCATTGCGCCAGGCGCGCGGATCGGTGATTTTTCGGCTGACGGTGCCGCAGCCTCGGGCGCGGCAGATGACGGGCGGCCACCATGCAGCGCGACACCATCACGGCGACAGGGATGCGGGCCGTGCGGGCGACGGTATTCGCCGCCGTCATGGCCGCCTCGTTCGCGGCCGGCGCGGCGGCCGAGGGCATCGGCATCGCCGCCGTGGTGGTGCGCGACGTCACCAGTTCGGCCGGCGGCGCGCCGCGTGTCCTCGCCGTCGGCACCGACGTCTTCCAGGACGAGACCATCTCGACGGCGCGGGAATCCAACGCGCAATTGTTGTTTCTCGACCAGACCAGCCTGACCATCGGCCCGTCGTCCGACGTTGTGCTCGACCGCTTCGTCTTCGACGGTAACCGCCGCGCCAGCGACTTCGCCGTGCAGGCGACCCGCGGCGCGCTGCGCTTCGTCTCGGGCTCGTCGAAGCCGGAATCCTACAAGGTGCGCACCCCGGTCGCGACCATCGGCGTGCGCGGCACCATCGTCGACGTTTTCGTGCGTCCGGGCGAGGCGATCGTCATCCTCGAGGAGGGGGCGTCGGACGTCTGCGTCGAGGGCGCCGGCTGCACCGGCCTCGTCCAGCCGGGCACCTATCTGGTCGTCCGCTCCGGCGGCCAGGTGGAGGGGCCGCGGGCGTGGGACGGCTCCATCCGCTCGGTGATCGGTCCGGTGTCGTTCCCGCTCTATGGCTGGCATCTCGAACTCGACCGTCGGCGCCAATTCGTCGACACCGACCAGCCGAGCAACCTCGTCGACCAGCTGGACTCGCTGCCGAACAACGATTTCTGCGACTGCGATTACGACGGCCACGGTCACGACAAGGGCCGCAAGTAGGCAGTCCACAGGCCTTCCGATCAGAGAACCCGGGGAACTGGTCGGCACCGGCGCTTGCCGTCTCCGTCGGAGCGTGAAGACTGGGGCGCTATCGGCGCGCCACCGGCCAGAGGCCCCCAGAGGTCTGTCACGGCACGCCCCGTCGGAGGAGACGCCGCCATGCAGACCCCGAGGCCCTATCGGCCGGCGAGCGAGGACGATCCGCGCTCCGACTATGCCGGCTACAAGTCGACGGCGCTGCGCGCGCCGAAGCGGCCACTGGTGCCGATCCCCCAGACGCTGTCGGAGATCACCGGGCCGGTCTACGGCCACGAGATGATCCGCCCGACCGACCACGATCTCACCCGCCAGCACGCCGGTGAGGCGATCGGCGAGCGCATCATCGTCGCCGGCCGCGTGCTCGACGAGGACGGCCGGCCGGTGCCGAACACGCTGGTCGAGATCTGGCAGGCGAACGCGGCCGGCCGCTACGTCCACGCCCTCGACCAGCACCCGGCGCCGCTCGACCCTAACTTCTCCGGCGCCGGCCGGGTGGTGACCGACGAGCGCGGCCGTTACCGCTTCCTGTCGGTGAAGCCCGGGCCCTATCCCTGGCGCAACCACCCCAACGCCTGGCGGCCGGCGCACATCCATTTCTCGCTGTTCGGTCCGTCGTTCCTGACGCGGCTGGTCACGCAGATGTATTTCCCCGGCGACCCGCTGTTTCCCTACGACCCGATCTTCCAGTCGGTCACCGACGAGAAGGCGCAACAGCGGATGATCTCGCGCTTCGACATCGACCTGACCGAGCCCGAGTGGGCGACCGGCTACGTCTTCGACATCGTGCTGCGCGGCCGCGCGGCGACGCCGATGGAGGACCACGCCTGATGGCCCGCCTCGTTACCCCCTCCCAGACCGTCGGCCCGTTCTTCCACGACGCCCTCGTGCCGTTCGACCGGGCGGGCATCGTCGCGGGCGACGGCGTGCCGGGCGAGCGCATCGTCATCGAGGGCCGGGTGCTCGACGGCGCCGGCGAGCCTGTGCCGGACGCCATGATCGAGACCTGGCAGGCGGACGCACGCGGCCGCTACGACCACCCCGAGGACGACCGCGCCGACGAGATGGGCACGCCCGGCTTCAAGGGCGCCGCCCGGGTGCCGACCGACAGGGACGGCGCCTTTTCCGTCGTCACCATCAAGCCGGGGCGGGTGCCGGGGCGCGGCAACGCCGTGCAGGCGCCGCACATCATGGTCTCCGTGCTCGGCCGCGGGTTGCTCAAGCGGCTGGCGACGCGGCTCTATTTCGCCGATGAGGCGGAGGCGAACGACGAGGACGCCATCCTCGCCCTGGTGCCGGCAGAGCGGCGGGCGACGCTGATCGCCCGGGCCGACGGCGTCGGACCGGACGGCCGCCTCTACCGCTTCGACATCCACCTGCAGGGCAACGACGAGACGGTGTTCTTCGACGTGTGATGCGGCGCGATCCGCGGCAACGTCGCGGGCCGGCCGTGTCGAGCGCCGTGCGCGGCTTGACGGGCGGGCCGCTTGGCCGGATTTCTAGTCGTCATGGGACGGACGCCGATTCGCGCGCTGATGCTCGCCGCCCTCGCGGCGCTTCTGGCCGCGCCGCTCGCAGCCACGGTCGCGACCGCGGCGGTGCCGCTGCCGCCGGTGCGCCCGCCGCCGAGCTGGATCGGCCCGGGGCCGGCGGCTCCGGTCGCCCCTGCGCTGGCCGACACCGTTCCACCCGTCGCCGCCGCGCCGTCGACAGGTGCCGTGTCGCCGGCCGCCGCTCCTTCCGAAGACGGCTCCGCCGAGGCGGTGGCTCCGGCAGAGCCCGCGCCGGCCGCCCCGTCCGCCGGCGGCCGGCCGCGTTTCACCATTCCCGTCACGGCGAGCGCGCCGGCGAAGGAACTCTTCGGCAATGTCGGCGTGCCGGCGCCGCTCGCCGCCCGCGCCATCGGCTTCTACTCGCGCGGCTGCCTCGCCGGGGCGAAGGCGCTGCCGGTCGACGGCAAGACGTGGCAGGTGATGCGGCTGTCGCGCAACCGCAACTGGGGCCACCCGGCGCTGATCGCCTATCTCGAGAAGCTCGCCGCCGCCGCCCCCGGCCTCGGCTGGCGCGGCCTGCTCGTCGGCGACCTCGCCCAGCCGCGCGGCGGGCCGATGCTGACCGGCCACGCCAGCCACCAGATCGGCCTCGACGCCGACATCTGGCTGACGCCGATGCCGAACCGCAAGCTGTCGACGAAGGAGCGCGAGGACCTCAGCGCCACCTCGATGCTGAAGGAGAACGGCGTCGAGGTCGACCCGAAGCTGTGGACGGCGGCGCACGCCCGCCTCATCCGCCGCGCCGCCCAGGACCGCGAGGTCGAGCGCATCTTCGTCCACCCGGCGATCAAGCAGGCGCTGTGCACCAGCGCCGGCACCGACCGGGCGTGGCTGTCGAAGGTGCGGCCCTACTGGGGCCACCACTACCACTTCCACGTCCGCCTGGACTGCCCGCCCGGCAGCGAGGGCTGCCGCCCGCAGGATCCGCCCGGTTCCGGTGACGGCTGCGGCGCCGAGGTGAAGGAGTGGCTCGCCAAGGTCCGCCCCCGCCCGGAACCGGCGACCCCGGCGAAGCCCGCCAAGCCGAAACCCCCGATGCCACTGTCGGCGCTGCCGGCGGAATGCCGAACGGTGCTGTTGGCGGAGTAGGGCGTCCTTTCGCTCCGCAGTCCGGCTCGTCAGATCGTCAGTATGATGCCGGCGCGGTGGCCGAAGTGGCGGATCTGGGCGAGGTCGCCAGCGGAGGTGGCGATGTCGACGCGTTCTGTCACCTGAAATGCGGTTGGGGGCAGGCGGTCTCCAAAAAAGACGAAGGCTTGGTCAGGGTCGCAGCGTCGCGACGTCCACATCAGTCCGGCCACGGTCGGATCGGCGCGATGGATCGCTTCGGCCCAGCGCGCCGTTTCACCGTAGGCCGATGGATAGGTGTCGATGAGGTCGGCGCGCGTCAGGCCGAGCCTGTTGAGGTCGGGCTCGTTGAGGCTGGCCAGTAGCAGGTCTGACTGCAACTCCAGCCGGCTGATCGTCCGCGAGGTCACCTTGCCGAGAGGCACGAACTTGGTCGCCGCCGTGTGCGGCACGTCGTGGAACACCGTTTCGAACACCGCGGCCTCGAAGGTGCCGGCGGCGTAGAGCGTCGGCACGCAGGCACCGTCCGGGCGAAAGATCGGCGCGAAGCGGGTCGGGCCGCCCCGACAGGGGTTCGCGTCGTCGCCCCGGAAGGCAGGATCGTGCAGCCGGACGAGCGGCGTTCCGGCCAGCAGGACGCGGGTGTTGAAGGGTGGAAACGGGATGGGCGGCGGCGGGACGGGCACCTCAGCCCATCCAGGCGTCGCGCTCGTGGCCGGCCGCGGCGACGACGGCCGCCTCGTCCTCCAGCCGCTCGACAGGGGCCCGTCCGTCGAGCCAGCCGTTCGGTCCGGTGAACCAGAACGCCGTCTGCCAGCCGGTGAAGCCGGGTGGCAGGGCTTCGAGCACCTTGCCGACGACGGATCGCGGCCTGCCCTCACGGAACTGGAAGGCGGGGTAGGCCTCGCGCCCGGACACCCGCATGCCGAAGATGCGCCGCGCCTTCTTCCAGCGGCTCGCGGTGACGCTGCGGTTGGCGGACCCATGTTCGGCCTGAGCGGCCACGGCGTCCGCCGTCAGCACGGGCCAGCGCTTCAGGAAATCCGCCTGGGCGGCGGCATTGTCGCGCTCGATCGCGGGCATCGCCGCGGCGAGCGGATCGGCGCCGAGGAGGAGATCGACCATCGTCTCGATGTTGCGCTCGCTGAGCGCCTGCCGGCGGCTCGCCACCACGGCCGGCAACTGCTCGATGACCGCGGAGATGACGGCGGCGGTCGCCGGGTCGGTGTCTTGCAGGATGAACACCTGCGAGGAGCCGAGCCGATCGGCCAAGGCTCCGCGCACCGCCTCCAGCAGCCGTTCGCGATCGTCCACGGAGACGCTCTGCGGGTCGAGGCCGGCGGCGACGGTCGTGGGCGCCCTCGCCGCCACGACGGCAGCCGCACCCAGCACCCGATCGGCGCGCGGGGCGAGCCTGGCCGCGACCCGGTCGGCGACGTCGTCGCCCAGCCGCTCTGCGGGCACCATCTCCATGAGGTCGTCGCTCGACATGATCGCAATCCGGTAAACATTGATAGCATAGGCAATCATAACTGGATTTACCAGCGCTGCAGATCAAGAGGCGCGGTCCGCGCGGCCCTCCGCCTTGACCCCCGCCGCCCTGCCGCATAACTGTCGCGACCGTTCGCCGGGGGCGCTTCCGCGTCCCGCCGGGAGATTCGCATGGCCGCCGCTGCACCCGCATCTGACACGCTTGCCCCCGCGCCGCTCGATCCGATGAGCCCCGCGCGCTCGTTCCAGGGGCTGATCCTGACGCTGCAGCGGTTCTGGGCGGAGCGGGGCTGCGCGGTGCTGCAGCCCTACGACATGGAAGTGGGCGCCGGTACGTTTCATCCGGCGACGACGCTGCGCTCGCTCGGGCCGCGGCCGTGGAAGGCCGCCTACGTGCAGCCCTCGCGCCGGCCGAAGGACGGCCGCTACGGCGAGAACCCCAACCGTCTGCAGCACTACTACCAGTTCCAGGTGATCCTGAAGCCGTCGCCGCCCGACCTGCAGGACCTCTATCTCCAGAGTCTCGCCGCCATCGGCATCGACCCGCTGCTGCACGACGTGCGCTTCGTCGAGGACGACTGGGAGAGCCCGACGCTCGGCGCCTGGGGGCTTGGCTGGGAGTGCTGGTGCGACGGCATGGAAGTGTCGCAGTTCACCTACTTCCAGCAGGTCGCCGGCTTCGAGTGCGCGCCGGTGTCGGGCGAACTCACCTACGGCCTCGAGCGCCTCGCCATGTACGTTCAGGGGGTCGAGAACGTCTACGACCTCAACTTCAACGGCCGCGAGGGGCCTGAGAAGATCAGCTACGGCGACGTCTTCCTTCAGGCCGAGCAGGAGTTCTCCCGCTACAATTTCGAGCACGCCGACACCGAGGCGCTGCTGAAGCACTTCCAGGACGCCGAGGCCGAGTGCGGCCGCCTCGTCGAGGCCGGCTGGAGCGGCGAAGGCGCGGCGCGCCGCCACCTCTTGGCGCTGCCGGCCTACGACCAGTGCATCAAGGCCTCGCACCTGTTCAACCTGCTCGACGCCCGCGGCGTCATCTCGGTGACCGAGCGGCAGAGCTACATCCTGCGCGTCCGCACGCTGGCGCGGGCCTGCGGCGAGGCGTGGCTGGCGACGGAGGCCGGCGGCGGGGTGCTGGCGGCATAGCGGGCTTCCGTCCGGACAAGGGCTTCTCTATCTATATACCTGGCGGCCTCTCGAGGTAGAAAGGTATCCCATGCCCCTCTCCATCAAGGACCCCGAAGCGGACCGCCTTGCGCGGGCCGTTGCGGCTAAGACCGGTGAAACCATCACACAGGCCGTCGTCATGGCGCTTCGCGAACGCCTCGCCCGCGAGGATCGGAAGAGTGCTGACAACGATGACCTGCTGGAGGAGGTACTCGAAATCGGCAGGCACTGT
Organism: Pseudoxanthobacter soli DSM 19599; assembly: GCA_945898215.1. Classification (GTDB taxonomy): domain Bacteria; phylum Pseudomonadota; class Alphaproteobacteria; order Rhizobiales; family Segnochrobactraceae; genus CAMDHY01. Next base: position 15,835 of record CAMDHY010000027.1, on the reverse strand, counting down.
GCCTCCTTGCCAGTCTTGGACAAGCGCTCCGACGACGAGATTCTCGGCTACGACGAGCACGGACTGCCCGGATGATCCTCGACACGTCGGCAATCATGGCCCTGCTTGGCCGTGAGCCGGAGGCGGCGCGCATCGGCCGTGCCGTTCTGGATTCTGCCGTCCGCCGCGTCTCGGCGGCGAGCCTCGTCGAGGCAGGAATCGTCGTGCAGGCCCGTTTCGGTGACGACGGCACGCGCGACCTCGACCTTCTCGTCGCCAAGCTCGCGCTCACGATCGAGCCGGTCACGCCCCGGCAGGCGGACCTCGCGCGGCGCGGCTTTCGCCGCTACGGCAAGGGCCGCCACCCGGCCGCATTGAACTTCGGCGACTGCTTCGCCTATGCCCTCGCCAGGGACACCGGGGAGCCGCTGCTCTACAAGGGCGACGACTTTTCGCGGACCGACGTGACCGCCGCCCCGTATTGATCGGCTCGCCGCCGACCCCTCTGAGCCCCGACCGGTGCCATGCCCGAACTCCTGCTCGAACTGTTCTCCGAAGAAATCCCGGCGCGCATGCAGCGGCGGGCGGCGGCCGACCTGAAGGCGCTGGTGACGGACGGCCTCGTCGCCGCCGGCCTCGGCTACGAGGCGGCCGTGGCCTATGCCACGCCGCGGCGGCTCGCCCTGCGCGTCACCGGCGTGCCGGTGCGCTCGAAGGACGTCGAGGAGGAGCGCAAGGGGCCGCGCGTCGGTGCGCCCGAGCAGGCCGTCGCCGGCTTCCTGAAGGCGGCGGGGCTCGCCTCGCTGGACGAGGCCGAGATCGTCGCCGATCCGAAGAAGGGGGAATTCTACGTCGCCCGCACCAAGAAGCCCGGCCGCGAGGCGACGGCCGTGCTGGCCGAGATCGTGCCCTCGGTGGTGCGCGCCTTCCCTTGGCCGAAGTCGATGCGCTGGGGCGCCGCCTCGGCGGAGGCCGGCGCGCTGCGCTGGGTGCGGCCGCTGCACTCGATCCTCTGCACTTTCGGACCGGAGACCGAGGAGCCGGACGTGGTGATCGTCGAGGTTCCCGGCGTCGCCTCCGGCAACACCACGCACGGCCACCGCTTCCATGCGCCGGCGGCGCTCACCGTCCGCCGCTTCGACGACTATGTCGACAAGCTCGACAAGGCCCACGTCGTGCTCGATGCTGACCGCCGCAAGGACATTATCCTGCACGACGCCCGCGACCGCGCCTTCGCGCTCGGTCTGGAGCTCGTCGAGGACGAGGGGCTCTTGGAAGAGGTCGCCGGGCTCGTCGAGTGGCCGGTGGTGCTGGTCGGCTCGTTCGACAAGGCGTTCCTGCAGATCCCCGACGCCGTCATCCGCTCGACCATCCGGGCGAACCAGAAGTGCTTCGTGCTGCGCGATCCGGCCACCGGCCGCCTCGCCGAGCGCTTCGTGCTGACGGCCAACATCGAGGCGAAGGACGGCGGCAAGGCGATCGTCGCCGGCAACGAGCGCGTCGTGCGGGCGCGACTGTCGGATGCCCGCTTCTTCTACGAGACCGACCTGAAGGTGCCGCTGGAGACGCGGCTCGAGAAGCTCAAGTCCGTCACCTTCCACGAGAAGCTCGGCACGCAGCTCGAGCGCGTCGAGCGCATCGCCCGCCTCGCCCGCGAGCTCGCGCCGCTGGTCGGCGCCGATCCCGACAAGGCGGAACGCGCAGCCCGCCTCGCCAAGGCGGACCTCGCCACCGAGATGGTCGGCGAGTTCCCCGAACTGCAGGGCCACATGGGCCGGCACTATGCCGAGAAGCAGGGCGAGGACCCGGAGGTCGCAGCGGCGATCGAGGAGCACTACAAGCCGCAGGGCCCGTCCGACAGCGTGCCGACGGCGCCGGTCTCGGTGGCGGTGGCGCTCGCCGACAAGCTCGACATGCTCGTCGGCTTCTGGGCGATCGACGAGAAGCCGACGGGTAGCAAGGACCCGTATGCGCTTCGGCGGGCGGCGCTGGGGGTGGTGCGGATCGTGCTCACCGGTGCTCATCGGCTGGGTCTTCTCGCGACCCTCTCCCCCGTCATGGCCCGGCTTGACCGGGCCATCCACGCGACGGCTGGCGACGCTGCTCGGGGCATGGATCGCCCGGTCAAGCCGGACGATGACGGAGTGGGGGGGCAGGCGTCCGACCTCCTGGCCTTCCTCGCCGACCGCCTCAAGGTCCAGCTACGCGAGCAGGGCGCGCGGCACGATCTCGTCGATGCGGTTTTCGCGCTGCCGGGACAGGACGACCTCGTGCTCGTCGTCAAGCGGGTCGAGGCACTGGGCAAGTTCCTCGAGACGGAGGATGGCAAGAACCTGCTCGCGGGAACGCGGCGGGCGGCGAACATCCTGCGCATCGAGGAGAAGAAGGACGGCCGCGCCTTCGACGGCCCGGTCGATCCGGCCAAGCTCGTCGAGCCGGCGGAGCGGACGCTCTATGACGCCATCGTCACCGCCAAGGCGACGGCGGCGGATGCCGTGGCGCGCGAGGACTTTGCCGCGGCGATGACGGCGCTCGCGATGCTGCGCGCGCCGGTCGACACGTTCTTCGACGCCATCCTGGTCAACGCCGACGACAGGGCGGTGCGCGAGAACCGGCTGACGCTGCTGAACGAGATCCGCGCCGCGACGCTGACGGTGGCCGACTTCGCCAAGATCGCCGGCTGAGGCGACCCGGGGGCGCCCGGTCAAGGGCGTCCACCGGCAGCTGCGGCGGCCACGACAATCACCCCGGTTTGATTCGACTTCCGTAGAATCCCCGCTGCAAGTCGCGTCTAGCGGATGGTCCGCGGAGTCGGGGGACTCGTATCATGAAGAAGCCTCTCGCCGAGTTCATCGGCACGTTCACGCTCGTGCTGTTCGGCTGCGGTGCCGCCGTCATCGCCGGCATGGGCAGCGGGCCGACGTCGATCGACGTGCTCGGCATCGCGTTCGCCTTCGGCCTCGCCATCGTCGCGATGGCCTATGGCATCGGCCCGGTCTCGGGCTGCCACGTCAATCCCGCCGTCTCCTTCGGCGTGCTGCTCGCCGGCCGCATGTCGGTGGGCGACTTCGTGCAGTACGTCATCGCCCAGGTGCTGGGCGCCATCGCCGGCGCGGTGGTGCTCTACGTCATCCTGTCGGGCAAGGCGTCCGGCTGGAGCGGCGGGCTCGGCCAGAACGGCTGGGGTCCCGGCTATCTCGGCGAGTACAACGTCGTCTCGACGTTCATCTTCGAGGTGGTGGCGACCTTCATCTTCCTCGTCTGCATCCTCGGCGTGACGCAGAAGGGCAACTCGCAGCACATCACCGGTCTCGCCGGCCTCGCGATCGGCTTCACGCTCTGCGCCATCCACATCGTCGGCATCAACGTCAGCGGCGTGTCGGTAAATCCCGCCCGCTCGCTCGGTCCGGCGATCGTCGGCTTCGCCACCAACCCCGGGGCGCTCGCGCAGATCTGGCTGTTCATCGTCGCGCCGCTGATCGGCGCCGGCATCGCCGGCATCCTGTTCGGCTCCGGCCTGCTCGAAGCCGACACCTGAGCGGCCGCAGCACAATCCGGCGGCGCGGCCCAACGCGCCGCCGGATTGCGCGCCTTACTTCAGCTTCGCCTCGATCAATTTGGCGATGGCGAAGGCGCGCTGCTCGTAGAGCACCGGCACCTCGCAGACATAGGTGAGCGAGCGCTCGCGCTCCTCATAGATGCGCATGTCCCACTCGAGCGCCACCTCGGCGTCCTCGATGCGGTCGAGGACGGGGTTGGAGCCGTCGCTGGCGCGCTTCAGCTCGCCGATCTTCAGGCTCTCGTCACCGATCCGGGCGGCGAGCGCCTGCTGGCGCTTCGAGTAGCGCTCGATGCCGGCGACGACCGAGGCGCGGTCGCGGTCGATGATCTCGAAGGTGGCGGCGAACAGCATCGCCAGCCGCTGGGACTTGTCCGTCCCCACCGTGCTCGCGAAGCTGTCGATCAGCGGACCGGCCTCCTCGACCGGCAGGCGGCGCGAGGCGAGCTTCGGGGCGAGCGCGCGGATCGCCGCATCGGCCTCCCACTCGCCCTCGACGAGCGGCCCGCTCCACATCTGGCCGATCGACAGGCGCGGCACCTTTCGCTGCACGCACGGCCAGTCGCCGCCGGTGGCCGCGGCCGCGGGGCGCGGATCGGCCGTGAACGACGCCGCGACCAGGGCGGCGAGTGCGATCGCCGCCAGCCGGCCGGACCGCCGGGGACGTTCGCCGGACTGCGCGCTGTGCATGCTTCCTCCAGTGCTTGTTCTCGGGCCGGCGAGCCGCTGCCGTCGATCTCGTGCCGTCAGCCCGCGCCGCCGCCGCGCCGCATCATCATGCCGCGCGAGGGATCATAGGCGACGATGGCGATGGTGAGGAACAGCGCCGCCGTGCCCGCCACGACGGCGAAGGCGAAGGGGTTGAACTGCCCGTAGAGGGCGAAGCGGATGAGGTCGACGGCGTAGGTGAAGGGGTTGAAGCGGCAGATGTCGTAGAGGAGCACGCTGCCCTCGCGCACCCGCCACAGCGGATAGAGCGCCGAGGAGGCGAAGAACATCGGGAAGATGACGAAGTTCATCACGCCGGCGAAGTTCTCGAGCTGCCTGATCAGCGACGACAGCACCAGCCCGAGGGCGCCGAGCATCAGCCCCGACAGCACCAGCGCCGGCAGCACCGTGAGGTAGCCGATCCACGGCGGACGGATCTCCCAGAACCAGGCGATCGCCAGGAAGGCGTAAACCTGGAAGATCGAGACGACGACGCCGGCGGTGAGCTTCGACGAGAGCAGGTACCAACGCGGGTAGGGGCTGACGAGCAGCGTGCGCATCGTGCCGGTCTCGCGGTCGTAGACCATCGACAGCGACGACTGCATGCCGTTGAAGAGCTGGATCATCGCGACGAGGCCGGGCGTCACGTAGACCTCGTAGAGCACGTAGGTCTGGTAGGGCGGCTCGATCGACACGCCGAGCACGGCGCGGAAGCCGGCGGCGAAGATGAACAGCCAGACGAGCGGGCGCACCAGCGCCGACAGGAAGCGCTCCTTCTGGTGGACGAAGCGCAACGCCTCGCGCCAGACGATGCCGCCGAGGCAGACGAGCCAGCCCGTGACGCCGCGTCCTCCGCCGTGCGGAACGAAGCCGCTCATCGTGCCGCCCTCATGCCGCCGCCTCGCGTTCCGCCACCGGCCGCTCGCCGGTGAGCGCCACGAAGGCGTCGCGGATGGTCGCGACACCGGTGCGGGCGATGATCGCCGCGGCGCTGTCCTCGGCCAGCACGACGCCCTTGTGGAGGACGACGACGCGGTCTTCCGGCTCGACCTCGTCCATCAGGTGCGTCGCCCACAGGACGCCGAGACCGTCTTCTGCGACCAGCGTGCGCACGGCGGTGAGGATCGCCTGGCGGGCGCCGACGTCGAGGCCGACGGTCGGCTCGTCGAGGAGCAGCAGTTCCGGCCCGTGCAGCATGGCGCGGACGATCTCGACGCGGCGCAGCTGCCCGCCGGAGAGCGTGCGGGCGCGGTCCCTGGCGCGGTCGGCGAGGCCGGTGCGCTCCAGCATCTGCATCGCCCGGGCGCGTGCCTGCCGGCCGCCGATGCCGTGCAGGGCGGCGTGGTAGACGAGGTTCTCCATCACGGTGAGGTCGGAATCGATCGCCCGGCTCTGGAAGACGACGCCGAGGCGGGCGAGCGCCGGCCTCGGCGTGCGTCGCACGTCGAAGCCGCAGACGCGGATCGCGCCGGAGACGTTGCCGTAGAGGCGCGTCACCAGCGAGAACAGCGTCGTCTTGCCGGCGCCGTTGAGGCCGAGAAGCACGGTGAAGCGGCCGCGCGGCACCGTCAGCGACACGTCCGACAGCGCCTTGCGGGCGCCGAAGGCGTGGCTCACTCCCTCGACGACGAGGGCGGGACTGTCGCTGGCCGGTGCCGTCATGGCGCTAGGCTACCCGAAAAACATGCGTCCGGCGTCAGACGGCGGTGACGATCCTCAATCCGGCGAGACGACGACGCCCCACGGCAGGCCGCCGACCGGGATCGACTTCGTCACCTCCATCGTCTCCATGTCGATCACCGACACGTCGTTGGAGTTGCCGTTGGTGGAGAAGCCGAGCTTGCCGTCCGGCGTGTAGGCGAGCTGCCAGACGCGCTGGCCGACGAGCAGGTACTTCTCGACCTGCTTGGAGGCGGTGTCGACGACGGCGACGCGGTTCGAGGGCCCGAGCGCCACCAGCGCCTTCTTGCCGTCCTTGGAGATGCGCACGCCGACCGGCTGGATGGCGTCCTTGGCGACGCCGGCGATCTCGAATTCGACCTTGGTGGTGATCTGCCGGGTCGCCATGTCGATCACCGACACCGTGCCGCCGATCTCCGAACTCACCCACAGCTCCTTGCCGTCTGGCGTGAACTCGGCGAACCGCGGGCGGGAATCGACGAGCACGTTCTCGACGATCTCGTGGGAGGCGGTGTCGATGATGTGGGCCATGTTGGTCGTCTCGGAGGTGTTGACGACGAACTTGCCGTCCGGGCTGACGCCCATGCCCTCCGGCTCGACGCCGACGGGGATCTCGGCGACCATCTTGCGGCTCTCGACGTCGACGACGGTGACGAGCGCGTCGTCCTCGTTGGCGATGTAGAGGTGCTTGCCGTCGGGGGCGAGGACGAACAGCTCCGGGTCCGGGCCCGAGGGCAGATCATAGAGCAGTTCCATCGTCTTGGCGTCGTAGACCTGCACGGTGTCGTCGTCGCTGGTGCAGACGAACAGGTGCTTGCCGTCGAGCGAGATGGTGATGCCGCGCGGCCGGTTGCCGACGTCCACCGTCTTGATCACCTCGAGGGTGGCCGTGTCGATCAGCGTGACGGTGTTGTCCTTCTCGTTCGACACGTAGACCGTGTAGGCGCAGGCCGGGCCGGCCAGCATCGTGGCGGCGAGGAGCGCGGTGGCGGCATACGTCGCGAGGCGTGTCGTCATCGGTCGAATCCTCCCTGAATTTCGTTCGCTCGGCCGTCGCGGACGGCCGGTGTGGCGTGGCCGGCCGTCCCGGGGTCAGAGCTTGCAGGCACTCTCCGGCTGGTCGTAACCGAGGGTGTCGAGCTCGGTGACCTTGTGCAGGTAACCTTCCTGCGGCGAGACGGTCACCGGCAGCTTCGGCGTTCCGAGGATGACCGGCTGGCGCAGCTGGCCGTCCCACGGCCGGAAGGTCAGGGCCTGGCCCTTGAAGGCGGCGAGGTTGAAGGCGGGGCCCTTGATATAGTCGCGGACGGGTGCGAACTCGCCCGACTTCGTGCGGGTGGCGGCCTCGCCGATGGTGCGCACCGCCATCCAAGCCTGGTAGTCGAGCGGGCTCATGGTGCGGTTGTTCTGCTTGACGAAGCGGCTCTGCAGCTGCGTTGCGCCCCAGGATTCGTGCGCCGGGTGCCAGCTCATCGGCACGAGGCCGGCCGAACCGACGACGAGGCTCGGCTCCCACGTGCGGTAGGGCAGGTACTCGCCGAAGATCTCGCTCTCGTCGGCGACGACGATGACGTCGTGCTCCTCGGCGCGCTGGGTGAACACCGGGATCTGCTTCTGCACCTGCACGTGGCCGGTGTCGGTGCGCCGCGAGCCGCCGGTGTCCTCGTAGACGCGCTCCTCGACCACCTTCGCGCCGAAGCGCGTCGCCGCCCGCTGCAGCGCCGCCGCCCAGAGCTCGTCGTTCGGATGGCTGCCGCGGATGAGGAACCATTCGTCCCAGCGCTTCCACATCATGAACTGCGCGAGCGCGTCGGCGAGCATGGCGCGCGAGGGGCCGAGATGCAGCACGTTGGCGCGGCAGTCCTCGCCGCGCAGGCGGTCGTCGGGCGCGCCGGCATTGAGGATGAGGGCCTCGTCGCCGGCGGCGTCGGCGATCGCCAGCACCGTGTCGGCCGGCGCCAGCGTGACGATGAAGTGGACGTCCTGGGCGAGCAGGTCCTTCAGCGCCGCCACCGCGTCGCCGCCGACCGGCACCTCCACCTCGACGATGTCGAAGTGCTGCTTCATGAAGCGGCCGGTGGTGTTGTTGTCCTCGGCGGCGAGGCGGGCGCCGGAGAAGCCGTCGTCGGCGGGCGGGATGTCGAGGAGCGACAGCGGCGCCGGCGCGTCGACCGCCTGCCTGAGGACGGCGATCTTGACGTTGGCGACATCGGCCGGCGCCTTGGCGGCGGCGGGGGCAGGCGCCGCGGGAGGCGTGGCGGGGGCTGCATCCTGGGCGATCGCCGGCAGCGTCACCGACGCCAGCGCCACGGCGACGAGGGCGGCGCCGATGCTCGCCGTCCCGGTCGAGCCTGTCGCGGGCCGGAACTTCTCCTGCCGGATTGACCGCTGCATGCCGCCTCCCTCCCGATTGAACTTTTCCCGACATCTAGCATGTATGGTTCAGCGATCAAGTTTCCAAAGATATTAAGAAGCTAATAAGCGAGATTGTCTTTGCTTTTCAGTTTTCATCTTTCTATGTCTCTTGGGCAAAAGTTCCCGAACGGGACGACGCGCGACGCGCGGGGCGATGGAGGTTTCGCGGTGAGGGCAGGGCACAGGGAGCGGGTGCAGGCGAGCGCGGCGGCACAGTCGGCCGGCCGGGCGATGGGTGTGCACGCCCTCCTCGCCGCCGCCCTTTTCGTCACCGCCCTCGTCTTCGCCGTGCTCGCCGCCACGCCGCTGTTCGCCGCGCAGGATGCGCCGACGGCGCCCACGAAGGTGGTGGTCTTCCCGTTCGAGCTGGTCGACACCAGCCAGGAGGGCGAGCGGGACGGCGCCCGCGCCGACCAGGAGGCGCGCCTCGCCCGCCTGACCACGGACCTCAAGGCGCAACTCGCCGCCTCCGGCCGCTACGAGATCGTCGAACTGACGCCGTCGGTCGAGGCCGAGTATGCCCGCCTCGCGCCGATGCGCGGCTGCAACGGCTGCGACATCGACCTCGCGAAGTCTGTCGGCGCCACGCAAGGCATGGTCGGCATCGTCCAGAAGGTGTCGAACCTCATCCTCGACGTCGCCATCTATGTGCGCGACGTCGAGACCGGCCGCGTCGTCCAGGTCGCCAAGACCTCGATCCGCGGCAACACCGACGAATCCTGGCAGCGCGGCCTGCGCTTCCTCGTCGACAAGAGACTGCTCGCCGCCCCGCCCGGCGGTGCGCCGAACTGAAGCCGAGGCCGGCGGTGCGCCGGCCCGGAGCAAGAACAGGGAGGTTGGTCCGATGTTTCGTTCCCTCGCCCGGTCGCTGTCGCGGCCCGTCTCCTGGATGCGCACGGCCGCGGTGGCCGTCGCGCTCCTCGCCGTCGCGGCCACCGCCGACCGCGCTGCAGCCGCCGATGCGATCCGCGTCGCCGTCCTGAAGTTCGGCACCGTCAACTGGCTGATGGACGTCATCAAGACGAACGGCCTCGACGCCAAGAACGGCTACGCCCTCGATCTCGTCGAGCTCGCCGGTCGCGACGCCACCACCGTCGCCCTGCAGGCTGGTGACGTCGACCTCATCACTGCCGACTGGTTCTGGGCGCTGCGCGCCCGCGGCGAGGGCGAGGACATGATGTTCGCGCCCTATTCGGCGGCGCTCGGCGCCGTCATCGTGCGCGGCGACAGCGACATCAAGGGCGTCAAGGACCTCGTCGGCAAGAAGATCGGCGTCGCCGGGGGCCCCCTCGACAAGAGCTGGCTGCTCCTCCGCGGCTACGGCGAGAAGGAGGCCGGCGTCGACCTCGCCACCGCCGCCGAGCCGGTGTTCGGCGCGCCGCCGCTTCTCAACGAGCAGCTGAAGAACGGCAGCCTCGACGCGGTGCTCACCTACTGGCACTTCGCCGCCCGCCTCGAGGGCTCGGGCCTCAAGCAGATCATCGGCGTGCCGGAGATGATGGACGCGCTCGAGATCGAGCCGAACCCGCCGCTCGTCGGCTTCGTCTGGCGCTCCTCGCAGCTCGGCGACCGTGCCGCCGCCGTGTCGGGCTTCATGAAGTCGGTCGTGGAAGCCAACCGCCTGCTCGCCACCTCCGACGCCGAGTGGGACCGCCTGCGCCCGCTGATGCAGGTCGACAGCGACGCCGAGTTCGCGGCGCTGAAGACGCGCTACCGCGAGGGCATGGTGGAAGGCTGGTCGGCCGCCTTTACCGGCTCCGCCGACAAGCTCTATGAGACGCTGGAGCAGCTCGGCGGCGAGACGCTGGTCGGCCCGAAGTCCAAGTTCGAGCCCTCGGTGTTCTGGATGCCGTCGTCCTGACGACGGATCCCGGGGCGGACTTGCAGGCGGGGCGGCGACGGTGGCGACGGGATCTGGCGTGTCATCGACGCTGTCGCGCATCGGCTGGACGCTCGTCTCTCTCGCAGCCCTGGCGGCGGTCTGGGGCACCGCCGCCGCCCTGATCGACAGCCGCGTGCTGCCAAGCCCCGCCGCCGTCCTGGCGGCGGCGGTCCGCGACAGCGCCACCGGCGAACTGCCCTACAACGTCGCGATCACCCTCGGCCGTGTCGTCGTGTCGTTCTCGTTGGCGATGGTCATCGGCGGCGCGATCGGCCTCGCCCTCGGCCGTTCGCCGCGCGCCGACCGCTTCTTCGACGGCTGGCTGATCGTCCTCCTCAACATCCCGGCCCTCGTCGTCATCATCCTCTGCTACGTCTGGTTCGGCCTGACGGAGGTCGCGGCGATCTCGGCGGTGGCGATCAACAAGATCCCCAACGTCGCCGTCACCGTCCGCGAGGGGGCGCGCGCGCTGTCGCGCGACCTCGACGAGATGGCGACCGTCTACCGCTTCTCCTGGCGTCGCCGCCTGCGCCATGTGGTGTTGCCGCAGCTCGCACCCTTCCTCGCCGCCTCGGCCCGCTCCGGGCTCGCGCTGGTCTGGAAAATCGTACTGGTGGTGGAACTGCTCGGCCGCTCGAACGGCGTCGGCTTCCAGCTGCATCTCTACTTTCAACTGTTCGACGTCGCCTCTATCCTCGCCTATGCGATCGCCTTCATCCTCGTCGTCCAGGCGATCGAGATCCTGATCCTGCAGCCCTGGGAGCGCGCGGCGAACCGATGGCGTCGATGAGCGGCCTCGACATCGCGATCGATCGCAAGGCATTCCCGGCCGTCGGCGCCACCGCCGAGCGTCTGCTCTACAGCGATTTCCGGCTGGCGGTGGAGCCCGGCTCCTTCGTCGCGCTGATTGGCCCGTCCGGCTGCGGCAAGACCACCCTCCTCAACATGGTCGCCGGCCTCGACCGCGATTTCCAGGGCGTCGTCCGCACCGTGACCGGCAGCGGACCCGGCGAGGCGCCGCCATCGCCGCGCTTCGCCTACGTCTTCCAGAACCCCCGGCTGCTGCCGTGGCGGACCGTCCGCGAGAACGTCGCACTGGCCCTTGATGCCGACCAGTTGGTGCGCGGCCTCGTCGACCGCTTCGTCGATCTCGTCGGCCTCACCGAAGCGGCGGACCAGCATCCGGAGCGGCTGTCGGTCGGCATGCAGCGGCGTGCCGCGCTCGCCCGCGCCTTCGCCACCGAGCCCGACGTGCTCCTGATGGACGAGCCGTTCGTCTCCCTCGACGAGGCGACCGCCGAGCGGCTGCGGCTGCTCCTCCTCGATCTGCTGGCCGTGCGGCCGGCCACCGTGCTGTTCGTCACCCACGATACCCGCGAGACGGTGATGCTGGCGGACCGGCTGATCGAGGTCACCGGCAACCCGGTCTCGATCGTGCGAGACGTCCGCATCGGCCTCGACGCGGCCGGCCGCCGCGACGCGACGGCACGCGCCGCCGTGCATGCCCGCCTGTTTTCCGAGGGCCATCCTGTGCTCGTGCCCGTCGGCGGCGACCGCCCGGCGGGGGGCGCGCTGGAGGGACGACGGTGAGGCCCGGCGGCCCGACGCGGCTGCTCGTCAGCGCCCGCGACGCCGAGGAGGCGCTGGTCGCGCTCGCCGCCGGCGCCGACGTCATCGACCTCAAGGAGCCGCGCGAGGGTGCGCTCGGCATGGTGGCGGTGGACGAGATCCGCCGCGCCGTCGCCGCCGTCGGCCGTCGCCGCCCGATCAGCGCCACCACCGGCGACGCCACGCCGGACGACCCCGCCGCCGTCCTCGCCGCCGCCACCGCGGTCGCCGAGACCGGCGTCGACTATGTCAAGGTCGGCCTGTTCCCCGGCGAGGGCCGGCGGGCGCTGATCGAGACGCTCGGGCTCGGCCTCGCCGCGGAGACGCGGCTCGTCGCCGTGCTGTTCGCCGACCACGGCTTCGATGCGGGCCTGATCCCGTCGCTCGCGGACGCTGGCTTCCACGGCCTCGTCGTCGACACCGCCGGCAAGCGCAGCGGACGGCTCCTCGACCACCTCGCGCCAGATAAGCTCGCCATCGTGGTGGCGGCGTGCCGGGAGGCCGACCTGTTCTGCGGCCTCGCCGGATCGGTGCAGCTTGAGGACCTGCCCGTGCTCGCGGCGCTGTCGCCTGAGCTCATCGGCGTGCGCGGTGCCGCCACCGCCGGCCCCGATCGCACCGCGCCGCTCGACGCCCGCCGCGTCGCCGCCCTGGTCGCCGCGCTCGCCGCCGTCGCCCGTCCCCATGCCGCCTGATTGCGCCCGGCCGGCGGGCGTGGCACGGCAACGGTGTCGCCGCCCGCGACCCGTTCCGCGCCGCCCCGGAGAGCCTCATGCCTGACCCCGCGCCACCCTCGCCCAACGCGGACACGGCCGCCGCCGGGCAGCCGGCGAAGGCACCGCGCAAGCGGTCGACGGGGCTGGTGCTGCCGCGCCTCGCCTGGGCGCTCACCGGCTCCGGCCACTATTTCACCGAGACGCTCGAACTCGTCGCCGCGGCGGGCGAGGTCGACCTGTTCGTCTCCAAGGCGGCAGCCGAGGTCGTCAGCATGTACAAGCAGCGCCTCGACACGCTGCCGCCGTCCGTGCGCGTCATCAAGGATAGTACCGCCAGCGCCGCGCCGATCGGGCGCTTCTACTATGGCGATTACCATACGGCGATCATCGGTCCGGCCACCTCCAACACGGTGGCCAAATGCGTCTACGGAATCTCCGATACGCTCGCGACCAACGTCTTCGCCCACGCCGGCAAGTGCCGGGTGCCGACGATCGTGTTCGCCTGCGACACCGCGCCGGAGATGGACACGATGGCGCCGAAGGGGATGGTGAAGGTCTATCCGCGCCGCGTCGACCTCGACAATGTCGAGCGGCTGCGCAGCTTCGAGGCGACCGAGGTGGTGGAGACGCTCGACGAGCTGACGGCGGCGCTCAGGCGCCGGAAGCTCGCCTGACCGTCACGATGGCGGACCACCTCGTCTTCGTCACTGGCCACCTCGCCCGCCCGCGGCTGGAGCGGACGATGGCCGCGATCGGGCGCGAGGCCTTCGACTGGACGATCGTCGACGCCGGCGTGAAGGTTGCCGCGCTGATGACCGAGGAGATCCTCAACCGCCGCCTGCAGCTCCCGGAGGGCGCGAGCCGCGTCATCCTGCCGGGGCGCGCCCGCGTCGACCTCGCGGCGCTGACCGAGCGCTTCTGCGTCCCGTTCGAGCGCGGGCCAGAGGAGATCGCCGACCTGCCGCGCTGGCTCGGCCGCGGCGGCCAGCCGCCCGACCTCACGCGCCACGACTTGCGCTTGTTCGTCGAGCTCGTCGAGGCGACGTCGATGTCGGTGGAGGCGATCGTCGCCCGCGCCGAGCGTGATCGCGAGGCCGGCGGCGACGTCGTTGACATTGGCTGCCTGCCCGGCACGCCGTTCCCGCACCTCGAGGACACCGTCAGAGCCCTGAAGGCGGCGGGCTTCCGGGTCAGCGTCGATTCCGGCGACCCGGCCGACCTCGTCCGCGGCGCCAGGGCCGGCTGCGATTTCGTGCTCAGCCTCAGCGAGGCGACGCTCACCCACCTCGACGAGATCGCCGCGACGCCGGTGCTGATCCCGGCCGAGCCCGGCGACCTCGCCTCCCTGCTTCGCGCCGCAGACCGGCTGACGGCGGCCGGCCGGCCGTTCCTCGCCGACCCGGTGCTGGACCCGATCCACTTCGGCTTCACCCAGTCGATCGAGCGCTACGCCGCCTTCCGGCGCGCCCGGCCCGATGTCGAGATGCTGATGGGCACCGGCAACCTCACCGAGCTCACCGAGGCCGACACCACGGGCATCACCGCGATCCTGCTCGGCATCGCCTCGGAGCTTTCGATCCGCAACGCGCTCATCGTGCAGGTGAGCCCGCACACGCGCACGACGGTCGCCGAGCACGACGCCGCCCGCCGCATCCTGTTCGCCGCCCACCGCGACGCGGCGCTGCCGAAGGGCTACGGCGAGATGCTGCTCGGCCTGCACGACAGGCTGCCGTTCGCCAGCACACCCGCCGAGATCGCAGCACTCGCCGGCGCCGTGCGTGATCGCAACTACCGCATCGAGGTGGCCGAGGACGGCATCCACGTCTTCAACAAGGACGGCCACCACGTCGTCACCGACGCCTTCGACGCCTTCCCGAAGCTCGCCGTCGAGGCGGATGGCGCGCATGCGTTCTATCTCGGCGCCGAGCTCGCCCGCGCCGAGATCGCCTGGCGGCTCGGCAAGCGCTACGCCCAGGACGAGGGGCTCGACTTCGGCGTCGCCGCGCCGCCGCGCCCGCGCGGCGACGAGACGCGCCTGCAGGAGGCCGGCCACACCTTGCGCGCCGGTCGCGAGCGGAGAGAGTGAGGCGATGGCCTTCATCCTCGAAACGGTCGTGGTCACCACCGATGCCGCCGGCACCGCCCACATCGCCCCCTACGGCCTGATCGCCGACGGTGACGGCTGGGTGCTCGCGCCGTTCCGCCCGTCGCCGGCGATCGCCAACCTCGCCGAGAACCCCTTCGCCGTGGCCTCGTCGCCGCGCGACGTTCGCGTCATCGCCGGCTGTGTCACCGGGCGGCGCGACTGGCCGACGGAGCCGGCCGACCACGTGCCCGGCCGGCGACTGTCGAGCGACCACGTCCACGCCCACCTCGAACTCGCGGTCGAGAGCGTCGAGGAGGACGTCCAGCGGCCGCGCTTCCGCTGCCGCGTGGTCGAGACGGTCGCGGTGACGGCGTGGCCGGGCTACAACCGCGCCCAGAACGCCGTGCTGGAGGCGGCGATCCTGTCGACGCGTCTCGACATGCTGCCGCCGGAGAAGATCGAACGGGAGATCGCCTACCTCGCGATCGCCATCGAGAAGACCGCGGGTCGGGCCGAGCGCGAAGCCTGGGGCTGGATCATCGACCGGATCGAGGCGCACAACACCCGGACCCACAACAACGCCGCCGGCTGAACCGGCGCTGCCCTGATCAACCGAGGAGACTACCCATGCTGAAGAGCCTGTTCGCCGTCGCGCTGGCGGCCGTGATCGCCGCACCGCTGCTCGCCCCGCCCGCCGAAGCGCACGGCCCGACCCGCAAGAAGGTCACCGAGACGATCGAGATCAACGCCCCGCCGGAGAAGGTCTGGGCGGCGATCGGCAACTTCCAGGACATGTCCTGGCACCCGGCTGTGGTGAAGCAGGAAGGCCAGAACGGCAGTGCCATCGACGCCACCCGCCGGCTGACGCTCCCGAACGACGGCACCATCGACGAGGTTCTGGTCAAGTACGACGCCGCCAAGATGTCCTACTCGTACCGGATCACCGCCGTCGACGTGAAGGTGCTGCCGGTGACGAACTACTCCTCGACGATCACCGTGCTGCCCGGCGCGGACGGCAAGACCTCGATGGTGGAGTGGCGCGGCGCCTTCTATCGCGGCTATCCGAACAACGACCCGCCGGCCGAGCTCAACGACGATGCGGCGATCGCCGCCGTCACCGGCGTCTACAAGGGCGGCCTCGAGGCGCTGAAGAAGAAGATCGAATCGGGCAGCTGATGGCTGCGGTGACGATCCGGATGCAG
>CAMDHY010000026.1 GCA_945898215.1 Pseudoxanthobacter soli DSM 19599 | reverse complement strand
GTCGACGCCGAGCTTGCGGGCATAGAGCGGGTCGAGGGCATGCTCGGCGTCGACGAAGGCACAGACGCCACCGAGCTTCTGGGCCTCGGCGACGACGTGCAGCGCGAGCGTCGTCTTGCCGGAGGATTCCGGCCCGTAGATCTCGACGATGCGCCCCTTCGGAAGGCCGCCGATGCCGAGCGCGATGTCGAGGCCGAGCGAGCCGGTGGGAATGGACTCCACCTCCACCGCCTTGCCCTGGCCGAGCCGCATGATCGAGCCCTTGCCGAACGAGCGTTCGATCTGGCTCAGCGCGGCGTCGAGCGCCTTCCTTTTGTCCATCGACGTTCCTTCGATCAGGCGCAGATTCGCTTGCGACATGGAGGGGCTCCTTATTCCACGGCCGGTCGCCGCGTTCAAACGTCCGCCCGGCGCCGCGCCGGCTCGACCGGCAATGTACCACGTTTGTTCTCGTTCGCAATATGTTCTCGCGACCATCGTGTTTGCGGCGCCGGTGGACGGCGGCGGCGGGCGGACATGGCTCCCCGCGTCCAGACCGCGCGCCGTCGCGGCTCCGGGCGACAATCAGAGTGACCGCCGCGCGATCGACGGCGATGCCCACGCTCGCACAGAAATTCTCCGCGATGGTGCAGTCGTAGAGAGCGGCTCCACATCGAAGAACCCCGCTCGCCGATCGTACTTTCCCGCTCCAGACCGCTCGACTGTCCCGATTTTTCAACGCCGGGCGAAGTCGTTCCCGCTTGTAAATTTTCCGGCATCGTCCATAGTCGTTCCGTCGATGAACGGTAGGATTTCGTCGGGCGCCGCCTTCGCATGAGGGCCGGTGGTCGATACTCGTGCCTGAAAATGCGAATTCGACGGTCGGCGGCGACGCCGGCAAGCGATCCCAAATAGATCTAGAAAGGGTTTCCCATGGCTTCGGGAACCGTGAAGTGGTTCAACGCCCAGAAGGGCTTCGGTTTCATCGCTCCTGATGGCGGCGGCAGCGATGCCTTCGTGCACATCAGCGCGGTCGAGCGCTCCGGTCTGAGCGACCTGCGCGAGGGGCAGAAGGTCGGCTTCGAGCTCGTCGCCGATCGCAAGAGCGGCAAGATGTCGGCGGACAACCTGAAGCTCCTGAGCTGATCGCCGGCCGGCGGCGCGGCTCGTCCGTGCGGCCGGCGGCCCGCCCCGCGGGCGCCGTGAGGTCCGGGTCACCGGCCCCCTCCGCCCCGGAGCGATCGGAGCTTCGAGCTCGACCGGGTGCCTCGCGCGCCCTCGGCCCCGCGCCTCCCCGAGGACGCGGGGCTTTTCGTTTCCGGCCGTCCGCGACGCGGGCCGGCCCAGGGAGGACATCGGCATGGCCAAAGGCCAGAAGCGCAGCAACCGCGAGATCCGCAAGCCGAAGGCCGACAAGCCGCCGGCGGCCACCGCCCCCGCTCCCGTGCTCGCCATGATGAAGGGCACGCAGGCGACGGGAAACAAGAAGAAGGGCTGACGGCGGGAGCCGGCCCGATGAGCCGCACCACCGAGACCACCGTGACGTTCGCCCGGCCGTTCCGGCTGCCGCCGCTCGAGGCGTCGCAGCCGCCCGGAACCTACCGGCTGGTGATCGACGAGGAGGAGGTGCCCGGCCTCTCCTTCCTCGCCTACCGCCGCACGGCGACGATGCTCGCCCTGCCGGCGATCGCGCCCGCCGCCGGCCCGGACCGCGGCGCCACCGGTCAGCTCGTCACCGTCCGCCCGGAAGACCTCGAGGCCGCCCTCACGCGCGACAGCGCGCTTGGCTGAACGCGCGCGACAGCGCGCTTGGCTGAACGCGCGCGACAGCGCGCCGGGCTGAGTTCCCGCGACAGCGCGCCCGACCGGGGCGGCGCCGGCACCGCCGACACGCGCGGCAGCTTCCGGAGACCTCGGGCCAACCCGCAGGCCGCGGGCGCCGTCGCATCGGCCCCCGGCCGCTGGCCGGCTCTCTGCACGGTGGCGTGCCGGGCTAGCCGCCCCGGAGATCCAGCGCCCCGAACGCGCCCACCGAAACGCAAAAGGCCGCCCGGGGGGCGGCCTTCGCAAACTTCGCCGGAACGCCACGAGCCGCCGCCGGCGACCCGGGACGCCCCGCAGACCCCGCCTCAGCGCGAGTAGAACTCGACGACCAGGTTCGGCTCCATGTGCACAGGATAGGGCACGTCGGCGAGCGTCGGCAGGCGCACGAACTTCGCCACCATCTTGTGGTGGTCGGCGTCGATGTAGTCCGGCACGTCGCGCTCCGGCGACTGCACGGCCTCGAGCACCAGCACCATCTGGCGCGAGCGCTCCTGCACCTCGATGGTGTCGCCCGGCCGGCAGCGATAGCTGCCGATGTTGACGCGCTTGCCGTTGACCTTGACGTGGCCGTGGCTGACGAACTGGCGCGCCGCGAACACGGTCGGCACGAACTTCGCGCGGTAGACGACGGCGTCGAGGCGGCTCTCGAGCAGGCCGATCAGCCGCTCGGAGGTGTCGCCCTTCTGGCGCGAGGCTTCCGCATAGACGCGGCGGAACTGCTTCTCGGAGATGTTGCCGTAGTAGCCCTTCAGCTTCTGCTTGGCGCGCAGCTGCACGCCGAAGTCGGAGAGCTTGCCCTTGCGGCGCTGGCCGTGCTGGCCGGGGCCGTATTCGCGGCGGTTGACGGGGCTCTTCGGGCGGCCCCAGATGTTTTCGCCGAGACGGCGATCGATCTTGTGCTTGGCGCTATGGCGCTTCGACATTCGCGGTTTCCTTCGAACATAGAATACGCCGTCGGCACGAGGCCGCGCGGCGCGTCGGAAACGCGCCCTCCTCTGTCCCTGCGGACACGGCGCGGCGGGCGGAGGCAACTCCGCTCGGGCGCACGGGTCTCGGTTGGGACCGACAGGGGCGGCGGCTCAGCGCGGCCGATGCCCCACGGGTGCGGGCGCGCGGACGGCGGAACCGGCCACGCGATCCGCGGGTGCTAGCTCAATCGGCGGCGCAAAGCAAGCCGTGGCGGGCAAGGGCTGCCACCAGCGCCGGTTCCGGCGGCCGTCCGGACGTGAATTCCGCCCGTCCCCGCAGGGCCGGAGCCGCAACGGGAACGACGTCGTCGTCCTCGTCGTCGAAGCGCTCGAACGCCTCTTCGCCATAGAGCACGGTGTGGACGCGCCGGGCGATGGCGGCGGCCGGGTCGATCCAGGCGACCGGCCACGGCGCCAGCCGCTCGAACAGGTCGGTGAGGAACGGATAGTGCGTGCAGGCGAGCACGACGACGTCGGTGCGCCGGCCATCGCGGCGGACGAAGCACGGGGCGATCTCGCGCTCCACAGCGTTCGAATCGATCGGCTGGCCGCGCAGCCGCGCCTCGGCGAGGCCGGCGAGCCGGCTCGAGCCGACGAGCGTCACCTCGACGCCGCGGGCGTGCGCATCGATCAAGGCGCGGGTGTAGTCGCGCGCCACCGTACCGGGGGTGGCGAGCACGCTGACGAGGCCCGAGGTCGTGCGCTCCGCCGCCGGCTTGATCGCCGGCACGGTGCCGATCACCGGCACGGGCAGCGCCGCGCGCAGACCCGGCAGCACCAGCGTCGAGGCGGTGTTGCAGGCGATGACGACTGCATCGGGGGAATGGAAGGCGACGAGGCGCGTCATCAGGGCGGTGACGCGCTCGACGAGCGCCGTCTCTGTCAGGGCGCCGTAGGGGAAGCCGGCGTCGTCGGCGACATAGACGAGCCCCGCCTGCGGCAGCGCGCGGCGCACCTCGCGCAGCACCGACAGCCCGCCGACACCGGAATCGAAGATCAGGACCTTCGGCGGCCGCTCGCTCATCACCCGCGCCGCATAAACCGTCCCAGCAAACAGATCGATGCCCATGACACGCCGACACCCGACCAGATGACAATCTCGAATTGAAACGCCGGGCCAGTGAAGGAAGCGTTAAGGGCGGAGTTGGGGCGAGGTGGCGAGGTACATCGCGGCCCCCCTTCTCCCGCCGCAGGTGGGAGAAGGTGCCCGAAGGGCGGATGAGGGCCGCGCCGCGAAGCGGCGCGGAACCGCTAGAGGCGGTTTTCGAGGGCCGCCAGGATCGTCTCTAGGACGTCGTCGAGGCGGCTGTAGACTTCATCATTGTTGACCCGCAGGACGCGGTAGCCTTCGGCTGACAGGAACACGGCCCGCCGCGCGTCGTGCGCCACCTCCGCGTCAGTTGCGTGTGTGGCGCCGTCGACCTCGACGATGAGCCGTGCACTTCGGCAAAGAAAGTCCGCCACATAGGGCCCGATCGGCGCCTGCCGCACGAACTTGCAGCTCTGGAAGCGCCGTCCGCGGAGCTGCGCCCAGAGCAGCGTTTCCGCAGGCGTCAGTTGACGGCGGAGCGCGCGGGCGTTGCCGACGGTCTTCCGCCGCGCCCGGGCCATCTGGTTTCGCGTTTGCTCCGACATGCGCGCCACGCCTGCCGCTTCGGCCCTTGCAGCTTTCGACGCTCCCGCCGGCGGCTTTCGGCGTTGCGCTCGGGGCTTCGGCGCGCTTCGCCCGCCGCCCTCATCCGCCCCTTCGGGGCACCTTCTCCCAGCAGGCTGGGAGAAGGGAAGAGCCACTGCCCCTGCCGCGTGTCCCTTCTCCCGTCGTCAGGCGGGAGAAGGTGCCCGAAGGGCGGATGAGGGCTGCTCCGCAGGAGCGGAAGCGACGCTTGCACAGTCTCTTCCACTTCACGACGCCCCGGCTTATCTTGGGAAGCCTCGCACACTGAGATATTCGCGGAGCGCCAGATCTTCATAACCTTTTTTCGAAAGTCGCGTTACATGACCCGAAGCTTGAATGCAATAGTTGAGACCTATAATCTAAAATCATGCGTTCCTGGTGAAACCGCGATTCTTTCATGTCATGATTCCATCGATCTCATACTTGACGGGCTTGCTGCCGGCGGAGAACTGCTCGGCGTGGAGAGCTTTCGCATCGTTCGTGATGGAGCGATACAGCCGGAGCAGGAATTTTCCACTGACATAGGCAACTTTGCATCTGGATACGCCGAGTTCATCGTTCATACATTGACCATCATCAGAATGGCGTCACCGATGGACATGAAATTCGAGGTTGTGTGGAAAAATCTTCCTGAGAGAGGAACTGTATAGCCGCCGGACTACCCAAATTCGGCGAGAATTATTGTTACACCGGCGACCAACCGGCGCACCTTCCGCCAGCATTCGCCGATGCCAAACACGCCCCCTCCCCCTACTCCGCCCCACACCCCTCCACCGACCCCGGAAACCGGCTCTCCCAGTCGGCCTCGAAGTGGGCGCTGAAGCGGGTGTAGTCCTCGCCGCCCTCCACCATCATCAGCCCGCGGAAGGCGTAGGGGGCGGCGACGCGGCCATCCACCGGGCGCTCGAAGTAGAGCTCGATCACCGGAACGTCGTCGGCCGACAGCGGCGCCTTCAGGCGGATCTCGGCGCCGCCGCACCAGTCGGAGCCGCCGTCGAGCGGGTTGGCGTCGTTCACGAGCCGGCAGGCGCCGCCGTACCACTCGACCGACGCCACGGCGTCCCGGCCGAGCTCGGCGAGCCATTGCTCGATGGTGCGCTCCGGCCGGCACTGCTCGTCGTTCCAGTCGAAGTCGGAGAGCTTCGCCGTCCGCGCCGCCGCGGCGAGGTCGGCGTCCGGGATGCCCTCGGCCGCCCGCGTGGGCGCCACCCCGAAAAGGGCGAGCACCACGACCGAGACGACGGCAGACGTCCTCCTCACCAATCCGACTCTCATTCCGGTGTCGCCCCGCCGGTGCCTCGGCCGCGATATCCCCCGGCGCCGCGGGCCCCCGCGCTGCTTGCGCAGCGCGCCCTCATCCGGCGCTTCGCGCCACCTTCTCCCCGCCTCCGGCCGGGAGAAGCGAAAGGACGGCCGCCGCCGTGCCATCCCCGAACCCTCACCATTCCGGCTCTCCCTCCGGGCTCGGCCCGCGGGCCGCCTCGGCGGCGACATCGCCCGGCGCCGCCGGCGGCTTCGGGGCGCCCGGCGGGCGCGGCTTCGGCGGCGTCTGCGCTGGCCCCTTCATCGGCTTCGGGCGGATCGGCCGGTCCTCCAGCGCCGAGAACACCCCGCGCAGCGTCCGCACCTCCTGCTCGGTGAACGGCACCTTCTGCAGGATGCCGCGCAGGTTGCGCACCATCGAGGCGCGCTTGTCGGGCGAGCGGAAATAGCCGGTCGGGTCGAGGGCCCGCTCGACGTGCTCGAAGAGCGCGATCATCTCGGCCTTGTTTGCCGGCCGCGAGGCCTCCTCGGTGATGAACGGCAGGTCCCCCTCCACCACCGTCCGCCGCCAGGCGTAGCCGACGATCAGCACCGCCTGGGCGAGGTTGAGGGAGGCGAAGGCCGGGTCGACCGGCAGCGTCAGGATCGCCTCGGAAAGCGCGATCTCGTCGTTGACGAGGCCGGTGCGCTCGCGGCCGAACAGGATCGCCGTGCGGACCCCGTTCACCGCCGAGGCCACCGAGCGCGACGCCGCCTCGTCGGGGCCGATCACCGGCTTCACCATCTCGCGCGGCCGCGCCGTGGTCGCATACACGGCGCCGCAGTCGGCGATTGCCGCGCCGAGGCTGTCGTAGACGGTGATGGAGCCGATGACCGCATCCGACCCGGAGGCGGCGGCGAGGCCGCGCTCGTTCGGCCAGGGCTCGCGCGGGCTGACGAGGCGCAGGTCCTTCAGGCCGAAGTTCGCCATCGCCCGGATCGCCGTGCCGATGTTCTCGCCGAGCTGCGTCTCGACGAGCACCACGACGGGCGGCAGCGCCAGCGCGGCCGCGCGCGCGGCGGTCCGGTCGTCCGGGGCAGGCAGTCCGTCGGGGCGGGTGGCTGTCGGTCTGTAGCGCGTCATGGTTCCGGCGAAATGGGCTGGCAGGGGAACGGTCCCCCGTGCGTTCTCAGCCGTCTTCCTTTAAGAAGTCGGCTCCCGACGCAAGTCCAACGATCCGAACGACCCCGAGGAAACCGCGACATGCCCGCCTATCGGTCCCGCACCACCACCCATGGACGCAACATGGCCGGCGCGCGCGGCCTCTGGCGCGCCACCGGCATGAAGGACGGCGACTTCGGCAAGCCGATCATCGCCGTGGTCAACTCGTTCACGCAGTTCGTCCCCGGCCACGTCCACCTCAAGGACCTCGGCCAGCTGGTCGCCCGCGAGATCGAGAAGGCCGGCGGCGTCGCCAAGGAATTCAACACCATCGCCGTCGACGACGGCATCGCCATGGGCCACGACGGCATGCTCTATTCGCTGCCGTCGCGGGAGATCATCGCCGACAGCGTCGAGTACATGGTGAACGCCCACTGCGCCGACGCGATGGTGTGCATCTCCAACTGCGACAAGATCACCCCCGGCATGCTGATGGCGGCACTCCGCCTCAACATCCCCGCCGTGTTCGTCTCCGGCGGCCCGATGGAGGCCGGCAAGATCGTCTTCCGCGGCAAGGAAAAGGCCCTCGACCTCGTCGACGCCATGGTCGCCGCCGCCGATTCGAGCGTCACCGACGAGGAAGTGCAGGCGATCGAGCGCGCCGCCTGCCCAACCTGCGGCTCCTGCTCGGGCATGTTCACTGCGAACTCGATGAACTGCCTGACCGAGGCCCTCGGCCTGGCACTGCCCGGCAACGGCACGGTGGTCGCCACCCACGCCGACCGCAAGCGCCTGTTCGTCGAGGCCGGCCACCTGATCGTCGACCTCGCCCGCCGCCACTACGAGCAGGACGACTACTCCGTGCTGCCGCGCGCGATCGCGAGCTTCCCCGCCTTCGAGAACGCCATCACCCTCGACATCGCCATGGGCGGCTCCACCAACACGGTGCTGCACTTGCTCGCCGCCGCCCACGAGGGCGAGGTGCCCTTCACCATGGCCGACATCGACCGGCTGTCGCGCCGCGTGCCCGTGCTCTGCAAGGTCGCGCCCTCGGTGCCCGACGTCCACATCGAGGACGTGCATCGCGCCGGCGGCATCATGGGCATCCTCGGCGAGCTCGACCGCGCCGGCTTGATCAATGCCGACGTGCCGACCGTGCACGCCGAGACGATGGCCGACGCGCTCGCCCGCTGGGACCTGAAGCGCACCAGCAGCGAGACGGTGCAGACCTTCTTCCGCGCCTCGCCGGGCGGCATCCCGACCCAGGTGGCGTTCAGCCAGGACCGCCGCTATCCCGATCTCGACACCGATCGCGAAACGGGCGTCATCCGCAGCGCCGACCACGCGTTCTCCAAGGACGGCGGCCTCGCGGTGCTCTACGGCAACCTCGCCGAGGACGGCTGCATCGTGAAGACGGCCGGCGTCGACGCCTCGATCCTGAAGTTCACGGGCCCGGCGCGCATCTTCGAGAGCCAGGATGCGGCGGTGGACGGCATCCTCGGCGACAGCGTCAAGGCGGGCGACGTCGTGCTCATCCGCTACGAGGGTCCGCGCGGCGGCCCGGGCATGCAGGAGATGCTCTATCCGACGAGCTACCTGAAGTCGAAGGGCCTCGGGAAGGCCTGCGCGCTGGTCACCGACGGCCGCTTCTCCGGTGGCACATCGGGCCTCTCCATCGGCCACGTCTCGCCGGAGGCCGAGGAGGGCGGGCTGATCGGCCTCGTCGAGGAGGGCGACATCATCGAGATCGACATCCCGAACCGCATCATCCGCGTCGCGGTCGCCGACGATGTCTTCGCTGCCCGCCGCGCGGCGATGGAGGCGAAGGGCAACGACGCCTGGAAGCCCGCCGCCCCCCGTCCCCGCAAGGTGACGACGGCGCTGCGCGCCTACGCCGCCTTCGCCACCAGCGCCGCCCGCGGCGCGGTGCGCGACGTCGACGCCCGCCGCTGAGGGTCAGCCGGCGGCCTCGGCCGCCGGCACTGCGAGCGAGGGTGAAGCGCCGATGACGCCGTCCCCCTTCGCCTCCCCCGAGGACGTCGCCGCGCGGCTCGCCGCCGTCGGCTACCTCGCCGACGAGGACCTCGCCACCGCGATCTTCCTCGCCTTCGCCCTCGGCCGGCCGCTGCTGCTGGAAGGGGCGCCCGGCGTCGGCAAGACGGAGGTCGCCCGCGCCCTCGCCTCGGCGCTCGGCCGGCAGCCGGTGCGGCTGCAGTGCTACGAGGGGCTCGACGCCGCGGCCGCCCTCTACGAGTGGAACCACGCCCGCCAGCTCGTCGCTGCCCGCGGCGGCGAGGCCGAGCTCTACGGCGACGAGTTCCTGATCGAGCGGCCATTGTTGAGGGCGGTGCGCAATCCCGGCGGCGTCGTGCTTTTGGTCGACGAGATCGACCGCGCCGACGACGCCTTCGAGGCGCTGCTGCTCGAATTCCTCTCCGACTTCCAGATCTCCATCCCCGAGCGCGGCACGGTGGCCGCCGCCCATCCGGTGCCGGTGGTGCTCACTTCCAACCGCACCCGCGAGCTCCATGACGCGCTCCGCCGGCGCTGCCTCTACCACTTCATCGGCTACCCCGATGCCGCCCGCGAGGCGGCGATCCTGCGGCTGCGCCATCCGGGCCTCGCGGAGACGGCGGCCGAGCGGCTGGTCGCGGCGGTGGCGGCGGTGCGCACCTTGCCGATCGGCAAGCGGCCGGGCATATCCGAGACGATCGACTGGGCCGCCGGTGCCGCGGCACTTTCCGCCGGCGGCGTCGCCTGGCCGGAGGCGCTCCGGCGCTCGCTCGGCCTGCTCGTCAAGGACGAGGAGGACCTCGCCACCGTCGCCCGCGCCGACATCCTGCGGGAGCTCGCCTGACGGTGGCCGGTCGACCGTCACCGGCGGGCGGTGACCGGCGGACCGTGCACGACCGACCGTCGGCGGCGATCGTCACGGAGCAGCAGCTCGTTGAATTTCCTCAACAATTGCGGCGGGCCGGGGTGGCGGTGGATGCCGCCGCCAGCGCCGATTTCCTCACCGCGCTCGTCCACGTCCGGCCTGAAAATCTCAAGGGATTCCAGCGGCTTGCGCGGCTGACGCTGGTGCGGCGACCGGAGGATTTCGGCGTTTTCGACGCCGTCTTTGCCGCCCACTTCCTCGGTGCGACACCGCCGGCACCGCGAAACGCCACCGACGAGGAGGAGATTTCCGATAGCGATCAATCGCTTGGCTCCGACGCACCGATGCTCGCCACCGACGGTGCCGGCGGCGGCCGGTCGACGTCGCTCGACGAAGGCCGTGGCCGCCGCGCCTTCGGTGGCGCCCAACCCTCGGAAACACAACAGCTTCTCGACTTCTCCCGGACGCTCTCGGAGACCGTCCCGCCGGTGACGCTCCGCCGCCGCCGTCCCGCCACCCGCGGTGACCGCCTCGACCTCCGCCGCATCCTCGCCAACGCCCGCAAGACCGGTGGCGAGGCGGTGCGGCTGTTCCGCTCGGCCCGCCCGAAACAGCCCCGGCGGCTCTTGGTGCTGGTCGACGTCTCCGGTTCGCTGAAGGAGCACTCGCCACGGCTGCTCAGGATCGTGCGGGCGGCGGTGCGATCAAGCGTGCGCACTGAGGCGTTCACCTTCGCCACAAGGCTCACCCGCGTGACCAAGGCGCTGGCGCGCCACGACGGCGAGGCGGCACTGTCGGCGCTGGCGGGGCTTGTCGGTGATGCCGACGGCGGTACGCGCATCGGCGCCTCGCTGACGACGCTGCTCGCCGACCCGCGCCACCAGGCGCTGATGCGCGGCGCGGTGGTGGTGGTCGTCTCCGACGGCCTCGAGCGCGGCGACCCGGAGGAGATGCGGCACGGCGTGGAGCGCCTCTCCCGCCTCGCGTTCCGCCTCGTCTGGCTGACGCCGCTCGCCGCCAGCCCCGACTACCGTCCGCAGACGCGGGCGATGCGCGCCGCCGCCCCCCACCTCGACCTCCTCGACGACGCGTCGAGCATCCAAGCCTTCACCCGCGCCGCCGCCGCCCTCCCCGCCCTGGCCCGCGGCCCCCGCGGCCGCGCCCTTCGCGCTTCCAGCCTGGAGCGACACTCGTGAGCGACCAGCACGCCGAGCCGATCATCGACGCCCACCACCACATCTGGCGCCAGGACGACCTGCCGTGGCTGCGGGGACCCGAGATGCCGCGCATCTTCGGCCCCTACGCGCCGATCCGCCGCGACTATCCGATCGAGGAGTTCCGCGCCGACCTCGACGGCACCGGCGTCGTCGCCTCGGTCTACGTGCAGACGAACTGGGACCCCGGCACGGCGGAAAAGGAGGTCGCCTGGGTGGAGGAGACCGCCGAGCGAACGGGCTGGCCGCACGCCATCGTCGGCTATGCCGACATGCTCGATCCGGACACCGGCGCGCTCTTTTCGGCGCAGGCGAGGTTTCCGCTGATGCGCGGGGTGCGCATGCAGCTGCACTGGCACGAGAACTCGCAATACCGCTTCCAGCCGCGCCCCGACCTCTGCGACGACACCGTGCTGCGCGCCAACATGGCCCGCCTTGCCGGCCGCGGCTGGAGCTTCGACCTCCAGGTGTTTGCCTCCCAGATGGAGGGCGCCGCGCGGCTGGCCGCCGATTTCCCCGGCGTCGCCTTCGTGCTGCAGCACTGCGGCATGCCGGAGGACCGCTCGCCCGCCGGTCTCGCCGCCTGGCGGGAGGGCATGAAGCGGCTCGCCCAGCAGCCGAACGTCTACGTCAAGCTGTCCGCGCTCGGCACCTTCGTGCACCGGCTCGACGAGGCCCTGATCGCGGAGGTAGTGGGCGAGACGCACGGGATGTTCAGCGCCGACCGCTGCCTGTTCGGCTCGAACTTCCCGATCGAGAAGCTGTGGACGACCTACCCGGCGCTGATCGCCGCCTATCGCTCGGTGCTCGCGTCCTACCCCGAGGCCGACCGCCGGGCGATGCTGCACGACACGGCGAAGCGGGTGTATCGGTTGTAGCGCGCACCGAGGCCGACACCACGATGACCGCGATGCCCGCCGCCGACATCCCGCGCTACCGGCTCTATGGCGAGGCCGACGAGGAGCGCGAACTCGGCTTCCTGCACGTCGAGACGATCCGGGCGCGGGCGTCGCTGCACGACTGGACGATCCGCCCGCACCGCCACCGCGACCTCCACCAGGTGATGGCGGTGGCGGCGGGTGGCGGCGTCATGGACCTCGAGGGGACGCGGCTGCTGTTCGCGGCCCCCGTGCTGATCTCGACGCCGCCGGTGGTGGTGCACGGCTTCGCCTTCGAACCCGGCACCGAGGGGTGGGTGGTGACGCTGTCGGCGGAAGGGCTCGCGGCGGCGCTGGCCGCCTTCGCCGACGCCGGGCTCGCGGCGGCGGCCGGCGTCGGCGCGCAGGTGCCGCTGTCCGGCGAGGACGCCGCCGAGACGCTCGCCGCCTTCGCGGCGATCGAGCGGGAATACCGCTTCCCGCGGCCGGGCGGACGGGCGGCGATCCTCGCCCGGGTGTCGCTGGCGCTGGTCGCCGTCGCCCGCGCCGTCGCCGACGGCGGCACAGCGAGCATGACGGCCGGAGCCGACTCGGATGGCGGGGCGGCGGGTGCCTCCGGGAGGCCGTCCGCGGGGCGCGCCAGCGCACCGGCAAACGCCGACGCGGCCCTCTTCGACCGCTACCGCCGGCTCGTCGAGGAGCGTTTCCGCGACCAGCCGCGCATCGGCGCGCTCGCCGGCGAGCTCGGCGTCGGCGAGGGCCGCCTCAACGCCGTCTGCCGCCGCATCGCCGGCCGCTCCGCCCAGGCGGTGCTGCACGCCCGCGTGCTGCTCGAGGCGAAGCGCAGCCTCGTCTACACCTCGATGACGGTGGCCGAGGTCGCCTATTCGCTGGGCTTCACCGACCCGGCCTATTTCTCGCGCTTCTTCGCCCGGCGGGCGGGGGTGCCGCCGGCGGCGTACCGGGCGGCGGGGGAGCGGTAGGGTTGCCGCCGGTTGTGTCCTCCCCCTGCCAGGGGGGAGGACAGCCGCGCCGTCAGGCGCGGCAGGTGGGGGCCCGTCAATCCGAATGCCAATCTGAGTTTGGATTGACTGGCCCCACCCTGCCGGCTTCGCCGGCTGTCCCTCCCCCTGGCAGGGGAGGGACGGGTGCGCCTCATCCGCCTCGCCGCCCAACGGCCTTGGGTGGCAGACTGCCACCCCCACCCCCCGCTTCCCAACCCAGCGATCCCGTGTATCATCCGCCTCGCCTTGGGGTGCCGCGTTGCGGCTGAGATCACACCCATCGAACCTGATCCGGGTCGTACCGGCGAAGGGAACGGCGATGCGCCGCGGCCGGAGGTGTCCGGTGACGCGGCCGCCCTCCCCGCCCCCGGACGCGAGGAGGAGACGAGGATGACGACGCTTTCCGTATCGCCCGGCGAGGCGCTCGCGCAGATGCGCGCGGCACGGCCGCTCGTCCACAACATCACCAACTACGTGGTGATGAACTGGACGGCGAACGTGCTGCTCGCCGCCGGCGCGGCGCCGGCGATGATCCACGCCGAGGAGGAGGCGGGCGAGTTCGCGGCGATCGCGAGTTCCCTCGTCGTCAACATCGGCACGATCTCGCAGCCTTGGCTGAACGGCATGCTCGCCGCCACCACCGCCGCCAACGCCGCCGGCAAGCCGTGGATCCTCGATCCCGTCGGCGGCGGCGCCACCGCCTTCCGCCGCGAGGCGGTGGCGACGCTGCTGCTGGAAAGGCCCGCCGTGGTGCGCGGCAACGCCTCGGAGATCCTGGCGGCGGCCGGCAGCGCGGCGACCGGGCGCGGCGTCGACGCGGCCGACGAGGCCGACGCCGCGGTGGAGGCCTGCGGGCGGCTCGCCGTTCGCTCGGGCGCGGTGGTGGTCGCCTCCGGCGCCGTCGACGTCGTCTCGGACGGCGAGCGGCTCGTCCGCGTCGCCAATGGCACGCCGATGCTCGCCGGCGTCACCGGCACCGGCTGCGCGGCGACGGCGCTGATCGGCGCCTTCCTCGGCGCCGGCGTGCCAGCCTTCGAGGCGGCGACCGCCGGGATGGCGCTGCTCGGCGTCGCCGGCGAGATCGCCGCCGAGGGCGCGAGCGGCCCTGGAAGCTTCGCGGTCCGCCTGCTCGATGCGCTCGCCGGGGTGACGCCAGACGAGATCGCGGCGCGGGCGCGGCTCTCCTGAGCGGTTTGCCGCGAACCCGACGGCGGATCCCGCGGCGCCGATTCCGGTTGGTGCGACCAGCGCCGCACGGCTAGACTGCCTCCCGATCCGGGACGTTGATGCGCGGGTGTCGCCCAGCGCTTGACCGGACGCATCGAGGCAGCCGGCTGCGACCCCCGATCGCCGCGGTCGGCCGGGGGCGACGGCCATGAGGCTCGCGGGCGCCATCTCGACCCTTCCGGGCGCCTTCGGCCGCAGCGCGCGCCGGACGACGATCCCCGTCCGCCCGGCGCCGGCCCTGGCGCCGATCCTGCTGGCGCCCATCCGCCTTGTTCAGGCCCGCCTGGCGCTCACCCTGCTGGCGCCCGTTCTCCTGGCGCTCGCCCTGGCCGGCTGCGACGAGGCCGCACCGCCGGCACCGGACCCGGTCGCCACCACGGCGAGCTAGACGACGGTCGCGCCGCGCGTCGCCCTCGTGATGAAGACGCTGACCAATCCGTTCTTTCTGAAGATGGAGCAGGGGGCGCGGCGGGCGGCGGACGACCTCGGAGCGGAACTCGTGGTGCGCACCGGCGCCCAGGAGACCTCGATCGAGCAGCAGGTGGCGATCGTCGACGAGCTCGTCGCCGACAACGTCTCGGCGATCGTCATCGCGCCGGGTGATTCCGTGCGGCTGATCCCGGCGGTGAAGCGGGCCCGCGAGGCGGGCATTCCCGTCGTCAACATCGACAACCGGCTCGACCCCGACTTCCTCGCCCGCGCCGGCATCACCGATGTGCCGTTCATCAGCGTCGACAACGAGGCAGGTGCCTACCTCGCCACCCGCCGCCTCGTGGCGGATGCCGCGTCGCCGGCAGCGGCCTTCGTGCTGGAGGGCATCCGCGGCGCAGACAACGCCGAGGCGCGCCGCCGCGGCGCCGTGCGCGGCTTCGAGGAGGCGGGCGTGCCGATCGTCGCCTCCGAAAGCGCCAACTGGAAGATCGACGAGGCCTACGACGTCACCAAGCGGGTGCTGATCGCGCACCCCGAGATCACCCACCTGTTCGCCGCCAACGACATGATGGCACTCGGCGCCAGCCGCTATCTACGCGACGCCGGCCGCTTCGACGTACGCGTCGCCGGGTTCGACGCGCTGGAGGAGGCGCGCCAGGCGATCGCCACCGGCGAACTGCAGGCGAGCATCGACCAGCAGGCCGACGTCCAGGGCTACACGGGCGTCGACTATGCGCTGCGGCTGCTGCGCGGGGAGAGCGTGCCCACCGAGACGATAATCGACGTCCTCGTCGTCGACACAGAAACCCTCAACACGGCGCCGCCGCCGGCCGGGGGGCAATGACCGAGAACCCGGCCACCGAACCGGCTCCGGATCCGGTCCAGAGCCCGGCCGACACCCCCTCGCCGCCGGGACACGCGGGCGCTGCGCCCCTGCTTCGGCGCCGGCACGCGAGCCTACTCGTCAAGTTCGTCGCCTACATCGCCATCCTCGGCGTGCTGCCGCTGCTGGTGCTCGGGATGACCTCGTTCGAGGTGTCGCAGGCGGTGGTGGACCGGCTGGCGGCGCGCTATTCGGTGGCGCTGCTGGAGGCGGAGCGGGACTATCTCGACCTGCAGCTCGAGCAGGTGGAATCCCTCATCGGCAGCATCGTCAGCGTCGACGACATCGTCGACGCGGTGTCGCAGGAGCGCATCGAGACCGACGCCTACACCCGCCTCGCGACGCAGGCAAAGGTCGGCTACATCCTCAGCAACTATCTCTACATCCGCGGCCTCGTGTCGATCGACCTGCTCGCCGCCAACGGCACCTACTACCACGTCGGCAGCACGCTCGATTCCGCACCGCCCGACAGCGAGCGCCGTGGCGAGATCCTGGCGGCGCTCGACAGCACCTGCGAGCGGACGCGCTGGTTCGGCGTCGTCGAGAACCTCAACCCGCGTTCGCCCGACCGGCTCGTCATCACCGTCGGCCGCGGCATCTGGCGCACCGACCGCGAGACGGTGACGCGGCGGGCGGTCGCCTCGGTGCTCGTCAACTTCGATGTCGGCACGCTCTACCGCCAGTTCGTCGTCTCGAGCCTCGGGATGGGCTCGCACCTGATGGTCGTCGACGGCAGCCGGCGCATCGTCTACCACCCTGACGCGGCGCGGATCGGCACGACGGTGCCGGCGGACCTCGTCGAAGCCCTCGCCGACCCGCCGGCCACCACCGCGATGAGCCTCGACGGCGTCGAGACGCTAGTGACGGCGGTGCGCTCCAACCAGACCGGGTGGTGGGTGCTGGCGCTGGTGCCGCAGCGGACGATCCGGGCGGAGACGGCCGGCATCGCGCTCGCCACCTCGGTGGCGCTGCTGATCTGCCTCGCCTTCGTCGTCGCCGTCGGGTTCGCACTGTCGCAGACCGTGGTGACGCCGCTGAGGCAGCTGACCGAGCGCTTCAAGCGCTTCCAGGCGGGCGACCCGGCGGCGCTCCGGCCGATGCCGGTCAGCGGCCACGACGAGATCGCCGAGCTGTCGCGCTGGTTCAACACCTTCGTGCAGACGGCCGACGAGCGCCAGCGCGCCGACCGGGCGCTGCGCGACAGCGAGGAGCGCTATGCGCTGGCCATCCGCGGCGCCAACGATTCCCTGTGGGACTGGGACCTCAAGAGCAACCGGCTCTACCTGTCGCCGCGCTGGAAGACGATGATCGGCTTCCACGACGAGGACGTGCGGGAAACGCCGGCGATCTGGTTCGACCGCATCCACCCGGGCGACCGCAGCGCCGTGCTGGGCGCGCTCGAGGACCACCTCGCCGGGCAGTCGCCGCACTTCGAGGTGGAGCACCGCCTGCTCGCCGCCGACGGCACCTATCTCTGGATGCTGGTGCGCGGCCTCGCCGTACGCGACGAGCACGGCGTGCCCTACCGCATGGCCGGATCGCACTCCGACGTCACCGCCCGCAAGCGTGCCGAGGCGAAGCTGCGCCACGACGCGCTGCACGACGTCGTCACCGGGCTCGCCAACCGGCGGGCGCTGTTCGATTCGGTCGAGGGGGCACTCGCGGACGCCCGCACGACGGGGCGGCCGGTCGGGCTGCTGATGTTCGACCTCGACCACTTCAAGGACATCAACGACACCCTCGGCCACGAGACCGGCGACCACCTGCTCGCCGCGGTGGCGCAGGTGGTGCGCGAGCTCGTCGGCGCGGGGGACCAGGTGGCGCGGCTCGGCGGCGACGAGTTCGCCGTGCTGTTCCCGACGATCCCGGCCCCCGACGCCCTCGCCGGCATCGCCGGGCGGATCGTCGAGCGGCTGCGGCTGCCGCTCGCCGTCGGCGACCGGCGTTTCTCGATCACGGTGAGTGTCGGGCTGTCGGTCTCCGGACCCGAGACGACGGCCGACGACCTCGTGCGCGAGGCCGACCTCGCCCTCTACGAGGCCAAGCGCACGGGCCGCAACCGCTTCTGCTTCTTCGACGAGGAACTGGAGCGGCAGGCCCACGACCGGCTGGCGATCGAGACGATCCTGCGCACCGAGCCGGCGGAGACGGCGCTGTTCCTGCTGTTCCAGCCGCAGGTCGACGCCGCTACCGGCGCCATCCGGCGCTTCGAGGCGCTCGCCCGCTGGCGCTGCGCCGACGGCTCGGTGCTCAGGCCCGACCACTTCGTGCCGGCGGCCGAGCGCTCCGGGCTCATCCACGAGATGACGCGCCTCATCGTCCGCCGCGCGCTGGAGGCGGTGGCGGCGATCGACGCGGCGGGCGGCCACGACGTCGACCTGTCGATCAACCTGTCGGCGATCGATCTCGAGCACTCCGACTTTTGCGACGAGATCACGGCGATGCTTTCGGAGCACGCGGTCGCGGCGCGGCGCATCGAGTTCGAGATCACCGAAGGCGTGCTCCTGCGCTCGTCTCCGGCGGTGATGGAGAACATCCGCCGGCTCGGCGCCATCGGCTGCCGCTTCGCCCTCGACGATTTCGGCACCGGCTTCTCCTCGCTCGCCTACCTCAGGCAGTTCCCCATCCACACCATCAAGATCGACAAGTCGTTCGTCGACGGCATCGGCAGCGACCGTGGCGACGAGGAACTGGCGCGGGTGGTCATCACCCTCGGCGCCACGATGTCGAAGCTCGTCGTCGCCGAGGGGGTGGAGACGCAGGCGCAGGCCGATTTCCTCACCGCCGAGGGATGCGACCTGCTGCAGGGCTTCCTGTTCGCGCGGCCGATGCCGCTCGCCGAGGCGGCCGGCGCCATCCGCACCCGCCGCCGCGCCTGAGTGCCGCGCCCGCTTGCGGGAAGGCCACAGGTAGGAGTAGCGTCCGCTCTGCTGCACTGCATCAGCGACGTCGAGGCTGCGTCCGCTCCATGAGTACCGCCAAGCCGGCTGCCGCCGGGCTGGAGGCCGAGGTGCCGAGCGCGCCCTCCCCTCCCGCGCACGGCAACCTCCTTGCATTGACCATCGGCAGCGTCGGCGTCGTCTATGGCGACATCGGCACGAGCCCGCTCTACGCCTTCCGCGAGGCGCTCGCCGCCGCCGACGATGACGGCGTGATGACCCGCGTCGAGGTCTACGGGGTGCTGTCGCTGATCCTGTGGGCGCTGATCCTGATCGTCACGGTCAAGTACGTGCTGATCCTGCTCAGGGCCGACAACCGCGGCGAGGGCGGCACGCTGGCACTGATGGCGCTCGCCCGCACCGCCTTCAGCCGTGGCGCCGGCATCACGATCGCCCTCGGCATCGTCGGCGCGGCGCTGTTCTACGGTGACGCCATCATCACGCCGGCGATCTCGGTGCTGTCGGCGGTGGAGGGCCTCAAGCTCGTCGAGCCGCGCTTCGAGCCGTTCGTGCTGCCGATCACGCTCGCGATCATCGCGGCGCTGTTCCTCGTGCAGAACCGCGGCACCGGCCGGGTCGCCACCTTCTTCGGGCCGATCACGGCGGTGTGGTTCGTGGCGATGGGGGTGGCGGGGGCCGTCCACATCGTCGACGATCCGGGCGTCCTGAACGCGCTCAACCCGTGGTACGCGGGCGTCTTCATGGCCGAGCACGGACACGCCGGCCTGATCGCCCTCGGCGCGGTGTTCCTGGCGGTGACCGGCGCCGAGGCGCTCTATGCCGACCTCGGCCACTTCGGCCGCCGCCCGATCCGGCTCGCCTGGTTCGTGCTGGTGCTGCCGGCGCTCGCCCTCAACTATCTCGGCCAGGGCGCGCTGGTGCTGTCGCACCCGGAGACGATCGAGAACCCGTTCTTCCTGCTCGTCCCCGGCTGGGCGCTGGTGCCGATGGTGATCCTCGCCACCGCCGCCACCGTCATCGCCAGCCAGGCGGTGATCACCGGCGCCTTCTCGCTCTCCCGCCAGGCGGTGCAGCTCGGCCTGCTGCCGCGCCTCGAGATCCGCCACACCTCGGCCGAGCAAGTCGGCCAGATCTACGTGCCGCAGGTGAACCTGCTGCTCTTCATCGGCGTCGTCCTGCTGGTCGGCATGTTCGGCTCCTCGGCCGCACTCGCCTCGGCTTACGGCATCGCCGTCACCGGCACGATGGTGGTGACGGTGCTGATGGCCTTCATCGTCGTCTGGAAGGTGTGGAAGTGGCCGCTCGCCGCCGCCGTGGCGGTGGTCGTGCCGTTCCTCGTCATCGACGTCGCCTTCCTCGTCGCCAACCTCCTGAAGGTGCACCACGGCGGCTGGGTGCCGCTGCTCGTCGCCGCCCTCATCGTTCTGGTGATGGTGACCTGGCGGCGCGGCTCGCACTTCCTCATCGAGAAGACGCGGCGTGCCGAGGTGCCGCTCGCCGACCTGATCGGCAGCCTCGAGAAGCGAAACGTCCACCGCGTGCCCGGCACGGCGGTGTTCCTGACCAGCGACCCCGCCTTCGCACCGTCGTCGCTGATGCACAACCTCAAGCACAACAAGGTGCTGCACGAGCACAATGTCATCCTGACGATCCTGTCGAGCGATGCACCGCGCGTGCCCGAATCCGAGCGCGTCTCGATCCGGACGCTGTCGGAGCACTTCAGCCTGGTGACCATGCAGTTCGGCTTCGTCGAGGAGCCGAATGTGCCGCAGGCCCTGCAGATCTGCCGGCGGCTCGGCTGGAAGTTCGAGATCCTGAAGACCTCGTTCTTCCTCTCCCGCCGCTCGATCCGGCCGGCGGCGAAGTCCGGCATGCCGCTGTGGCAGGACCGGCTGTTCATCGTGCTCGCCCGCAACGCCAGCGACGCGACGGACTATTTCCAGATTCCGACCGACCGGGTCGTGGAGATCGGCATGCTGGTCAACGTCTGAGGGCGGGCCGCCTCCCCTCGACGGGCGGGGGGCGGGCGGCGCACACTGGCGGCCGTGACTGCGCCGGAGCCCTCCATGCCGACCACCGACGTGCCGACGACACCTGCGGAATGCATCGCCTGGCTCAGGCGCCTCAACATCGACGAGGTCGAGTGCATCGTCCCCGACATGAACGGGATGATGCGCGGCAAGATCGTGCCGCGCGAGGACTTCATCCGCGCATTCTCGAACACCGGCCTGCGCCTGCCCGAGCACGTGCTGATCCAGGGCGTCACGGGTGATTCCGTCTACGACACCAAGGTCGCCGCCGAGATCGACCAGGACATCCGCGCCGTGCCGGATGTCGGCACCATCCGCATCGTGCCCTGGTACGGCCTGCCGACGGCGCAGGTGATCTGCGACTGCGCCTTCACCGACGGCACGCCGGTCGACTACGCGCCGCGCTCGGTGCTGCGCGCCGTGCTCGACGCCTACCGGGCGCGCGGCCTCAAGCCGATCGTCGCCCCCGAGATCGAGTTCTATCTCGTCGCCAAGTCGGTCGACCACGACCTGCCGCTGACGGCGCCGCCCGGCCAGTCGGGCCGCGCCGAGAGCGGCCGCCAGGCCTACGGCATCGAGGCGGCGAACGAGTTCGACCCGGTGGTGGAGGCGATCTATTCCTTCGCCGAGGCGTCCCGCATCGAGATCGGCACGATGGCGCACGAGAGCGGCCCGGCGCAGCTCGAGATGAACTTCCGCCACGGCGACCCGATGGAGCTCGCCGACCAGGCCTTCCTGTTCAAGCGGACGGCGCGGCAGGCGGCGATGCGGCACGGCATGTTCGCCACCTTCATGGCACAGCCGCACGTCAACGAGCCTGGCTCGGCGATGCACATCCACCAGTCGGTGGTGCGCACGTCCGACGGCAGCAACATCTTCGTCGAGCCGGATGCGTCCGACTCGGCCGCGCTGCTGCACTACGTCTCCGGGCTGCAGCGCCACGTGCCGACGGCGATGCCGCTGTTCTGTCCGAACGTGAACTCCTACCGGCGCATCCGGCTGGAATCGGACGCGCCGATCAACGTCCACTGGGGCCGCGACAACCGCACCTGCGGCCTGCGCGTGCCGGACGCGCCGCCGGAGGCCCGCCGCATCGAGAACCGCGTCGTCGGCGCCGACGCCAACCCCTACCTCGCCACCGCGGCGACGCTCGCCTGCGGGCTGATCGGGCTGGAAGAGGCGCGGGCGCCGGCGCCGATCGTGACGATCGACGCCCACACCCTGCCGTTCGCGCTGCCGCGCCATCTGCACGACGCGCTGTCGCTGTTCGAGGCGGCCGAGCCGCTCCGGCGCGTGCTCGGTGGCCGCTTCGTCGACGCCTTCACCGAGGTGAAGCGCTTCGAGTGGCAGCTCTACAACCGCGTCATCTCGAGCTGGGAGCGGGAATACCTGCTCCTCAACGTCTGACGCCGCCGCATCTCTTTCCGCAAATCGAGAGACGAGGGCGGGCCACGCCCCATCCGTTCGAGGACACGCCCATGGACACGCCGAAGCTGACACTTTTCCACTACGACCGCTCCACCGCCGCGCAGCGCGTGCGGCTCGCCCTCGACGAGAAGCAGATCGCCTGGGAGAGCGTCATCGTCGACACCGCGCGCGGCGACGTCGGCAACCTGCCGCCGAATTATCACGCGCTGAACCCCAAGGGCTTGGTGCCGACGATCATCCACGACGGCGTGGCCATCCCGGAATCCCTGGTTATCCTAGAATACCTCGAAGACGTCTTCCCGGAGCGGCCGCTCCGCCCCGCCGCGCCGGTGGAGCGGGCGCGGGCGCGCATCTGGATGCGCAAGATCGACGAGAGCGTACACGTGGCGAGCCGCAGCCTCGGCGTCTGCATCGTCAACCGGCACATCTACAAGGAGAAGGAAAAGGAGGCGCTCTCCGAATACTACGCCACCATGAAGGACGGCGTTCGCAAGAAGAACGACCAGACCAACATCGAGGCGGGCCTCGATTCGCCGCTGCTGCCGGGCTCGATCGCCACCTTCCGCAAGCTGTTCGAGGAGATGGACGAGACGCTGGGCAAGACCGAGCACCTCGCCGGCGACGGCTACTCGATGGCCGACGTGGCGCTCGTCGTCTACGTGCGCCGGCTGGAGTCGTTCATGATGGCGCCCTTGTGGGCGCACCTCGGCAACCTCGACCGCTGGTACCGGCGGATCGCGGAGCGGCCGGCCTACCAGTCGGCCGTCGTCAGCTGGGGCGACGTCACCGAGGCGAAACGCATCCAGCACGGCACCGAGGCGTTCCCGCGGGTGGCCGAACTCTGGCACGCGGCGGGCGGGGCGAAGGCGGCGGCGTGAGGGCCGCAGCCTTCGAGAGATCACCCGATCAGAGCTCCACCGTCCCCCGCTCCGTCGCCGGCACCGTCGGTGCCGTATGGGAGTGGTGGCCGTGCTTGCCGACGTCGTCGAGGCTGACGCCGGTGGTCTCGATGCGGAACCACCACGTGACGGCGGCGCCGAGGAGCGACATCGCCACGAGGCCGTAGAGCAGCGCCTGCTGGCCGATGGCCGACAACAGGATCGGGAAGCCGAAGGCGGTGAGCACGGCGCCGATCTTGGCGAAGGCGGCGGCGAAGCCCGCGCCCTTGCCGCGGATCGCGGTCGGGAAGACCTCGCCGGCGAGCAGGTAGGTCTGGGCGTTCGGGCCGAGATTGGTCATGAAGTTGAACAGCATGAAGCCGATGAAGATCAGCGCCGTGCCCATCGCCCCGTCGTAGTAGGCGGAGAACGATGCGATCAGCAGGCCGGCGGCGCAGCCGATGAAGCCGAGGATCTGCAGCGGGATGCGGCCGACCCGGTCGGCGAGCAGCACGGCGAAGATGATGCCGACGATGAGCAGCACGTCGATCATCGCCGCGCCCTCGGCGGCGGCGATGTCGTTCTGGATGATCTCGGCGACGTTGCGGGCGTTGCCGCTGTCGTGGCCGAGGGTGGCGGCGAGGATCGTCGGCGTGAAGATGCCGATGCCGTAGGTGGACAGATCCTGCAGGAACCACGGCACCGAGGCGAGGATGGTGGCGCGGCGGTTCTTGGAGGTGAACAGGGCCATCCAGCCGCTGTTTTCCGCCTCCGCGGCCGTGTGAGGATGAGGGGCGGCGAGCACGACCTTCTTCGGATAGGCGGGCTTGCGCAGCAGTAGGCGCGCCGTCTCACGCTCCGCGTCGCGGTGGCGGCCGCGGGCGAACAGCCAGGGCGCGCTCTCGGTGACGAAGAAGCGGCCGGCGAGCACGATCGCGCCGGGGATGATGGCGGAGGCGTACATCCACCGCCAGGCGGTGACGTCGGGGTCGAGGGTGAGGACGACGTAGCCGACGGCGGTGCCGACGAGGGCACCGACCGCCTGGAAGGCGAAGGCGCCGAGCACGAGGCGGCCGCGGGCGGTTGTCGGGATGCTCTCGGAAATGATGAGGTGGGCCGTCGGATAGTCGCAGCCGAGCGCCAGCCCGATGCCGAACAGGAAGACGACGAGCCAGGCGTAGCTCGGCGCCAGCGACAGCAGCACCAGGAAGATGATGAACAGCACCATCTCGACGATGAACATCAGCTTGCGGCCGAACTGATCGGCGAGGCCGCCGAGGAGCAGCGCGCCGACGAGGATGCCGGCGAGCGAGGCCGCACCGACGACGCCGTGCTCAAGAGCGCCGAGGCCGAATTCGTTGGCGATCAGCGGCAGCGCCACGCCGGTCATGAAGACGACGAGGCCCTCGAAGAACTTGCCGGCGGCGGCGAGGCTCCAGATGCGCCACTGCATCGTCGTCATCGGCGTCACCGGCACGGGGGTGCCGTCCGGCCAGTTGGGCCGCTCGTCGATGTAGTGCTGCACGGTCCTGCCGGTGGCGTGCTCGTGGCTCGCGTGACTGGACGGCTGCTCTGACATGAAGACCCCCACATCGACCGGTGCGTCGGCGGGCACCTTGATAGCGCAGCGTGAAGCGCGCGTGACGGTGCGAGCCGGCTAAGGGTTTTTGGAGTTCAGGGAAACCGCCGTTCTTCCCTTCTCCTGGCTGCGCCGGGAGAAGGTGGCGCGAAGCGCCGGATGAGGGCGGTGCCCGACGGGCGCCGGCGGCTGCGGTCTGACGCTTCCGCCCGGCCTTGCCGGGCGGCCCTCATCCGCCCTTCGGGCACCTTCTCCCACCGCGCGGTGGGAGAAGGAAAGCGACGGCGGCGGATGCAACGCAGGTCCCCCGCCGTGCCTGCGGCTCCAGTCTTTGCCGGCTCAGCGCGCGCCGCGATTGACCGCGTGCGGGGCGGGCGTGCTACGCATCTCGCCACGGCCCGCGCGGCCGGGGGACAATCTTCGACGAGGACCATGATGGCCGGCAACCTGACCTTCGAGCGCCTGTGCGAGCTCGTCGACGACAAGACGATCGATACCGTCGTCACCGCCTTCGTCGACATGCAGGGGCGCCTCGCCGGCAAGCGGATGTCGGCCCGCTACTTCGTCCAGGGCGCGCACGAGGAGACCCACGCCTGCAACTACCTGCTCGCCACCGACATCGACAACGAGATGGTGCAGGGCTACGCCGGCACGAGCTGGGCGGCGGGCTATGGCGACTTCGTGCTGAAGCCCGACATGACGACGCTCTGCCTGACGCCGTGGCTGCCGGGCACGGCGCTGGTGCTGTGCGACGTCAACGACCACCACGGCGAGCCGATCCCCTATTCGCCGCGCGCCATGCTGAAGAAGCAGACGGCCAAGCTCGCCGAGCGCGGCTGGACGGCGGCGCTCGCCTCCGAACTCGAGTTCTACATCTTCAAGGACAGTTACGCGGAAGCCGCGAAGAAGGGCTACAAGAAGCTCGAGACCTCCGGCTACTATATCGAGGACTACGCCATCCTGCAGACGACCCGCGAGGAGCCGCTTTTGCGCGCCTTCCGAAACGGGCTCGAGGGTGCCGGCATCCCGGTCGAGAACTCCAAGGGCGAGTGGGGCCCGGGCCAGTCCGAGATCAACGTGCGCTACGGCGAGGCGGTCGAGATGGCCGACCGCCACTCGATCCTGAAGAACGCCATGAAGGAGATCGCCGACCAGCACGGCGTCTCGATCACCTTCATGGCGAAGTACGACTACAACGTCGCCGGCAACTCGGCCCACGTCCACGCCAGCCTGTGGGACAAGGCCTCCGGCAAGCCGCTGTTCCACGATCCGGAGGGCGAGCACGGCATGTCGGAGATGTGCCGGCAGTTCCTCGCCGGCCAGCTCCACCACGCCCGCGCCCTCACCTACTTCCTGGCGCCCTACATCAACTCCTACAAGCGCTTCCAGGCCGGCACCTTCGCGCCGACGAAGGCGGTGTGGAGCATCGACAACCGCACCGCCGGCTTCAGGCTCTGCGGCCACGGCAAGGCGCTGCGCGTCGAGTGCCGGATGCCGGGAGGCGACATCAACCCGTACCTGACGTTCGCGGCGCTGCTCGCCGCCGGCCTCGACGGCATCGACAAGAAGATGGAGCTCGAGCCGATGCAGGCGGGCGACAACTACGGCAAGACCGGCGTGCGCGAGATCCCGAAGACGCTGCGCGAGGCGATCGGCGAGCTCGAGAAGTCGGACATGCTGCGGGCCGCGTTCGGTGACGACGTCATCGAGCACTACCTGCACACGGCGCGCTGGGAGCAGTTCGAGTATGATCGCCGCGTCACCGACTGGGAGCTGTGGCGCGGCTTCGAGCGCACCTGAGGCGGGCGGCCGGCGGCCGCGATCTTCGCCCGCCGGCTTCGCATCGCTTTCGTTCGGTTCGCTTTGCGAATGGGCGAAACTCCCCTAACGTGAGACCCGCACGACGGCGGGAACCGCCGCAGGGGAGGACGCCGGCATGAACGCTCTTTCGCCGCGCCAGGGCGATATCCTGGCGCTGGCCCGCGCGCAGGGTCGTGTCGGCGTCGACGACCTCGCCGGCCGCTTCGGCGTCACGCCGCAGACGATCCGCAAGGACCTGAACGAGCTCTGCGACCAGCGGCTGTTGTCGCGCGTGCACGGCGGCGCGGTGATCTCGTCGGGCGTCGAGAACGTCGGCTACGACGCCCGCCGCTTCATCGCCCCGGAGGAGAAGCGCGCGATCGGCGAGGCGGCGGCGCGCCTGATCCCCGACAACTCGTCGCTGTTCATCAACATCGGCACCACGACGGAAGAGGTGGCGCGGGCGCTGCAGGGCCACAAGGGCCTGCTCGTCATCACCAACAATCTCAACGTCGCCAACCTGTTGTACCGCAACCCGCGGATCGAGGTGATCGTCGCCGGCGGGCCGGTGCGGCGCTCCGACGGCGGCGTCGTCGGGTCGGCGGCGGTGGACTTCATCCGCCAGTTCAAGGTCGACCACGCCGTCATCGGCGCCTCGGCGATCGAGGAGGACGGCGTGCTGCTCGACTTCGACTATCGCGAGGTCAGGGTGTCGCGGGCGATCATCGACAACGCCCGCAAGGTCATCCTCGCCGCCGACCGGTTGAAGTTCGAGCGCTCGGCGCCGATCCGCATCGCCCACGTCTCCGAAGTTGACGCCTTCGTCACCGACCGGCTGATCTCGCAGCCCTTCGCCGAGATCTGCCGCTCGCACGGCGTCGAGGTGATCGAGGCGATGCCGTCGCCGGCGGCGGCCCCCGAAGGGTGACGCGGAGGCGCGCTGCAGTGCCGAAGACTTTCGTGCAGTGCAGCATTATTTTCGGTTGGCTTTCGCTTTGAGGCGTATTGCGCGCGGTTTCGTTTTCGCTTAGCGTTTGCCGTGAAAGAACCAAGGCGCCGAGGCCCTCCGTGGCCGCAACGAGCGCCCGACGGGGAAACGGCGTGCCAGCAGCGGCTTACGACCTCGCCATCATCGGCGGCGGCATCAACGGGTGCGGCATCGCCCGCGACGCCGCGGGCCGTGGCCTGAAGGTCTACCTCTGCGAGCAGGGCGACCTCGGCGGCGCCACCTCCTCGTCATCGACCAAGCTCATCCACGGCGGCCTGCGCTATCTCGAGCACTACGAGTTCCGGCTGGTGCGCGAGGCGCTGCTGGAGCGCGAGGTGCTCCTGAAGCTGGCACCGCACATCATCTGGCCCCTGCGCTTCGTGCTGCCGCACCACGACGGCCTGCGGCCGAAGTGGCTTCTGCGCCTCGGCCTGTTCGTCTACGACCACCTCGGCGGCCGCAAGATCCTCCCCGCGACGCGCACGCTCGACCTCACCCGCGACCCGACCGGCGCGCCGCTGAAGGCGGGCTATACCCGCGGCTTCGAGTATTCCGACTGCTGGGTGGAGGATTCGCGCCTGGTTGCCCTCAACGCCCTCGACGCGGCGACGCGCGGGGCGACGATCGCGCCGCGGACGCGCTGCGTCGG
Source organism: Pseudoxanthobacter soli DSM 19599 (assembly GCA_945898215.1). Classification (GTDB taxonomy): domain Bacteria; phylum Pseudomonadota; class Alphaproteobacteria; order Rhizobiales; family Segnochrobactraceae; genus CAMDHY01. Next base: position 14,886 of record CAMDHY010000026.1, on the reverse strand, counting down.
CGCCGATCGCGACGGCGGGCTGTGGCGCGTCAGCGTGCGCGCCCACGGCTCCGAACGGGTGGAGACGATCGCCGCCCGTGCGCTGGTCAACGCCGCCGGCCCGTGGGTCGGCGAGGTGCTCGCCGGCGCCATCCGGGCGAACGCGCCGGCGCACGTCCGCCTCGTCAAGGGCAGCCACATCGTCGTGCGCAAGCTCTACGACCACGACCGTGCCTACATATTCCAGAATTCCGACGGCCGCATCGTCTTCGCCATCCCCTACGAGCGCGACTTCACGCTGATCGGCACCACCGATCGCGACTATCAGGGCGACCCCGGCGCGGTGGCGATCGCCCCCGACGAGATCGACTATCTCGTCAGCGCCGCGAGCGAGTACTTCCGCACGCCGGTGACGCGGGAGGCGATCGTCTGGACCTACTCCGGCGTCCGCCCGCTCTATGACGACGGCGCCTCGAAGGCGCAGGAGGCGACGCGCGACTACGTGCTCGAGCTCGAGGCGCCGGAAGGCCGGGCGCCGCTCCTCGACGTCTTCGGCGGCAAGATCACCACCTATCGCCGCCTCGCCGAGGCGGTGCTCGACAAGCTCGGCCCCCACCTGCCGCACGGCCCCTCGTGGACGGCGACGGCGGCGCTGCCGGGCGGCGACTTCCCCCATGACGGCGCGGCGGCGCTGGCCGAGAGCCTCCGGCGCGACCATCCGTTCCTGGCACCGGCGCACGCGCTGCGGCTGGTGCGCGCCTACGGCACTCGCTCCCGCCTCATCCTCGAGGGGGCGAAGTCCGCCGGCGACCTCGGCCGCGTCTTCGGCTCCGACCTGACCGAACGGGAGGTCTCCTACCTGATGACCTACGAATGGGCCGTCACCGCCGCCGACGTGCTGTGGCGCCGCTCCAAGCTCGGCCTCCGGCTCACCGCCGAGGAGGCCGCCGCCCTCGACGAGCACATGGCGGCCACGCGCGGCACCGCCGCCCTGCCGGCGGCCTGAGAGGACGGAATGCAGCTCACCCTCGAAGACGTCGGCAAGTCGGTGGGACGCGAGACGCACATCTCCGGCGTGTCGATGACGCTCGCCGCCGGCTCGCTCAACGTGCTGCTCGGGCCGACGCTGTCGGGCAAGACGACGCTGATGCGGCTGATGGCCGGCCTCGACAAGCCGACCACCGGCCGCGTGCTGGTGGACGGCAAGGACGTCGCCGGTGTGCCGGTGCAGAAGCGCAACGTCGCGATGGTCTACCAGCAGTTCATCAACTACCCCTCGCTGACCGTCTACGAGAACATCGCCTCGCCGCTGCGCGTCGCCGGCCGGCCGAAGGCGGAGATCGACAAGCGCGTGCACGAGGCGGCCGATCTCCTGCGCCTCGGGCCGCTCCTGCAGCGGCTGCCGCTCGAGCTCTCCGGCGGCCAGCAGCAGCGGACCGCGATCGCCCGCGCCCTCGTCAAGGAGGCGGGCCTCGTGCTCCTCGACGAGCCGCTCGCCAACCTCGACTACAAGCTGCGCGAGGAACTACGCGAGGAACTGCCGAAGATCTTCTCGGCCTCCGGCGCGATCTTCGTCTACGCGACGACCGAGCCGACCGAGGCGCTGCTTCTCGGCGGATCGACGGCGACGCTGGCGAAGGGCCGCGTCACCCAGTTCGGCCCGACGCTCGAGGTTTACCGCCGGCCGATCGACAAGGCGACGGCGGAGACCTTCTCCGATCCGCCGATGAATTTCGTCGCCGCCACCGGGCGCGGCGGCACCGTGGTGCTCGCCGACGGCACCGTGCTGCCGCCGCTCGGCCCGCTCGCCGTCGTCGGCGAGGGCGCGGTGACCCTCGGCTTCCGCCCAAACCACCTCTATCTGCGCCGGCAGACCGCCGACGCGGTGGCGCTGTCGGGCACGGTGCGGGCGGTGGAGATCACCGGGTCGGAGAGCTTCGTCCACCTGACGCACGGCGAACACTACTGGGTTGCGCTCGCCCACGGCGTCCACGACCTCGCGCCTGGCGCGCCGGTCGAGGTCTATGTCGACCCGCACCGCATGTTCGTGTTCGGCGCCGGCGAGCGTCTCGTCGCCGCGCCGACGCGCGCAGCGGCGGCTTGAGGAGGCGACGATGGCCCGCATCGATCTCTCCGACCTCGCCCACGCCTACCGGGCGGACCCGAAGACCCCGGCCGACTATGCGCTGAAGAAGCTCGACCTCTCCTGGCGGGACGGCGGCGCCTACGCGCTGCTCGGGCCGTCCGGCTGCGGGAAGACGACGCTCCTCAACATCATCTCCGGCCTCGTCCACCCGAGCCATGGCCGGGTTCTGTTCGATGGCAAGGACGTGACCAACCTGCCGACCGAGCGGCGCAACATCGCCCAGGTGTTCCAGTTCCCGGTCATCTACGACACCATGACGGTGGCCGAGAACCTCGCCTTCCCGCTGAAGAACCGCGGCGTCGACCGGGCGACGATCGACAAGCGCGTCGCCGCCATCGGCGAGATGCTGGAACTGACGCCGCTGCTCAACCGCAACGCCAGCGGCCTCACCGCCGACCTCAAGCAGAAGATCTCGCTCGGCCGCGGCCTGGTGCGGGAGGACGTCGCGGCGATCCTGTTCGACGAGCCGCTCACCGTCATCGACCCGCATCTGAAGTGGCAGCTGCGCACCCAGCTGAAGCGCCTGCACACCCAGAGCCGCGCCACGATGATCTACGTGACGCACGACCAGACCGAGGCACTCACCTTCGCCGACACGGTGGTGGTGATGTATGACGGCGAGATCGTGCAGATCGGCCCGCCGCAGGCCCTGTTCGACCAGCCGGAACACACTTTCGTCGGCTACTTCATCGGCTCGCCGGGCATGAACGTGCTGCCGGCGGCGGTGGACGGCGCGAACGCCCTCGTCGAGGGCACCACGGTCGCCCTCGGCGCCCGCTACGCCGCCCTGCCGAAGACGGCCCGCATCGAGATCGGGGTCCGACCCGAGCACGTGCGGCTTTCGACGAAGGGCGAGGGCGTGCCCGTCGAGATCGTCCGCATCGACGACATCGGCCGCCTCAAGGTCGCCAAGCTCAGCCTCGCCGGCCGGCCGCTGGCCGCGGTGCTGCCGGAGGAGTCCACCCTCGAGGGATCGGGCGTGCGCGCCGTCTTCGATCCCGGGCGGGTGCACGTCTACGCCGACGGCCGGCGCGTTGCGGGGGAGGCCGCCTGATGGACAAGCCCGTCAACCAGAAGGCCTGGTTCCTCGTCCTGCCCGTGCTCGTCATCGTGGCGATCTCGGCGATCATCCCGCTGATGACGGTGGTGAACTATTCGGTGCAGGACACCTTCGGCAACAACCAGTTCTTCTGGGCCGGCACCGAATGGTACGAGGAACTCCTCGCCTCCTCGCGCTTCCACGACGCGCTGATCCGCCAGATCGCGTTTTCGGCGATCATCCTCGCCATCGAGATCCCGCTCGGCGTGGCGATCGCGCTGACGATGCCGAAGAGCGGCGTCTGGGCCTCGGCCTGCCTCGTGCTGATGGCGCTGCCGCTGCTCATTCCGTGGAACGTCGTCGGCACCATCTGGCAGGTGTTCGGCCGCGGCGACATCGGCCTGCTCGGCGCCGCCGTCAACAACCTCGGCATTCCCTACAACTACACGCAGGACACCGTGTCGGCGTGGGTGACGGTCGTCGTCATGGACGTCTGGCACTGGACGAGCCTCGTCGTGCTGCTCGCCTATGCCGGCCTGCGCTCCATCCCCGACGCCTTCTACCAGGCGGCGCGCATCGACGGCGCCTCGCGGCTGTCGGTCTTCCGCTACATCCAGCTGCCGAAGATCAAGCACGTCCTGATCATCGCCGTGCTGCTCCGGTTCATGGATAGCTTCATGATCTACACCGAGCCGTTCGTCGTCACCGGCGGCGGCCCCGGCAACGCAACGACCTTCCTGTCGATCGACCTCGTGAAGATGGCGGTGGGGCAGTTCGACCTCGGCCCGGCAGCGGCGATGTCGATCGTCTACTTCCTCATCATCCTCTTGTTCTCGTGGATCTTCTACACGGTGATGACCGGCAAGCGGCCGCCGATGCACGGGGAGGGCCACTGATGCGCACGCGGGCGATCGTCCCCACCCTCTACATCCTCTTCCTGCTGTTGCCGATCTACTGGCTCGTCAACATGAGCTTCAAGACGAACACGGAGATCGTCAGTGGCGTGACGCTCTGGCCGCACACCTTCACGTTCGCCAACTACATGGTGATCTTCACCGACGCGAGCTGGTACTCGGGCTACATCAACTCGATCACCTACGTCGTGATGAACACGGTGATCTCGCTCGCCGTGGCGCTGCCGGCGGCCTATGCCTTCTCGCGCTACCGCTTCCTCGGCGACAAGCACCTGTTCTTCTGGCTCCTGTCGAACCGGATGGCGCCGCCGGCGGTGTTCGCGCTGCCGTTCTTCCAGCTCTATTCGGCATTCGGGCTGATCGACACCCACCTCGCCGTGGCGCTCGCCCACTGCCTGTTCAACGTGCCATTGGCCGTGTGGATCCTCGAGGGCTTCATGTCGGGCGTGCCGCGCGAGATCGACGAGACGGCCTATATCGACGGCTACTCGTTCCCGAAGTTCTTCGTGAAGATCTTCATGCCGCTGATCGCGAGCGGAATCGGCGTCGCCGCCTTCTTCTGCTTCATGTTCTCGTGGGTGGAGCTTTTGCTCGCCCGCACCCTGACGACGACGGACGCCAAGCCCATCGCGGCGATCATGACGCGCACGGTCTCGGCGGCCGGCATGGACTGGGGCGTGCTCGCCGCGGCGGGCGTGCTCACCATCATCCCGGGGGCGATCGTCATCTGGTTCGTCCGCAACTACATCGCCAAGGGCTTCGCCCTCGGGCGGGTTTGAGGAGAGCCGGATGAACCTCTCCCTCGACTTCTCGTGGATGGCGTGGACGTGGCCGACGGCCACCTTCTTCCTGGTGATCGCGGCTATGCTCGTCGGCATGACGCTCTGGGAGTGGGCGGTGCCCGGTGGCAGCCCGCGCTACGGCGTGCTCGGCATCGAGACGACGCGCGGCGACCGCTTCTTCGTCTCGCTGCTCGGCAGCGCCTTCATCACCCTCGCCTGGCTCGGCCTCGTCGGGCCAGACCTTTGGTGGGCGCTCGGCGTCTGCGTCGTCTGGGCGCTCGGCGTGTTCCGCTGGGTGTAACAGTCGGGCCGCCGAGGGCGGCCCTTGGAGATCTGATGCGACGCGGCCGGTGGGAGTGCCGGGCGGCGCAGCAAGAGACGGGCCCTCCGTTCAAGGGGCGGCGGGTCCGGAAGGTTCGCGAATAACCCTGGGAGGATCCGTGATGCGATATCATTTGATGAGTTCGGTCGGGGCACTCGCCCTGATGCTGGCGGCGGGCCCCGCGTTCGCCGACATGGACGAGGCGAAGAAGTTCCTCGACGCCGAGATCGGCGACCTGTCGACGCTGACGCGCGCCGAGCAGGAATCCGAGATGCAGTGGTTCATCGATGCCGCCAAGCCGATGGCCGGCATGGAGATCAAGGTCGTCTCCGAGACGATCACCACGCACGAATATGAGTCCAAGGTGCTGGCGCCGGCGTTCGCCGCGATCACCGGCATCAAGGTGACGCACGACCTCATCGGCGAGGGCGACGTCGTCGAGAAGCTGCAGACGCAGATGCAGTCCGGCGAGAACATCTACGACGGCTACATCAACGATTCCGATCTGATCGGCACGCACTGGCGCTACCTGCAGGCGCGCGACCTCACCGACTGGATGTCGGGCGAGGGCAAGGACGTCACCAATCCGGGCCTCGACATCGACGACTTCATCGGCAAGTCGTTCACCACCGCCCCGGACGGCAAGCTCTACCAGCTGCCTGACCAGCAGTTCGCCAACCTCTACTGGTTCCGGTACGACTGGTTCAACGACGACAAGAACAAGGCCGACTTCAAGGCGAAGTACGGCTACGATCTCGGCGTGCCGGTCAACTGGTCGGCCTACGAGGACATCGCCGAGTTCTTCACCGGCCGCGAGATCGACGGCAAGAAGGTCTTCGGCCATATGGACTATGGCAAGAAGGACCCGTCGCTCGGCTGGCGGTTCACCGACGCCTGGCTGTCGATGGCCGGCAACGGCGACAAGGGCATCCCGAACGGCAAGCCGGTGGACGAGTGGGGCATCCGCGTCGATGCGAACTCGCGTCCGGTCGGTTCCTGCGTGACGCGCGGCGGCGACACCAACGGCGCGCCTGCCGTCTACTCGATCGAGAAGTACCTCGAGTGGCTGAAGGCCTATGCGCCGCCGAACGCCGCCGGCATGACCTTCGGCGAGGCCGGCCCGGTCCCCGCCCAGGGTGAGATCGCCCAGCAGATCTTCTGGTACACCGCCTTCACCGCCGACATGGTGAAGGATGGCCTGCCGGTGGTGAACGCCGACGGCTCGCCGAAGTGGCGGATGGCGCCCTCGCCGAAGGGCTCCTATTGGGTCGACGGCATGAAGCTCGGCTACCAGGACGCCGGCTCGTGGACGCTGATGAAGTCGACCCCGGTCGACCGCGCCAAGGCCGCCTGGCTCTATGCGCAGTTCGTCACCTCGAAGACGGTGGACGTGAAGAAGAGCCACGTCGGCCTGACCTTCATCCGCGAGTCGACGATCCGCGACAAGAGCTTCACCGAGCGCGCTCCGAAGCTCGGCGGGCTGATCGAGTTCTACCGCTCGCCGGCGCGCGTGCAGTGGTCGCCGACCGGCACCAACGTGCCGGACTATCCGAAGCTGGCGCAGCTGTGGTGGCAGGCGATCGGCGACGCGTCGTCGGGTGCCAAGACCGCCCAGGAGGCGATGGACTCGCTCTGCGCCGAGCAGGAGCGCGTGCTGGAGCGCCTCGAGCGCGCCGGCGTGCAGGGCGACATCGGGCCGAAGCTCAACGAGGAGCATCCGCTCGAGTACTGGGTCGAGCTCGCCAAGAAGGAGGGCAACGTCGCCCCCCAGGTGAAGCTCGCCAACGAGAAGCCGCAGGGTCAGACGGTCGACTACGACACGCTGATCAAGACCTGGGCCGACGCCCAGTCGAAGTGAGGTAACGACGCGCGTCCTCCCCCTGCCAGGGGGGAGGACAGCCGCGCCGCGAGGCGCGGCAGGTGGGGGCCCGTCAATCCGGCGCAATGCCTGTGTTTGACGGGCCCCACCCTGACCGCCTCCGGCGGTCTGTCCCTCCCCCTGGCAGGGGAGGGACGCCATCCGCGAGTGCCCTCCCCCATGCCCACCCACCTCATCGCCATCGACCAGGGGACCACCTCGACGCGGGCGATCGTGTTCGCGGCGGACCTTTCCGTCGCGGCCGTCGCGCAGGCAGAGTTTCCGCAGCACTACCCGCTGTCGGGCTGGGTCGAGCACGACCCGGAAGACCTGTGGTCGACCACCGTCGACACGGTGCGCAGGGCGATCGCGAAGGCCGGCCTCGGCGCCGCCGACATCGCCGCCATCGGCATCACCAACCAGCGCGAGACCACCGTCGTCTGGGACAAGACGACCGGCCGCGCCGTCCACAACGCCATCGTCTGGCAGGATCGCCGCACCGCGGAGTTCTGCGCCGGCCTGAAGGCCGACGGCGTCGAGCCGATGGTGACGGCCAAGACCGGCCTCCTCCTCGACCCCTATTTCTCGGCGACGAAGCTCGCCTACGTGCTCGACCACGTCGACGGCGCCCGCGCCCGAGCCGAGCGCGGCGAGCTCGCCTTCGGCACCGTCGACACGTTCCTGATGTGGCGGCTGACGGGGGGCGCGACGTTCGCCACCGACGCCACCAACGCCTCGCGCACGCTTCTGTGCGACATCCGCACGGGCGCCTGGGACGCGGACCTGATGCGGCTCTTCCGCGTGCCGGCCTCGATGCTGCCGGAGATCCGCGACAGCGCCGCCGACTTCGGCACGACGCTGCCGGAGCTGTTCGGCGGGCCGATCCGCATCGCCGGTGTCGCCGGCGACCAGCAGGCGGCGACCGTCGGCCAGGCGTGCTTCGCGCCCGGCATGATGAAGTCCACCTACGGCACCGGCGCCTTCGCGCTCCTCAACACCGGCGACGCGCCGGTCGCCTCGAACAACCGGCTGCTCACCACCATCGCCTACCAGCTCGGCGGCAAGCGCACTTATGCGCTGGAGGGGGCGATCTTCGTCGCCGGCGCCGCCGTGCAGTGGTTGCGCGACGGGCTCGGCGTCATCCGCACCGCCGCCGAGACCGCCGCCTTCGCCGCCGCCTCCGACCCGACGCAGGACGTCTACCTGGTGCCGGCCTTCACCGGCCTCGGCGCGCCGTGGTGGGACCCGGACGCGCGCGGCGCGGTCTACGGCCTGTCACGCGGCACGACGCCGCGCGAACTCGCCCGCGCAGCCCTCGAAAGCGTCGGCTACCAGACGCGCGACCTGCTCGACGCCATGCGGCGCGACTGGCCGGACGCCGACGGCACCGCGACGGTGCTCCGGGTCGACGGCGGCATGGTGGCGAGCGACTGGACGCTGCAGTTCCTCGCCGACGTGCTCGATGCCCCCGTCGACCGCCCGGAAGTGCTGGAGACGACGGCGGTGGGCGCCGCCTATCTCGCCGGCCTGCACACCGGCGTCTGCCCCGAGCCTTCGGTGTTCGCCGAGCGCTGGAAACTCGACCGCCGCTTCCTGCCGGCGATGCCGGCCGAGCAGCGCGAGCGCAAGCTCGCCGGTTGGGCACGGGCCGTCCGCCGCACGCTGACGGTCGACTGATCGCGCGGAACCCCTGTCGCCGCGGCGACGGGCGCGCTAGGCTCACCGGCGGCGCGACGAGGCCGGTGTGAACGACAGCGACGATATCCCCGAGCGAAGTCCTGGCGCGGTGGCGCGGCTCCTGGCGGTTGCCGGCGCGTACTGGCACGCGCAGCCGATCCGCTGGCGCATCCTGATCGCCGCCGCGGCCCTGAACCTCGCCGCCATCACGGCGGCCGGCATCGTCGTCGTCGTCAACGCCCGCTTCGCCACCAGCGTCGAGATCGCCGCCTCCCTCGACGCCTCCGCCCGCTTCGTCCGCACCACCGTCGCGGAGATGCGCGCCGACATCGCGCTGCCGGCGCTCGCAACGGCGGTCGACACCGGCATGGCGGCGCGGCACGTCCGCATCACCGTGCTCGACGGGGCCGGCCGCACGGTCGCCGCGAGCACCCCCGTCGACCGCGCCGACGGCGGCGAGGCGCACGAGCGCGCGCCCGACTGGTTCGCCCGGCTGATCGCGACGCCACCCCCGGCGGTGCAGGTCCCCGTCATTGTCGGTGGCGAGCGGATGGCGACCGTCGTGCTCACCGGCGAGCCCGCGGACGAGATCGCCGAGGTCTGGGAAGACGTGCGGGCCCTGGCGATCATCGCGCTGATCGTCAACGCGGCGGTGCTGTTCGTGCTCGCCGTCGCGGTCGGGCGGGCGCTCGCGCCACTGTCCGCGCTCGCCCGCGGCCTGTCGCGACTGGAGGGCGGCGACTACCGCGCCCGCCTCGAGCCGCCGCGCGACGCCGAATTCGCGCTGATCGCCTCCCGCTTCAACGCGCTGGCCGGGCAGCTCGCCGCCACCCGCGCCGAGAACCGCCGTCTCAGCCTGCGGCTCCTCAGCGCCCAGGACGACGAGCGCCGCGTCGTCGCCGGCGAACTCCACGACGAGGCGGGCCCCTGCCTGTTCGGCATCGTCGCCAATGCGCGCTCGATCGAGACGATCGCCCGCGGCAGCCGGGCGGCGCGCGCGCCGGAGATCGCCGAGCGGGCACGCGAGGTCGCCGACATCGCCGATCGCCTGAAGACGATGAACCGCCGTCTGCTGCAGCGGCTGCGGCCGATGTCGCTCGGCCACGTACCGCTCGCCGACCTCGCCGGCGGCCTCGTCGACGAGTTCCGCCGGCTGGCGCCCTCGGTGCTGTTCGATCTCGCGGTCGGCGAGCTCGCCGACGGCTACGGCGAGGCGCGCGACCTCACCGTCTATCGCTGCCTGCAGGAGTGCCTGACCAACGCCGTCAAACACGCCGAGCCGCGCATCGTCATGGTGGAGCTCGCCGAGCGGCGGGCCGGGCCGCGCGGGCCCCGCCTGCACCTCTCCGTCGAGGACGACGGCATCGGCATGGACAGGGACGTTCCGGCCGGTTACGGCCTGGCGGGTATCGCCGAACGCGTCAGCGCGCTCGGCGGTGCGCTCGCCTGGGGGCCCGGGGCAGCCGGGGGCACGCGGTTCGAGATCGAGCTGCCGCTCGCCGGCGACGGCGGCGCGGCCGAGAACGGTGAGGGGGAGACCGGCGTGCCGATGGGTTTCGGGGAAAGAGTGAGATGAGCCGTCCTGTGCTGGTGGTCGACGATCATCCGATCGTGCTCGCTGGGTGCCGTCGCGTGCTGGAGGACGCCGGTCTCGGCCCGGTCGCCGAGGCGCCGTCGATCGCGCGCGGCTTCCGGCTGTTCCTCCGGCTCAAGCCGCGGCTCGCGATCATCGACCTGTCGATGCGGGGCGGCGGGCTGGATGGCCTCCGGCTCGTGCAGCGCATCCGCCGGCGCGCCACCGACACGGCGATCCTGGTGCTGACCATGCACCGCGAGCCGGCGGTGGTGACCCGGGCGCTCGAGGCCGGCGCCGACGGCTACCTCCTCAAGGACACCGCCCCGGACGAACTGGTGGCGGCGGTCGGTGCGGTTCTGCGCGGCCGCCCCTATCTCAGCCACGGGCTCGCGACCGAGGTGGTGCTCCACGGCGCCCGCCAGCGCCGCGCGCCGCGCCCGGTGATGACACCCCGCGAGGCCGAGATCCTCGAGCTCCTCGCCGACGGCAAGTCCTATGCGCTGATCGCCGAGGAACTGGCGCTCTCCTACAAGACGATCGCCAACACCGCCTCTCAGCTGAAGGCGAAGCTCGGCGTCTCGACGCTGCCGGAGCTCGTCCACGCCGCCGTGCGCGGCCGCGAAGGCGCGCTCTGAGCGAAGGCCGGGCGGCGGCCGCGGCAGGGCGGCCGCAAACACCGCCAAGCGGCCGCTGCGTCGGCGGCCGCAAACACCGCATTGACTTCACACCCGGGGCGGGACGACGCTCCGGACCGGGCCCCTGATGCCGCGATCGGGGACGCCCTTCCGCCCAGCCGGCGCGGGGCCGGCGGGCGCCAGACTTCGCGGCCGATCCCTCGAGGAGACTTTCGATGAGCCACAACGCCGACCTCGTCGACCGCCGCCAGAAGGCGGTGCCGCGCGGGGTGTCGACCCCCTACCCGGTCTATGCGGCCCGCGCCGAAAACGCCGAACTGTGGGACGTCGACGGCAAGCGCTACATCGACTTCGCCGGCGGCATCGCCGTGCTCAACGTCGGCCACCGCCACCCGAAGGTGATCGCCGCCGTCGAGGCGCAGCTCGGGCTCTACACCCACACCTGCTTCCAGGTCGTCCCCTACGAGCCCTACATCGCGCTCGCCGAGCGGCTGAATGCCCTCGCCCCCTTCAAGGGCCAGGCGAAGACGATGTTCGTGACGACCGGCGCGGAAGCGGTGGAGAACTGCGTCAAGCTCGCCCGCGCCGCTACCGGCCGCTCGGCCGTCATCGCGTTCGCCGGCGCCTTCCACGGCCGCACGATGATGGGCATGGCGCTGACCGGCAAGACGCAGCCCTACAAGCACAAGTTCGGCCCGATGCCGGCCGACGTCTACCACGCGCCCTTCCCGATCGCCGACCACGGCGTCAGCGTGGCTGACAGCCTGAAGGCGCTCGAGACGCTGTTCCGCGCCGACGTCGAGCCGTCGCGCGTCGCCGCAATCATCATCGAGCCCGTGCAGGGCGAGGGCGGCTTCTATCCGGCGCCGGCGGAGTTCCTGGTGGCGCTGCGCAAGCTCTGCGACGACCACGGCATCCTGCTCGTCGCCGACGAGGTGCAGACGGGCTTCGCCCGCACCGGCAAGATGTTCGCCATCGAGCACTCCGGCGTCGAGCCTGATCTCGTCGCGGTGGCGAAGTCGCTCGCCGGCGGCTTCCCGCTGGCCGGCGTCATCGGCAAGGCGGCCGTCATGGACGCCGCCGACCCCGGCGGCCTCGGCGGCACCTATGGCGGCAACCCGGTGGCGTGCGCGGCGGCGCTCGCCGTCCTCGACGTCATTTCCGAGGAGAAGCTGCTCGAGCGCGCCGACGCCATGGGCGAGCGCGTCAAGGCGAAGCTGAAGGCGATCGCCTCGCGCAACGACGTCGTGCCGATCACGGCGATCCGCGGTCCGGGCGCGATGATCGGCTTCGACATCGTCAAGTCGCGCGGCGCCTACGAGCCGGACGCGGAGGCAACGAAGCGGGTCACCACCGCCGCGCTGCACGACGGGCTGGTGCTGTTGTCATGCGGCGTGCACGCCAACGCCATCCGCATCCTCGTGCCGCTGACGGCCTCCGAGGAGGTGCTCGACGAGGGCATGGCGAAGCTCGAGGCGGCCCTCGTCTCGGCGGCCCGCCTCGCCGCCTGAGCGGACGAGAGACAAAGATGAGCCGGAGCCGTCGCGAGAGCGGCTCCGGCCCGCCAGGCCTCGATCGCGCGCGCGATCGGCGGCGTGCTACGCGACAGCGGCCACGAGGCACCCGAGGCGGGCAGCGCGAGCGTCGAGCCGCGCGCGGATGGAGCGCGGCAGCTGTCGCGCCGACTTGATGCGCGGTGCCGGCATTTCCAGGATCGCTCCGGCGTCCCCGCCGAACCGCGCCTCATAGTCCGCGTAGTTGTCGAAGCCGCGTCGCGTGACGGTGTCGACGAAGGTCTCCGCCGGCGCGCCTTCGGCGAGGATCAGGGCATGGTCCTCGAACTCGACGTGGAAGTAGGTGAAGCGCTCGGGCACGTCCGTCACCCGGGTGATCGTCGTGGCGTTGACGAGGGCACCCGCCTGCACCAGCTGGCCGTCGACGAGCAGGGCGTGGTCGGGGGACAGCAGCAGCGGCCGGTGCGGCACGCCCTCCCCGAGGGCCCCGGCGGCGACGCACACCGGCCACGAGCGCAGCGGATCGGCGAACCTGGCGACGATCGTCTGCCGGCCGATCCAGCGGACCGGCCGAACGCCACCCTCCGGCGTCAGCAACGGGTCGCCGATTGCCAGGCTCTCGACCGGCCGTTCGCCGTCCGGCGTCGCGACGTGCGTGCCCTCCAGCAGGCACATCGCGTTGTAGTTCTCGAGGAACAGGCGCATGAACTCTTCGTCTAGCGACTGCTGTTGCGTGATCAGCCCGACGGAAATCAGCGCCGCAATGAGCCCGTATTCGATAGCCGTCGCCATCGCTGCCGCTCCCGAGACCACGCCACCGCCGACCGCTTCAGCCGCAGCTCAACTATGTCGAGTGCTCGAGTATAGTTTTGCCCTCTGAACATTATGATGACCATCGGCCACGACAGCCTTATGTTCGCCGGCTATTCTTTAAGGATCTGGCGGAACGAAGAAGACGGCAACAACGGAACGTTGGCCCTGGAAACCGTCGGGCGCGCCGCGCCGCTGGCGTGAGAGTTCGTGGTGGCCGGACGGCCCGGCCGGCCGGGTATCCGGCGGTGCGGACCTCACTTGCGGACACGGACGAACGGGGAGTGGCGGGCGCGCCGGCACGGCCGGACCGGAACGGCCGGGGCGCGGTGGCGTTCTGCGGCGAGTGTTCCTCTCGCCGAAGGCCGCCCCCCATGCCCGCATCCGCTCCCGACCGTTCCATCGTCCGCCGTGACAGCCCGCGGCCCGACCTGCTGACCTTCGAGATCCGCGCCAAGATCACCAAACCCGACATCGAGTGGATGGCCGCCGAGGCCGATGCGGCGTTCGATCGCTTCGATGCGGTCGACATGCTGATCGTCATGTCGAACTACGATGGCGCAGAACTCAGCGCGCTCTTCGACGGTGATGCGATCGGCGTGCAGGCTCGGGCCGCGAGCCACGTCCGCCGCTACGCCGTCGTCGGCGCGCCTGCCTGGGCGGAGGCGATGATCAACCTGTTCGCGCCGCTGACCCCGGTGGAGGAGAAGACCTTCGCCCTCGAAGACGAGGCGGAGGCCCGGCTCTGGGTCGACGGCAGCGCGAGGGCCGCGCCGGCGGCTTGAGCCGGCGGACCGGCGGCGTCGTCGCCGCGGCCCTCCGCGAACGGGCAGTGCCGCGGTCGACCCTGTCCGCCAGACGACGCCGCGGCGGCGCCACGGTCGCCCCCTCGGCGACCTCTCACTCTATGGACCCTGGGAAAGGCGCTACAACTGGGGTGGTGAATTCGGTGTCCCCGAATTGAAGAGCCAATGGCGCGGCGCCCTGCGCTTCGAACAGCTCGCTTCGGTCTACAAGGCGTCGCGGATCAACCTGAACAGCCATGTCCGGCCCGACGGTCTTCTCTATATGAACGAGCGGTTCACCAACGTCCTCGGCTGCGGCGCATTCATGCTCGTCGACAACGTCGCCGGTCTATCGGAGATGCAGGAAGCCGGGGAGGCGTTCGACATCTACGACAGCCTGGAAGACCCGGGGGAGAAGGTGCGGTTCTTTCTGCGGAACGAGTGGGAGCGTGTGGCGGTCGCGGCACGCGAGGCTTAGCGGCCGTTCAGCGCCGCGACCAGCGCCGGGCGCTCTATCGTGGTGCCGCGGGCGACACCAGAACGGCAGCGCAGCGGCAGTGCCGGCATTTCGTTGCTGTGATGTGAGAAAGGTGGCGGGAGTGACGGGGCTCGAACCCGCGACCTCCGGCGTGACAGGCCTACGGATTATCTCGACGCCGCCTCGAATGCTCCAACTCTGGAGACCGTGAAAACCGGGGCATTTGGGTCTGAAGTTGGAACACTGAATCGCACCGAGTTGCCGCCCGTCGCAAACTCTCGGCGGGATCCCCGAGAGCGCGTCCAGATCACCCTGCGGGAGCACCACGGGCGCCGCGTATTCGATGTTCGGGTGTGGAGCCGCAGCGGGGC
>CAMDHY010000025.1 GCA_945898215.1 Pseudoxanthobacter soli DSM 19599 | reverse complement strand
TCGCCCGGCGCCTTGTCGTTTCCGTCGCGATCCGCGTCGTCGTTCAACGCGCGCCGAACGCCTTGCGCAGATCCTTGACGAGGTCGGTCTTCTCCCACGAGAAGCCGCCGTCGGCCTCGGGCTGGCGGCCGAAGTGGCCGTAGGCGGCGGTGCGGGCGTAGATCGGGCGGTTGAGGCCGAGATGCTCGCGGATACCGCGCGGCGTCAGGTTCATCACCTCGCGCGCCGCCTTCTCGATCTTCGCCTCTTCCACCTTGCCGGTGCCGTGCAGGTCGACATAGACGGCGAGCGGCTCGGCGACGCCGATGGCGTAGGCGAGCTGGATCGTGCAGCGGTCGGCGAGGTCGGCGGCGACGACGTTCTTGGCGAGGTAGCGCGCGGCGTAGGCGGCGGAGCGGTCGACCTTCGTCGGGTCCTTGCCGGAGAAGGCGCCGCCGCCGTGCGGGGCGGCACCGCCGTAGGTGTCGACGATGATCTTGCGGCCGGTGAGGCCGCAGTCGCCGTCAGGTCCGCCGATGACGAACTTGCCGGTCGGGTTGACGTGCCACTTCGTCTCCTTGCCGGTCCAGCCTTCCGGCAGGGCGGCGACGATGTAGGGCTCGACGATGTTGCGCACGTCGGCCGACGAAAGGGCCTCGTCGAGGTGCTGGGTGGACAGCACGATCTGGGTGGCGCGCACCGGCCGGCCGTTCTCGTAGGCGACCGTCACCTGGCTCTTGGCGTCCGGACCGAGAGCCGGCTCGCGGCCGGACTTGCGGACGTCGGCCAGCACCTTCAGGATCTTGTGGGCGTAGTAGATCGGCGCCGGCATCAGGTCCGGCGTCTCGCGGCAGGCATAGCCGAACATGATGCCCTGGTCGCCGGCACCCTCGTCCTTGTTGCCGGCCGCGTCGACGCCCTGGGCGATGTCGGCCGACTGCGCGTGCAGGTGCACGGCGATGTCGGCGGTCTTCCAGTGGAAGCCGTCCTGCTCGTAGCCGATGTCGCGGATGGCGAGACGCGTCAGGTGGGCGAGGTAGTCGCCGGTGATCGTCTCCGGCCCGCGCACCTCGCCGGCGATGACGACGCGATTGGTGGTGGCGAGCGTCTCGCACGCGACGCGCGCCTCGGGCATCTCGCTGAGGAATGCGTCGACGACGGTGTCCGAGATGCGGTCGCAGACCTTGTCCGGGTGACCCTCAGAGACGGATTCGCTCGTAAACAGATAGTTCTGACGGGACACGGCGAGCAGCTCCCCCGCGATTGCTGACGGCGTTCGAGCCGCGCCGACGGCGCGCCGAAACACGGGCACCGCACGCGCGGCGCCCCCCGTCCAATAGATCAACCGCGGGGGGCGTTCAAGTCGGATATAAAGCTATCTTTATATCTTGAACTCCCAGCGATGGCAGATCGCCCACCCGAACCGCCCGGCGCACAGACGACACCGCCCCGTCGCCGGCCTCGGCCGGCGGGGGGAACGGACAGACAGGCTGGACGGAAGAGGGGACTTCAGCCGGCGTCGGCGAACGACTCGACGAGATCGACGATGCGCCGCCGCACCTGCGGGTTCTTGATGCGGACGAAGGCGCGGTTGAGCGCGAGACCCTCGGTGGAGGTGAGGAAGCTCGTCACATAGGCGCCGGGGCGATCCTCGGCGAAGCCGGCGGGCGTGTCACTCGGCGTCGTCGGCGCGTCCTCGAAGAAGTAGGCGACCGGGACCTGCATCACCGTGGCGATGTGCTGGAGGCGGCTCGCCCCGATGCGGTTGGTGCCCTTCTCGTACTTCTGGATCTGCTGGAAAGTGATTCCCAGGCTTTCCCCGAGCTTTTCCTGGCTCATCCCGAGCATCATGCGGCGCATGCGCACGCGACTGCCGACGTGCGTATCGATCGGGTTGGGGGACTTCTTGCTGGCCATGTGGAACAGATCCTCAGAATACATGCAGAGACCGCGCGCGACACGCACGCAGTCGACCCTGCCGTCCCGACGCCTATTCTAGGCCCGCAGACCCGCTCCCCCCTCGCCGAGCAGGCGTCCTCCGAAGACCCCTATCCTGTTGCGGGGCCACCATCGGACGAAGGGATAATGTTCCCGGTCGACCCTGCAAGTCAATCAGGGCTTGCGAAGACGGCGGCTCGCCAGCGCCGCAGCGACGACTGCACTCGCGACGAGAAAGGGCCAGTCGCCGGTGCGCGCATAGGGTGGGGGCGGCGCCGCGACAGGCAGGCCCGCCTCGAGCACGCCGCGGGTGCCGAGCGGCAGCGACGAAAGCACGCGGCCAAAGGGGTCGACGACTGCGGAGACCCCCGTGTTGGCGGCGCGCACCAGCGGCAGGCCTTCCTCGACGGCGCGCAGCCGCGCCTGGCGGAAGTGCTGGTAGGGGCCGGGGGTGTCGCCGAACCAGGCGTCGTTGGTGACGTTGAGGATCCACGCCGGCCGCGCCCCCCCGGTGAGCACCTGGCCTGCGAAGATCGCCTCGTAGCAGACGAGCGGCACGAAGGGTGGAATGACGCCGCCGAGCGCCATCGGCGCGCGGCTCGAGCCGGCGGCGAAACCGCCGGGAAGATAGGCCACGGGGACGATGCCGAGGCGGCCGAGGACGTCCTGGAAGGGCAGGAACTCGCCGAACGGGACGAGCTTGACCTTGTCGTAGAAGGCCCGCGTCGCCCCGGTCCCGTCGATCGCCAGCACGGAGTTGTAGATCGGCGGGGCGGCGTCGGGGGCGGTGGGATCGACGCCGGCACGCCCCGCCCCGGCGATCAGCCAGCCGCCCGGCGGCAGTGCCGCCGTCACCGACTGCAGCGCCAGCGGCGAGCGCTCGAGCAGGAAGGGCACGGAGGACTCCGGCCAGATCGCGAGCCGCGTCACCCCCGGCGGCGGCGGCGGCGCGCCGGTCAGCCCGAGCAGGGTGTCGAAGATCATCCAGCGGTTCTCCGGCACCCACTTTTCGCTCTGGTCGATCGCCGGCTGGACGATGCGCAGCGCGAGCCCCGGCACCTCGCCCGCGGTGGCCGCGGCCAGCCGCTGGTGGCCCCACAGCGCCAGACCACCGAAGCCGGCCGCCGCCACCACGGCGAGGGCAACCGCTCCGCGCAGCGTGCCGGAAGGGCCGAGGAAGGCGGCGGGTGTGGCGAAGATCGCGACCGTCAGCGGCGCGAGGCCGTAGGCGCCGACGAGGGCGGCGGACTGCATGAGGGCATCGCCGGCGGCGAAGGCCGTGCCGAGGCCGTTCCAGGGAAAGCCGGTGAGCACGTGGCCGCGCAGCCATTCGGCAAGCCCGATCGCCACCGCGAGCGAGAGCACGCGGGGTGCCCCCGGCCACCAGGCGAGCGAGGCGAGCATCGTCGCGAGCGCGTAGAACAGCGCGAGCCCCGCCGGCAACGCCGTCACGGCGAACGGCAGCGCCCAGGCGAAGGTCTCCGCCTCCACCAGGAAGGCGGCGCCGACCCACCACAGACCGGCGAACAGGGCGCCGAAGCCGAACCACCAGCCGACCGCGGCGGCGGCCCTGAGCCGCCGGACGCCGGCGGGGGCGGCGATCAGGGCGGCGTCGAGCGACACCACCAGCGCCGGCAGCGCCAGCAGCAGGATCGGAAGCAGGTCGAACGGGGCCTGGGCGAGCGCCGTCGCGGCCCCGGCGATGGCTGCCACCGTGAAGCGGACGGCGGCGGGACGGGCGGCGAGACGCGTCGCGAGCCGCCCCGCGTCGGCGACGGCGAGCCGGTCCGACGCTGCGGCCGGCGGCGTCGGCGTCACGCCTCGGCCGGCGCGGGCACGTCACTGCCGCGGCGGCCACCGCGGCGGCGCGCATCGGAGCGGCCGTCGGGCCGGCGCCGGGCGATCTTCAGGCGGCGGATGCGGCGCGTGTCGGCGTCGAGCACCTCGAACTCGAAGCCCGGCAGCGCCTGCGGCGAGATCAGTTCGCCGCGCACCGGGATGCGGCCGAGGATGGCGAACACCAGGCCGCCGATGGTATCGACCTCCTCGGACATCTCGCCCGGATCGAAGTCGGGGCCGATCGCCGCCTGCACGGCGTCGAGGTCGACGCGGGCGTCGGCGATCCAGGCGCCCTCGCCGGAGGGCGTGATCGTCGCCTCGTCGTCGTCGACGTCGTGCTCGTCCTCGATGTCGCCGACGACGGTCTCGACAAGGTCCTCGAGCGAGACGAGCCCGTCGGTGCCGCCGTACTCGTCGATGACGAGCGCCATCTGCACGCGCGCCGACTGCATCTTCGCCATCAGGTCGGTGGCCGGCATAGAGGGCGGCACGAACAGGACCGGCCGCACCAGCTTCGTCGCCGACAGCGGGCGGGACAGGTCCACCCGCGACAGGTCGTAGCGCGCTCCCCCCGGGGCGCCTTCGGCCGTCGGCTCGGAGGGGATGGCGGCGGCTGCGAAGAGCTGCGCCGTCACGTCCTTGATCAGCACCATGCCGATCGGGTCGTCGAGGGTCTCGCGATAGACCGGCAGGCGCGAGTGGCCGGAATCGCTGAAGGTCGCCAGCAGATCGGCGAGCGGCGTCGCCGCCTCAACCGCCTGGATGTCGGCGCGCGGCACCATGACGTCGTCGACGCGCACCTCGCGCAGCCTCAGGATGTTCTGCAGCAGCACCCGCTCGCGCGGCGTGAAGGTGGTGGGATCGCCGAGGTCGTCGGCAAGCGCGCTCGCGAGGTCCTCGCGCAGCGAGCCGCCACCACGGCGCGCCAAGGCCGACCGCAGCCGGGCGAGCCAGCCGTCGCGGCGGGCCGGCTGGTCGGAGGCCGCGCCCGCCGGAGGGGCGGGCGGCGGGGGTGCGCCCGTCTCGACCGGCGTACCGGTCGCGGCGCTACTCGAAGGGTCTTCCGTCATGCCTCTTTACGATCCGCCGGGTGGTCGCAGGGTATCGGCCGAATGCCTCGCCCCCGTGCCGCCGCCGGCATCTCAATCCGCCTCCGTGCTTCCATAGGGGTCGGGGACGCCGAGCGACGCCAGCACCTCGGTCTCGAGGCGCTCCATCCGCTCGGCTTCCGCGTCCGTCTCGTGATCATAACCCAAGAGATGCAGGAATCCGTGCACGACCAAATGACGGACGTGATTTTCGAGCGTCTTGCCCTCCGCGGCCGCCTCCGCGGCGACAGTCTCGCGCGCCAGAATCACGTCGCCGAGGGCGCGCGGCCCCGGACCCGGCAGGTCGTCCGGCGCCGGGAAGGAGAGCACGTTGGTCGGGCTGTCCTTGCCGCGGAAGTCGCGGTTGAGGTCGCGGACGCGGGCATCGTCGGCGAAGGCGACGACCACCTCGGCCGGCCCGTCGCCGATGGCGCCGGCCTCGGCGCGCACCGCCGCGGCGGCGACCGCGGCCTCGACGAGGACGAGGAGATCCGCTTCCGCGGGCCAGCCGTCGGCCTCCACCACCACGTCCACGGCGATGTCCGGAGAGGCGGCCGCGCCGGCCGCCGCGCTCTGCGACGCGGCGGTCACGAGGACGGCGGCGGGCCGTGGCCGCGCTCGGCCGAGCGGACGGCGCCCGCCCGGTCGTAGGCGGAGACGATGCGGGCGACGAGCGGGTGGCGGACAACGTCGGCGGCAGTGAAGCGCACTATCGCCACGCCCTCGACACCGGTGAGCAGGTCGGCCGCCTCGGCGAGGCCCGACACCTGCCCCGGCGGCAGATCGATCTGGCTGGAGTCGCCGTTGACGATCATCTTCGAATTCTCGCCGAGGCGCGTCAGGAACATCTTCATCTGCATGGACGTGCAGTTCTGCGCCTCGTCGAGCAGCACGATGGCGTTCTGCAGGGTGCGGCCACGCATGAAGGCGAGCGGCGCCACCTCGATCATGCCGGAGGCGAGGCCGCGCTCGACCTTTTCAGGCGGCATCATCTCGTAGAGGGCGTCGTAGAGCGGCCGGAGATAGGGGTCGACCTTCTCGCGCATGTCGCCGGGCAGGAAGCCGAGGCGCTCGCCCGCCTCCACCGCCGGGCGCGACAGCACCAGGCGGGCGGCGTCGCCGCGCTCGATCAGGGCGGCGGCGTAGGCGACGGCGAGGAAGGTCTTGCCGGTGCCGGCCGGGCCGAGCCCGAAGACGAGGTCGGCGCGGTCCATCGCGCGCAGGTAGGCGTCCTGGGCGGGGGTGCGGGCGACGACGGTGCGCCGGCGCGTCGACACCTGCGAATAGGACATTCGCGTCTTCGGCTCGAGTGTCGGCAGGTTCAATTGCGCGACATCGGCGACGGCGAGGCGGATCGCGCCCTCGACGTCGGCCGGGTGCAGCTCGGCGCCCTGCTGCAGGCGCTGGTAGAGAGTCTCCAGCACGTGGCGGGCCTGCTCGCAGGCGTCGTGCGGGCCCTTGATCGTCACCTGGTTGCCGCGCGCCACCGCCTCGACGCCGAGCCGCGCCTCGATCAGCGCGAGGTTCTGGTCGAACTGGCCGAACAGCTCGCCGACGATGCGGTTGTCGTCGAAGGCGAGCACGGCATGGGTGATGTCGGAGGCCGGCACCAGCCGCGGCGCGGCCGGGGGAAGCGTGCGGTCTGCACTCACGCGGCATCCTCGGTCTGGCGGTCCGCGCCGTCGGCCAGGCGACCCGCCAGGCTGTTGGTGCTCGTCGCGGTGATCGTCACCGGCGCGATGGCGCCGATGCGGGCGGTGGTCTCGCTGACGTCGACGTGCACCGCCTGCAGCCATGGCGAGCGGCCGACGAGCTGGCCCGGACGACGGCCGGGCTTCTCGAACAGCACCGGCACGGTGAGGCCGACGGTGGCGGTGTTGAAGGCGGCGAACTGCGCGGCGATGAGCGCCTGCAGGCGGGCGAGGCGCTCGGCCTTCTCGGCCTCCGGCACCTGCGCGGACAGATCCGCCGCCGGCGTGCCGGGGCGCGGGCTGTACTTGAAGGAGAAGGCAGAGGCATAGCCGATGGCCTCGACGAGGGCGAGGGTCGCCCGGAAGTCGTCCTCCGTCTCGCCGGGGAAGCCGACGATGAAGTCGCCGGAGAGCGCGATGTCCGGCCGGGCGCGACGGATGCGCTCGACGAGAGTGAGATATTCAGCGGCCGTGTGGCGCCGGTTCATCGCGGCCAGAATGCGGTCGGACCCGGACTGCACCGGCAGGTGCAGGTAGGGCATCAGGGCGGGCAGATCGCGGTGGGCGGCGATCAGGGCGTCGTCCATGTCGCGCGGATGGCTGGTGGTGTAGCGCAGCCGGTCGAGGCCGGGGATGGCGGCGAGGCGGAACAGGAGGTCGCCGAGACCCCAGTCGCGGCCGTCCGGTCCGGCGCCGTGATAGGCGTTGACGTTCTGGCCGAGCAGCGTCACCTCGCGCACGCCGGCCTCCGCAAGCCCCGCGGCCTCGGCGACGATCGCCGCGACCGGCCGCGAGGTCTCGCTGCCGCGGGTGTAGGGGACGACGCAGAACGAGCAGAACTTGTCGCAGCCCTCCTGCACGGTGAGGAAGGCGGTAACGCCGCGGGCGATGGTCTGGCGCCGCTCGGCGGCCGGCAGGTGGGCGAACTTGTCCTCGGCAGGAAACTCCGCGTCGACCGCCTTCTCGCCGCGGCGGGCGCGGGCGACGAGTTCGGGCAGGCGGTGATAGGTCTGCGGCCCGACGACGAGGTCGACCACAGGGGCGCGGGCGATGATCTCCCGGCCCTCGGCCTGGGCGACGCAGCCGGCGACGCCGATCGTCATGGTGCGGCCTTCGCGGGCGGCGCGCTCCTTGAGGAGGCGCAGCCGGCCGAGCTCGGAATAGACCTTCTCGGCCGCCTTCTCGCGGATGTGGCAGGTGTTGAGGATGACGAGGTCGGCCGCGTCGGGGCTGTCGACCGGCCGGTAGCCCTCGGGCGCCAGCGCGTCCGCCATACGATCGGAATCGTAGACGTTCATCTGGCAACCGTAGGTCTTGACGTAGACGCTGCGCACGCCGCTCCTCAACCGAGGGTCCCGGCGACGCTGTCGCGGGGGCGCCGTGGACATCGGCACGCCCGGGAGAACCGTCGCCCAGCGGCGGCGCCGAACCGCCACCGAACCCGTCCGTGCTGTAGCCGGTTTCGGACCGCTTGAGAATAGCGGCGGGGCAACACCCGGCGCCTATCGGCCGGCCGGCGCAACCGTCGGCTGCGGGCGCCCGGCGAGGGCCGCCGCCGTCATCGCCCGGACCGCCGCCTCCGCCGTGGCCGTGACGTGCTTGCGGTCGCCGTCAGGGCGGAAGGCGATCGGCTCGCCGAAGCTGACGACGGCGTCGATCGCCCCGTCGGTGAGGACGCCCCAAAGGTGGCCGGCGATCTCCATGTCGCCGTACCAGGCGATCGCCGTGCGTCCGCGCCGCCCGAGCGGCAGGCCGTTGCGGCGGGTGTAGGCGATCGAGACGGGCTGCACCATCGCCGGCAGGCCGTCGCCGGTGAGCGCGTGACGGGCGGCGCCGAGCAGCGCCGAGCGGAACGGCAGCACCTCGGCACCGTTCGACGTCGTGCCTTCGGCGAACAGCACCATCGGGTCGCCCTGCCGCAGCCTCGCCGCGATGTCGTCGGCGACGCCGCGCGTCGCGGTGCGACGGGTGCGGTCGACGAACACCGTCCGCTGCATGCGGGCGAGAAAGCCGAACACCGGCCAGGAGGCCACCTCCGCCTTGGCGACGAAGGAGAGCGGCATCAGCGAGCCGAGCACGAGGATGTCGAGCCAGGAGACGTGGTTGGCGACGATGAGCAGCGGCCGCTGCGGCGCCGGGATGCCACGCGTCTCGACCCTGAGGCCGAGCAGGCGCACGGCGGTGCGGTGCCACCACCACGGCGGGACGCCGGCCCTGAGCGAACCGCGCTTCAGCAGCACCCACTGGGCGGGAAACAGCACGGCGGTCGTCACCGCGAGGCCGGCGATCGTGCCGACCGCCCGGACGACGCCGAGGGCGCGGCTCACCGGTGTCTCTTGTCTTCGCCGAGCGGCACGGCATAGAGCTCGAGGCGGTGGCCGACGAGCTGGAAGCCGAGCTCGCGGGCGATCAGCTCCTGCAGCCGCTCGATGTCGGCGCTGCGGAACTCGATGACCTCGCCCGAGCGCACGTCGATCAGATGATCGTGATGTTCGTCGTTGACCGTCTCGTAGCGCGAGCGGCCGTCACGGAAGTCATGGCGCTCGATGATGCCGGCGTCCTCGAACAGCTTCACCGTCCGGTAGACGGTGGAGATCGAGATGCGGTTGTCGATCGCGTTGGCGCGCCGATGCAGCTCCTCGACGTCGGGGTGGTCGATCGCCGACTGCAGCACGCGGGCGATGACACGACGCTGGTCGGTCATCCGCATGCCCTTGGCGACGCACACCTCTTCGAGAGGCTGCTCAGCGGGGGGCTTGGAGTACTGCGTATCGCTCACGTGTTCGCGTCCGTTGCGATCATCGGCCGGCATGAAACAGGTGGGTCGTCGCCGCGATCGGCTCGCGGGCGTTTCTCCCCGCCTGGGTTGGGCCTAAAGGAGATCGCAGCGCATGACAAGCGCGTGGCCGCCGCCCGATCCGGCATAGTAGCCGCGCCGCTCGCCGACCTGGTGGAAGCGCAGGCGACGGTAGAGCGCCAGCGCCGGAACGTTGCCCGCGTCGACCTCGAGGAACACCGCCGCGACGCGCTCGGCATAGAGCCGGCGCAGCAGCGTCTCGGTGAGCTCGGTGGCGACGCCGCGGCCGCGCCAGTGCGGCGAGACGGCGACCGTCAGCACCTCCGCCTCCTCGCCGGCACGGCGGCAGAGGGCGAAGCCGACGGGCCGGCGGGTGCCGAACGGGCTCGCCCGCCGCGCCACCAGCGCGTCGACCGCCGGGTCTGCGACGAGGGCCTCGAGCTCGGCCTCGCTCCAGCCGCGGGCGAAGCAGGCGGCGTGGATCTCGGCAAGCGCCGGGGCGTCGGCGGCAGCGGCGGCGTCGATCAGCGGCGGCGGCCCGGCTGGCCACCACGACATCGGCCACCACGACATCGGCCAGGCCGACGGGTCCCACCACAGGTTCGCCATGCCCTACTGCTCCCCGGAACGGCCCGCCACCAGCGCCGGCCGGGCCGCCATCTCGGGGCGCACCGGCACCGCCAAAAGGCGGCTCGGGGCCGCCGCGATGGCGTCGGGGGGCGCCGCATAGCGTGGCTCCGGCGGATGGCCGGCGGGGTCAAGAGCAGCTGCATGGAGGGCGAGCGCCGCCACCGAAACGGCGGTGATGCCCGGCCGGCCGGGGGCGAGACGATCGGCATCCGGGCCGGCGAGGGTGAGACCGGGGGCGGTGGCGGCGAGGGCGGCGGCGTCGATCTCCTCGGCGGGACCGACGGGGGCGGCATCGCGGTCGAAGCGGCGCACCAGCAGGCGGCCCCTGCGGCCCTGCACGAAGGCGAGGACGCCGCTCTCCGGCACCGCGACGGAGTGCGCCAGCGCCGTCAGCGTCTCGACGCCGACGACCGGCGTGCCGCGGACGAGGGCGAAGCCGCGGGCCAAGGCGATGCCGACGCGCACGCCGGTGAAGCCGCCGGGACCGACGGTGACGGCGATGCGGTCGAGACTGGCAGGAGTGACGCGCGCCTCGGTGAGGAGGTCGGCGACGAGCTTCGGCAGCCGCTCGGCGCGGCCTTCGGCGGCGTCATCGCGATGCACGAGCGAGCGGCCGCTCGCCGTATCGTGGACGGCGGCGGTGACCGGGCCGAGCGAGGCGTCGATCGCGAGAACGAGCATGACGACCGCGATAGCCGCTCGCGGTCGTCCTGTCGAGGGAACGGGCGCAACAGAGCCCGTCAGGGCATCAATGCCCGTGGCGCCTCAGTTGGCGGCGCGCAGCTCCAGGCCGGCAATGCCGAGGGCGATGTCGGCGCCCTCCTGGCCGGAGACGCTGAGCGGCTGCAGCGAGAAGCTCTTGTTGAAGCCGCCGACCAGGACGTTCGCACCGACGCCGACGCCGGCCGTTGCCTCGGTGGAGGCGCCGAGATAGGTGCCGGCGAGGCCGGCCGGGCCGGGAGGCGCCGCGGCGATGACGCCCCAGATCACTTCCGACTTGGTGGTAACGCCGATGTCGATGCCGAAGCGGGAGATCGAGCCGACATAGCGGTCGTTCGGGCCGCCGTCGGAACGCTCAAACACGCAGGCTAGGTCCTTCGAGGACCCGAATACGAAGCCGATGCCTCCGGCGACGGAGCACTTCAGCACGCCGACCTGGGCGGCGGCGGCGGGCGAGGCGGCGAAGGCGAGGCCGAGCGCGAGGCTCGCGGCGGCGGCGGCAGTCCGGAAGGTCATGACATTCTCCTGAGGATCTGGCTCTTCAGTCACGGGCCGGCACCGCTGCCGTCCCCCGGCGACGGTGATCGGGTCCCCGGCGACAACACGCCGCCGCCGCTTCGGTTCCCCGAATCGGCGACGCGTCGCCGGCTTCTCCTCGATTAGCCGTCTCCTGCGGCGGGAGGAAGACCGCCCGTCTCAGGCGAGATTGCCACAGAAGCGCTGGATGCGCCGGCAGGCCTCCTCCAGCGCCTCGGTCGAAGTGGCGTAGGAGATGCGGAAGGCCGGGCCGAGCCCGAAGGCCGAACCCTGCACCACTGCGACGCCCTCGGTCTCGAGCAGCTCGCCGACGAAGTCGGTGTCGGTCTCGATCACCTTGCCCGAGGGGGCCTTGCGACCGATCGTGCCGGCGCAGGACGGGAAGACGTAGAAGGCGCCCTCCGGCCGCGGGCAATGGATGCCCTTTGCCTGGTTCAGCATCGACACGACGAGGTCGCGCCGGCCCTTGAACAGCTCGGCGTTGGTCGGAATGAAGTGCTGCGGTCCGTTCAGCGCCTCGACGGCGGCCCACTGCGAGATCGAGCACGGGTTCGTCGTCGACTGCCCCTGCACCTTCGCCATCGCCTTGATGAGGATTTCCGGGCCGCCGGCGTAGCCGATGCGCCAGCCGGTCATAGCATAGGCCTTCGAGACGCCGTTGACGGTGAGCGTGCGCGCCTTCAGCGCCGGCTCGACCTCGGCCGGCGTGGTGAACTCGAAGCCGTCGTAGACAAGGTGCTCGTACATGTCGTCGGTCAGCACCCAGACGTGCGGGTGGCGCATCAGCACGTCGCAGAACGCCCGCACCTCGGCGCGCGTGTAGGCGGCGCCCGTCGGGTTGGAGGGCGAGTTGAACACCACCCACTTGGTCTTCGGGGTGATCGCCGCCTCGAGCGCAACCGGGTCGACCTTGAAGCCGCTCTCGGCCCCGGCGGTGACGATCACCGGGGTGCCGCCGCAGAGCAGCACCATCTCCGGGTAGCTCACCCAGTAAGGGGCGATGACGACGACCTCGTCGCCCGGGTTCACCGTCGCCATGAAGGCGTTGAACAGCACGTGCTTGCCGCCGACGCCGACGGTGATCTCGCTCGTCTTGTAGTCGAGGTGGTTCTCGCGCTTGAACTTGGCCGCGATGGCCTCCTTCAGCTCGGGGATGCCGTCGACCGCCGTGTACTTCGTCTTGCCCTCGCGGATGGCGCGGATCGCCGCCTCCTTGATGTTCTCGGGCGTGTCGAAGTCCGGCTCGCCGGCACCGAGGCCGATGACGTCGCGGCCGGCGCGCTTCAGCTCCGCCGCCTTGGTGGTGACGACGAGCGTGGCGGACGGCTTAACGCGCGAAAGCGCGTCGGCGATGAAGCCCATGACAGTCCCCTGAGGATGTGTGGCCGGTGTCGGCGCGTGATCGCTGTCTCGCACCGCGGGCGGACGGGCGACCGCGGGCGGCGCGGACCCTAGTCCGCGCGTCCGCAGCGTTCAAGCCGCGTCACCGGCGCGAGCGCAATCGACGCGGAGAAGCCAATCGACGCGGAGAAGCAACGACGCCGACGAGCCGCCGTCGGGTGCTCAGCCCGACCGCCCGATGGTCCTCGGATCGACGTCGCTCGGATCGTCTGCCCGCAGACGCAGTGGCTCAGAAGGGAATGCCGTTGCCGACGCCGCCGTGCCAGCCGTCCGTCCAGCCGACCGGATTCTGGTCGTAGGTGAGCTCGGGCATCGGATCGACCCAGGAATAGGCCGGGGTCGGCGATCCGGGCTCGGGTCCGGTGGAGATGCCGGTACCGGTCGTCATGTAGACGCCGGGGAGATTGCGGCCGTAAGCGCCGTAGCCGCCGGGTGGCTTCGAGATGGTGATCTCGGGCACGTTGCTCGACTGCGCCGAGGCGCTGTCGGCACCGAGCGACACCATCGCGGCGGCCGACACCGACACGGCCAGCGTCGCCACGATCCTCGCCGCCCGTCCCCGTCCCTGCGACCGCAACGCGTACGCCTTCATCGGCCCTGCTCCGCACCAATTGCCCGAACGAACACACACGTCCGGAACGCCCACCCGAAGCCCCGGTTCCCGGGACAGTCGGCGCACGTCCACTGTGGACATCGCCAAACACGGCGGGATCATAGCGACTTTGTTCCGGCGCACCATGCCTTTCGGTGCGCCGGGCGCCACCGTCGCAAGCTAGGGGCGAGCCACGACGACGTAGCTCATGCTGTTTCCGGCATATTGCGGCTGGTACCAGGTATTGCCGCACTGCTGGTAGACGACGCCGTTCACCACCGTCGACGAGCAGCCGGACGGCAGGGCATAGGCGACGGAGCCGATCGCCGCCGCCGTCACGCCGACCGCCACGCCCGCCGCCACCGCTCCACCCCACCCGTAGTCGTAGCGGTAGTTGTTGTTGTAGTGGTGGTAGACATCGTGATTGTAGTTGCGGTGGTTGTTGTTGCCGTGATGACCGTGGTTGCCGCGGTTGTCATGGCCTTTGTTGTTCTTACCGGTCTTGGCGTGCGGCGGGGAGCCTTTGTTGACGGTCTTCTTGTTGGTGACCTTGACATTGGTCTGCTTGTTGACCTTGACCTTGTTGTGGCCGCCGCCGTGGCCCTTGCTGACGTTGACGCGGGCGTGGCCACCGCCGTGGCCACCGCCGTGGCGGCCGCCATGGCCGCCGCCGGCCTCGGCCGTGCCCTGCAGCACCGTGCCGGCGACAAACAGCAGCGCCACCGCGAGGGAGAGCGCCGTCCGTGCGAGGCGGGTCGGGCGGCCGGGCCGCGCAGGGGCCGGCGTCATCGCCGATGTCGACGGTGCGGCCGGATGAAGATCTCGCCGTTGCATGTCTCTCCCTCCCTCAACCGTCCTGGTCGCCGCCGGCGGCGTCGCCCTCGGGCGGCAGTTCGCGCAGCGGGATCTTCTGGGCCCCCTCGGGCGGCGTGAACACGAAGGCCGCATCGTCGATCGGCGGATCGAGCTTCCACGTCAGCCGCGAGACGTATTGCGGCAGCGTCGCGTCGTCGGTGGCGGTGATGACGATCTTGCACGGCAGCGGCGTGTCGTCGGGCTCCAGCCACAGCTGCCAGTCGGCGCCCTCCTGGCGGAAGGCATAGTGGTCGCAGGCGACGTCGCCGATCTGCGACACCCCGACGAAGAAGGCCGACGTCAGGTCGGCGCTGCCGTCGTCGTCGGCGCCCCAGGTAAACAGGTCGGCGAGTGGCACTTCGATGCCGTAGCGCTCGTAGGCCATCTCCAGGGTCTCGGCGACCGTCGCCGGCGCCGGCACGCTGCCGTAGTAGCCGATCTTCGGCCCGAACATCGTCAGCGTCTTGCCGTCGTAGAAGAAGTCGCGCTCGGAGGTGTCGGTGTAGAGCGCGACGGCGAGCCGGTCCGGCAGGCGCGCCAGATAGGCGGCAGAGCCGGCGTTCATGATCTTCTGGCCGTCGTCGAGCGTCTCCTCGACCGTGAAGTCGGAGACGACCTCGAACGCCTTCAGCGTCCGCAGGTAGGTGCCCATCGCCTTCAGGGCGTCGATCGCCTCCTGCTCGACCACCGGCTCGGCCGGCGTGTCGGCCGCCTCTGCCGGGGTTTCCGGCACCGTCGGGACCGTCGGCGTATCGGCGGCGAGCGCCGCCTGACCGATGCCCACCGCCACGGCGACGGCCAGCACTACCGAGGTGCGCCGCATTCCATCCCTCCCGTCGGGCGCCCTCGCGCGCCTCGGGTGAGAGCGTCCCGCCGATCGCCGCGGCACGCAAGTCGATTCTGCGTGTAGGGCCTTCCGTAAGAAGCCCGCCCGGTGGAGCCCCGAGGCGGGAGGTCGCGTTGCCGCCTCAGCGGCGGCGGCTGGCGAGCAGGCCGACGATGTCCTTGACATCGGCGAGGATCGGATCGGCGATCGCCGCCGCCCGCTCGGCGCCGTCGCCGAGTACGCCGTCGATGTAGGCAGGGTCGGCCAGCAGCCGGCGCATCTCGCCGGCGATCGGCGCGAGCTTTTCCACCGCGAGCTCGGCGAGCAGCGGCTTGAAGGCGGAAAACTGCGCGCCGCCGTGCTCGGCCAGCACCTGCTCG
This sequence comes from Pseudoxanthobacter soli DSM 19599, assembly GCA_945898215.1. Taxonomy (GTDB): domain Bacteria; phylum Pseudomonadota; class Alphaproteobacteria; order Rhizobiales; family Segnochrobactraceae; genus CAMDHY01. The sequence continues at coordinate 27,657 of CAMDHY010000025.1, read as the reverse complement.
CGGCTCGTCCCGGCGAGCGCCGCGTAGATGCCGACGAGGTTGTCGGCTTCCGGCCGCCCCTCGAGACCCTTCAACTCCGAGGGCAGCGGCTCCGGGTCGGTCTTCGCCTTGCGCACCTTCTGGGCGATGCCGTCGACGTCGTCGGTGAGGTTGATGCGCGAATAGTCGGACGGGTCCGACTTCGACATCTTCTTGGTGCCGTCGCGCAGGCTCATCACCCGCGTCGCCGGGCCCTGGATCAGCGGCTCCGGCAGCGGGAAGAAGGCGTCGCCGTGGCCGAGCGCCGCGATCGTCTCGGCATAGTCGTGGTTGAACTTCGCAGCGGTATCGCGGGCGAGCTCGAGGTGCTGCTTCTGGTCCTCGCCGACCGGCACGTGCGTCGCCTTGTAGGCGAGGATGTCGGCCGACATCAGGTTCGGATAGGCGAACAGCCCGACGGAGGCGTTCTCGCGGTCCTTGCCGGCCTTCTCCTTGAACTGCGTCATGCGGTTGAGCCAGCCCATGCGGGCGACGCAGTTGAAGATCCAGGCGAGTTCGGCATGGGCCGAGACCTGGCTCTGGTTGAAGACGATGTGCGCCTTCGGGTCGATGCCGGCGGCGATGAAGGCGGCGGTGACCTCGCGGATCTGCCGCTTCAGCTCGGCCGGGTCCTGCCAGACGGTGATCGCGTGCAGGTCGACGACACAATAGAGGCACTCGTGGGTGTCCTGCAGCGCCACGAACCGCACGATGGCGCCGAGATAGTTGCCGAGGTGCAGGTTGCCGGTCGGCTGCACGCCGGAGAACACGCGGGGGGTGAACGTCGTCATGGGGCGGACCGGTCCGGAGCGGGTTGCGAGGCCGGCGGGTTATGGCGGAGGCCGCGGGGCGACGCAAGGCGAGGGTCCGCGACGCCGATGCGAGGGAACCAACCGGACGCTCTGACAGTTGTCCCGGCACAACAACGGAGACTTTGCCATGAAGATCCTCACTTCTTCCGCGGTCGCAATCGCCATCGCGCTTTCGGGTGCAAGCTTCTCGGCAGGTTCCGCGCTCGCCGACAAGGTCGTCATCAAGAAGGAGACGACGGTCCGGACGCAGGCTCGCCCGAACACCGGTGTGATCGTGGTGAACCCGCTGATCCCCGGCGTCGCCGTGGTGCCGGCCTATCGCAACAACAACAATGGGAACTGCAAGAAGACCGTCACCAAGGTCGACCGCCCGGGCAACCGTCCGGACACCAAGACCGTCAAGACGAACTGCTGACACCGGCACCCGGCCGACGCGGCTCCGAACGCCGCGGTTCGGAGATGGTTGCGAGGCCCGGCCTGCCCTGCGGCGGCCGGGCCTCTTCGCGTCTGGGCGTGGCCGGCGTACCGGTCGGTGCCGGCGCCGTCGCGTCACGCGACCCGCGGGGAAGCTTGCCGCAAGGCCGCGGCCTGCAGCGCCGCGAAGGCCGCCACCAGCGCTGCCTGGACGAGGACGAACGCCACGCCGAGCGGCGTCGCCGTGACGAAGCCGCCGGCGACCGTCACGACGCTCTCGACCGCCCAGGCGGCGTTGAGGACGACGACGAGCAGGACCGCGGCGCGCGGTGGCACCGGACGGCTCGCCGTCCAGCCGACGAAGGCGGCGAACGGCAGCAGCGCCAGCCCGGCCGAGCGCGTCAGCCAGCCCGGCAGCCCGAGCAGGTCGAGGATCGCGGCGGGGGCGACGAGCAGCAAGAGCCCCGTGGCGCCGGCAGAGACGGCATCGGCCGCCAGCACGGTGCGCAGGAAGCGGACGGGATCGTGGGAGAGCGAAGGCAGCATCGGTCTGGCTCCTGGCGAGGCGGCCGGCGGGGGTGCCGGCCGCGAACGACACGAGCCTCCGCGCTTCGCCGCCCCGGATCGATGACCTCGGACGTCATGGGCGCGCCGGCGCTCAAGGGCTTAAGCTCGCGACATGACGACCCTTCGCACCGACACCGTCTCCCCCGCGCACCACCAGCCGGCGACCGAACCTGTTCAGGCCTTCGGCTCGCTGCTGCGGCAGTGGCGGCAGCGGCGGCGGCTGAGCCAGCTCGACCTCGCCCTCGAGGCCGGCATCTCGTCCAGGCACCTGAGCTTCGTCGAGACCGGCAAGTCTCTACCCAGCCGGGCGATGGTGCTGCGGCTCGCCGAGTGCCTCGAGGTGCCGCTGCGCGAGCAGAACCTCATGCTGCTCGCCGCCGGCTACGCCCCCGCCTTTCCCGAGCGCCCGTTCGAAGCGCCATCGCTCGCGAGCGCCCGCAGGGCCGTGGAGACGGTGCTCGCCGCCCACGAGCCGTTTCCGGCGCTCGCCGTCGACCGGCACTGGACGATGGTGGCCGCCAACCGCGCCGTGGCGCCGCTGCTCGCGGGCGTCGAGCCGGCCCTCCTGGCGGCGCCGTGCAACGTCCTGCGCCTCAGCCTGCACCCCGGCGGCCTGCAGCGCCGCATCCGCAACCTCGCCGCCTGGCGCGCCCACCTCCTCGCCCGCCTGCACCGCCAGGTCGAGGCGACGGCGGACCCGGTCCTCGCGGCGCTGATAGAGGAGCTGCGCGCCTATCCGGTGCCGCGCGGCGTCCCCGGCCGCGCCGCGGCCTGCGAGGACGGTGACGTCTGCGTGCCGCTGGTGCTCGACACACCCCATGGCGTGCTGTCGTTTCTCTCGACGACGACCGTCTTCGGCACGCCGGTCGACGTGACGCTTTCGGAAATCGCCGTCGAGGCATTCTTCCCGGCAGACGGGGAGACGGCGGACGCGCTGAGGGCGATCGCAGTTGCGACCTGACGCGCCGGAGGCCGGCGAGGTGCCCCACCGGCCTTCGGATCGATCGCTTGGATGTCTGCCGCGCGTCAACCGGCGCGGAAGCTGAGGTCGGAGGTCGTCACGGTCGGGCCGCCGGCACCGTCCTTGTCGGTGACCTGGATCCGCATCGTGCCGTCGCCGGGATTGCTGATGATCATCGTCGCCTTGTCGTCGCCGTTGATCGGCTCCGCCCAGGTGATGGTGAGCGTCAGCGTGTCGCCGTTGCGCTTGCCGGACAGTGTCGCCGGGCCTTCCGAGGCACCGATGTAGGTGCCCGAATAGACCCCGGTCGCCGGGTCGATGGTCAGCTTCGCACCGATCTGCTTGTTGACGAAGACCGCCGCGCGACAGCTGCCGCCGATGTCGATGGCGTTCGGCCCGAGGTCCTGCGTCATCGTGCAGGTGACGTTCCACGCCCCCTCGTTGGCGCGGCGCAGCACTTTGCCGCCACCGGTCCAGTCGGTCTCGAAGCGGGAGAGGAAGGCGCTCTCGTCGGCGTGTGCGGGGGTCGGGCCGGTCGTGGCAACGGCGAGGAGCGCAAATGCTCCCAGAGCCACGACCTTGGTGAGGTGTCGCATGGCGGATCTCCGGTCGTGCGTGAGGAGGGATCGAGCCGCTTGCGGCCCATCCCCTACTGGCTCAACAACGCGCGAGATGTTGCGAAGTTTCCTCTATCGACCGGGCAAGTTTCCCCTGCCGGCCGCTATCTCACGGCAACATTTCAGCAAGGAATACGGCAGCTTCTTGTTCAACCACTGACGATATCGACTCTAGGTCGTGCCAGCCCATCTAGCGACCGCGCTTCAGCACCCGGCGGAGGTCGGAGCGGCTGACCGCGCCGAAGGCGATGGCCGCCACCGCGTAGGCGAGGCCGCCGGCACCGACGAAGGCGGCGAGAGCGCCGAGGCGCATCAGGCTGCCGGCGGCGAACCAAGGCGCGAGCAGGTATTCGGCGCCGTAGAGCACGGCGACCATCACCGCCACCGCCGCCAGCACCCGCACCATCGTGCGCTTCAGGCGGGCGTCGGCGACGTAGAGATCGGCCTTGCGCAGGCCCCGGTAGAGCAGCGCGACGTTGAGCCAGCTCGAGGCGGAGGTGGCGATGGCGACGCCGACGTAGCCGATCAGCGGGAACAGGGCGAGGCTGATGACGACGTTCGCCGCCACCGTGATCGCCGAATAGACCATCGGCGTGCGGGTGTTCTCGCGGGCGAAGAAGGCCGGCTGGAAGACGCGCGTCAGCACGAAGGCGGGCAGGCCGGCGCCGAAGGCGGCGAGCGCCGCGGCGGTGGCGACGCTGTCCGCGGCGGTGAAGGCGCCGCGCTGGAACAGCCCGATGGTGATCGGCAGGGCGAACAGCGTCAGCGCCGCCGCCGCCGGCAGCGTCAGCGCCATCGCGAACTCCATCGAGCGGTTCTGGCTGGCGTTGACGCTGGCGATGTCGCCCGCGCGCACCCGCTTGGCGAGGTCCGGCAGCAGCACGACGCCGACGGCGATGCCGACGATGCCGAGCGGCAGCTGGTAGACGCGGTCGGCGAAGTAGAGCCACGACACCGCGCCGGCCTCGGTGGAGGCGATCATCGTGCCGACCACCGAGTTGATCTGCACGACGCCGCCGGCGATGACGCTCGGCCCCGCCAGCACGGCGAGGCGCTTGACGCCCTCGGTGAGGCGCGGCCGCCTGAAGGCGATCGGAAAGCCCGCCCGGGCGAGGGCGAACAGCAACAGGCCGAGCTGCAGCACGCCGCCGAGCGTGATGCCGCCGGCGAGCAGCACGCCGGCCATCGTCGTTCCCTCGTAGCCGAGCATGAAGACGGCGGCGAGGGCAGCGATCAGCGCCGTGTTGAGGAGCGCCGGCGAGAACGCCGCGGCGGCGAAGCGGCCGAGGCCGTTGAGAACGCCGGAATAGAGCGACACCAGCGAGACGAGCAGAAGATAGGGGAAGGCGATCCGGCTCAGGAGTACGGTGAGGTCGAACTTCGCCGGGTCGTCGGCGAAGCCCGGTGCCAGCACGAAGACGAGGGCCGCCATGCCGAGCTCGGCCACCACCGTCAGGATGAGGAGCGCGAGGCCGAGGGCGGAAAGCGATTCCTCGGCGAAGCGCTTGGCGCTCGCCTCGCCCTCCACCTCGAGCTTGCCGGCGAACAGCGGCACGAAGGCGGAGGAGAACGCCCCTTCCGCGAATAGCCGGCGGAACAGGTTGGGCAGGCGGAAGGCGACGACGAAGGCGTCGGCCACCGCACCGGTGCCGATCGCCGCGGCAAGGAAGCTGTCGCGGACGAAGCCGAGCACGCGGCTCGACAGCGTCAGGCCGCCGACGGTGGCGAAGTTCTTGAGGAGACTCACGCGGCGCGGCCGGGTCTGACGGCTATTCGGCGGCGAGCGCGCGGCGCTCGCGCGGGCGTGTCTCGGCGGCGGCGGGCGGGCGCGGCTCGAACACCGCCGTCAGGCGCCGGCGAATGGCCGCCTGGCGGCTGGCGTTGGTGATCTTATGGTTCATCAGGTCGGTGACGTAGAAGACGTCGACGGCGCGCTCGCCGAAGGTGGCGATGTGGGCCGAGGCGATGTTGAGGCTCAAGTCGGAGATGACCCGCGTCAGCTCGTAGAGCAGGCCCGGCCGGTCGAGGCCGGACACCTCCAGCATGGTGAAGCGCTCCGAGGCGGCGTTGTCGACCAGCACCTCCGGCTCGACGTGGAAGGTCTTCGCCGGCGCGACGGTGCCGACCCGGCGGGCGGGGCGCTCCGGCATCGGCTCCTTGCCGGCGACGACGCGCTCGATCAGCGCCGTTATGCGCTCGGCGCGCCGCAGTTCGTCGGCATCGTCGGGGAACTCGCGCGACAGCGAGATCGAATCGATGGCGAGCCCGTCGGTGGTGGTGAAGATCTGCGCGTCGGCGATGTTGGCGCCGGCGGCGGTGCAGCAGCCGAACACCACCGACAAGAGCCGCGGATGGTCCGGCGCCAGCACGTTGAGGCAGACGGCGTCGCGGTCGGCCAGCATCGCGGCGGTGACGGCGAGGCGCTGGCGTCGGCGGTCGGCGGAGCGGATCAGCGTCGCGTGCTCGCGCTTGCGCTCGAGGTCGACGCGCAGCCAGTAGGCCGGGTAGTGGCGCTCGAGATAGGCGTCGAGCTCGGCCTTCGGCCAGTCGGTGAGCGCGCGGGCGAGTTCCGCCTTGGCGTCGTTGACGCGCTGCTCGCGCGACTGCCGGGTGTGGCCGCCGGCCACCAACTGCTCAGTCTCGAAGAACAGCGTGCGCAGCAGCTGCGCCTTCCAGCCGTTCCACACCCCCGGTCCGACCGCCTTGATGTCGGCGACGGTGAGGATGTGCAGGAGCTTCAGCCGCTCCGGCGACTGCACGATGCGGGCGAAATCGGCGATCGTCTTCGGGTCCGAGAGGTCGCGCGACTGCGCCGTCATGCTCATCACGAGGTGCGTCTCGATCAGCCAGGCGACCGTCTCGGTCTCCGCCGCCGTCAGGCCGAGGCGCGGGCAGAGCCGTCGGGCGACCTTGGCGCCGGCCGTCGAGTGGTCCTCGGGCCGGCCCTTGGCGATGTCGTGCAGGAATAGCGCCACATAGAGCACGCGGCGGTTCTGGATCGCCTCGACGAGGCGCGTCGTCAGCGGGTGCTCGTCGGCGCGGTCGCCGCGCTCGATCTCGGAAAGGATGCCGATGCAGCGCAGGAGATGCTCGTCCACCGTGTAGTGGTGGTACATGTTGAACTGCATCATCGCGATGACCTTGCCGAAATCCGGCACGAAGCGGCCGAGCACGCCCGCCTCGCTCATCCGTCGCAGCACGATCTCCGGCTCGCGCCGCGAGGTCAGGATCTCCAGGAACAGCCGGTTCGCCTCGGCGTCCTCGCGCAGGTCGTGGTCGATCAGCTTGAGCGAGCGGCGGATCAGCCGCATCGCGTCGGGATGGAAGGCGAGCGCGTGCTTGTCGGCCAGATGGAAGATGCGCACGAGGTTGACCGGGTCGCGCTCGAAGACGCCGTCGTCGACGACGGTGATGCGGTCGTGGTCGACGACGAAGTCGGCGCTGTCGGCGAGCGCCGCCCGCCGCCGGCGCATCGAGCGCAGGAAGCGGTTGAGACCGGTGACGGTCTTCACCTGCTCGTCCTCCAGCGCCGAGCAGAAGATGCGGGTGAGGTCGCCGACGTCCTTCGCCACCAGGAAGTAGTGCTTCATGAAGCGCTCGACGTCGCGCAGGCCCGGGTGGCTCGTGTAGCCGAGCCGCACCGCGATCTCGCGCTGGATGTCGAAGGACAGCCGCTCGTCGGCCTTGCCGGTGAGGAAGTGCATGTGGCAGCGCACCGCCCACAGGAAGTCCTCGGCCTTGCGGAAGAGGTTGTATTCGCCGCGGGTGAACACCCCCTTCTCGACGAGGTCGCCGGCGCGGCGCACGCGGTAGAAGTATTTTGCGATCCAGAACAGCGTGTTGAGGTCCCTGAGGCCGCCCTTGCCCTCCTTGACGTTCGGCTCGACGAGGTAGCGCGAGCGGCCCTGGCGGCGGTGGCGCTCGTCGCGCTCGGCGAGCTTGGCGGCGATGAACTCCGCCGCCGTGCCCTTCACCACCTCGGTGTCGAAGCGCACCAGCAGCGAATCGGCGAGGCCGGCGTCGCCCCACAGATGGCGCGCCTCCAGCACGGCGGTGCGGATCGTCATGTCGGTGCGGGCGAGACGGATGCACTCGTCGACGGTGCGCGTCGCGTGCCCGACCTTCAGGCGCAGGTCCCACAGCGCATAGAGGACGAACTCGATGACGCTCTCGGTCCACGCCGTCTGCTTGTAGGGCAGCAGGAACAGAAGATCGACGTCGGAGCCCGGCGCCAGCGTGCCGCGGCCGTAGCCGCCGACCGCCATGATGGCGATGCGCTCGCCCTTCGACGGGTTGTCGGCGCGGTAGACGCGCTCGACCGCGATCGTCGCGAGCTCGCGGATGATGACGTCCTGCAGGTGCGACAGCCGCCGGGCGCAGGCGGCGCCGCTGCCGTCGACGGCGAGCATCGCCTCGGCGCGGGCGAGCGCCTCCTTGCGCACCTCCTTGAGGCGGGCGACGAGCTTCGGCCGCACGTCGCGCTCGGCGCTGGCGTCGGCGAGCGCCCGGAGCTCCCGCGACAGCGCCTCGGCGTCGACGATCTCCGACAGTCGCGGGTCGACCTTCCGCATGTCGCTTCTTCTTGTCCTTCCGGCGGCCGGACGGGGCCGGCGAACGGGCGGACGTTATATCGCCGCCGCCGCCGGCGCCACGGGATCGTGCGGACTGCCCAAAATCCGGTCAGGCGCGCGGACGGCGCCGCAACGCCTCAGGGGCAGGCCGACAGTGTCACCGGGTCCGCCGCGGGCGGCAGGATCTCGCCGACGGGCCGGCACGCGCCGGCGACGCAGAGCCGCCAGTCGCCGGCCTGCGGCGCCCGCCTGAGCGTCACCGACGGCACCGACACCCCGGGCGACCAGCGCCACCAGGTGCCGTCGAAACGGGCGCTGTCCGGCGGCTCCATGCCGGCGCCGGTGCCCTTCACCCGCGCCGCGACGAGGACGAGGGCGGCGGGGTCGACGCGCCAGTCCTCCTCCCAGGCGGTGCGCTCGATGGTGTGCGTCCAGGCGAGCGTGAAGGCGAGGGTCGCCACCCGAATTACCTCGCCGCCGCCGGCGAGGCAGAGCGCGCTCACGGCGCGGCGGTCGGGCCGGCGGCCGTGTCGGGGGCCGGCTTCGCGACGCCCGCCCCGGAGGCTTCCCGGCGCACCGCGCCCCGGCTGCGCCAGGCGTGCCAGGCAAAGAAGGCGATGCAGCCCGCCCAGCCGAGGCCGTCGGTGACCGGCAGCTCCATCACCAGCAGCCCGGCCGAGGCGAAGGCCCACAGCCGCTCCCACCAGGACACCCGCGTCGACAGGAAGCCGACGGCCGCCACGCCCCACAGCACGATCGCCACCACCGCCTTCGCGACCACGTAGGCCACCGCCGGCCAGAAGCCGATGGCGGCCTCGAGCGGCCCGCCCGACTGCAGCATCAGCACCGGCGCATAGACGGCCATGAACGGCACGACGTAGGCGGCGAGCGCCAGCCGGGTGGCGATCCAGCCGATCGTCATGCCCGGCGCCTGGGCGATCGGCGCGGCCGCGAAGGCGGCGAGCGCCACCGGTGGCGTCAGGTCGGCCATGATGCCGAAATAGAACACGAACATGTGGCTGACGATCAGCGGCACGCCGAGCTCGAGCAGCGCCGGCCCGGCGATCGCCGCCGTGACGATGTAGTTCGGGATCGTCGGCAGGCCGGTGCCGAGCACGATGCAGGCGACCATCGTCAGAAGCAGCGACAAGAGCAGGCTGCCCTCGCCGATCTCAACGACGAAGCGGGCGAAGGTGGTGGCGACGCCGGTGAGCGTGAAGACGCCGATCATGGTGCCGACGAGCGCGCAGGCGACGCCGACGGGCAGGGCGTTGCGGGCGCCATCGGCGAGGCTCTCGATGGTGACGCGCAGCGCGCCGCGGCCGTGGGTGAAGAGCGCGCAGCCGACGATCAGCACGGCGAGCACCAGCACCAGCCAGTCGACCCCGAAGCGCAGGAAGGCCGAGGCCGCGAGTCCGAGCGCCACCCAGAACACCATGCGGAAGGCGCGCGCCGACAGCCGCGCCGCGATCGGCGCACCGAGGATGATGAGCAGCGTCAGCGCGAGGCCGACCGTGCCGGAGAATAGCGGCGTGTAGCCGGAGAACAGCAGGTAGACGAGCGCCACCAGCGGCAGGAGCAGGTACCAGCTCTTGCGGATGGCGCCGAGCGCCGACGGGCATTCGGCCTTCGGCAGCCCGAGCAGGCCGTGCTTGCCCGCCTCCAGGTGCACCATCCAGAAGACGGTGAAGAAGTAGAGGATCGCCGGGATCGCCGCCGCCTTGGCGATCTCGACATAGGGGACGTCGATCGTCTCGGCCATGATGAAGGCGACCGCCCCCATCACCGGCGGCATGATCTGGCCGCCCATCGAGGCGGTCGCCTCCACCGCCCCGGCGAAGGCCGGCTTGTAGCCGAAGCGCTTCATCAGCGGGATGGTGAACTGGCCGGTGGAGACGACGTTCGCCACCCCCGAGCCGTTGATCGTCCCCATCAGCGCCGACGACACCACCGCCACCTTCGCCGGACCGCCGCGGGCGTGGCCGACGGTGCCCATGGCGATGTCGTTGAACAGCTGGATCATCCCGGCGCGCTCGAGGAAGGCGCCGAACAGGATGAACAGGAAGATGTAGGTCGACGACACGTAGACCGGCAGGCCGTAGATGCCCTCGGTGCCGAGGAACAGCTGGTCGACCACCTGGGTGAAGTCGAAGCCCCGGTGGTCGAGCGGTGGCGGCAGGTACTGGCCGAACAGCGCATAGGCGACGGTGATGCCGCACATTATCGGCAGCGCCCAGCCCATCAGCCGCCAGCCGGCGATGAAGACGATGGCGATGACGATCACGCCGACGATGATGTCGGCCTGCGAGGGATCGCCGGAGCGGACGATCAGGTCCTCGTAGAAGACCCAGTGGTAGAAGCTGGTGACGAAGCCGGCGAGGCCGAGCAGCCAGAAGATCGGTCGCGCCGCGCTGCCCTTCAGCCCCTCGGCAGCGAGCCCGAACAGCAAGAGCAGCAGGAAGCCGACGTGGACCGAGCGCACCACCTGGCTCGGCAGCAGCGCGTAGGCGGCGGTCCACAGCTGGAACAGCGAGAACACCACGGCGATGTAGAACAGCACGCGTCCGGCGGCATCGATGCCGAACCCCGGCAGATGCCCCTCGACGGTCGCCTCGTCGATCGGCGGCGCCGGCGCAGCGGTGGCGGTGGTGGTCATCGGCGATGCTCTCCCAAGGCCGTCCAGTCGCAACGCTCGTCCGCATCTCCATCGACACGCGCCGCCACGTCCCTTCCCTGCCAGGGGGAGGGACCGACCGCGAAGCGGTCAGGGTGGGGCCCGTCAATCGAGAATGCGACGACGGCGAGGTCTCGCTTCTATTTCACGGGCCCCACCCTGGCGACCTGCGGTCGCCTGTCCCTCCCACCCATGTCGGCATGCCGACATGGGCACCTGAGTTTACCGAAGCGGGCAAGCCCGCTTCGGTTGCAGGGGAGGGACAGGTCGCCTCACCTCACATCGCGCCCTTTTCCTTGTAGAAGCGCTCGGCGCCGGGGTGCAGCGGCACCGGCGAGTCCTTCGCGGCGGCGTCGAGCTTGATGCCCTTGGCCGCGGCATGGGCGGCGGTCATCTGGTCGAGGTGGTCGAACATCGACTTCGTCATCGCGTAGACGAGGTCGTCCGACAGGTCGGCGCGGGTGACGAGGAAGTTCTGCACGCCGGCGGTCGAGACCGCGGCGTCCTGGCCGGTGTAGGTGCCGGCCGGGATCGTCACCGGCATGTAGGGCAGGCCGATCTTCTCGATGTCGGCGGCGGGCACCTCGACGATGGTGATCGGCACCGAGCTCGCGAGGTCGCGGATCGAGGCGACGCCGAGGCCGGCCGACTGCAGCGTCGCGTCGAGCTGGCGGTTCTTCATCAGCTCCACGGACTCGGCGAACGGCAGGTACTCGACCTTGCCGAGGTCCTCGTATTTCAGGCCGGCGGCGCCGAGGATGGCGCGGGCGTTGATCTCGGTGCCGGACTTCGGCGCGCCGACGGAGACGCGCTTGCCCTTCAGGTCGGCGAGCGTCTTGATGCCGGATTCCTGCGAGGCGACCACCTGGATGAAGTTCGGGTAGATCGCCGCCACTGTCCGCAGGCCCTCGAGCTTCTTCTTGAAGCCGGCGTCGGCGTCGCCCGCCCAGGCGAAGGCGAGGCTGTCGCCGAGGGTGAAGGCGATCTCGCCCTTGCCGGCGTCGAGCAGGTTGAGGTTCTCCACCGAGGCCTTGGTGGCCTGGGCGGTCGGCCGGGCGTCGGGGATCGCCTCGGCATAGATCTTCGTCAGCGCCACGCCGAGCGGGTAGTAGACGCCCGAGGTGCCGCCGGTCAGCACGTTGATGAACTCCGCCCGGGCGGCCTGGGTGCCGGCGCCGAGCAGCGCCGCTCCGGCGACGGCGGCGAGAACGGCGGAGCGCAGTCGCGTCCATTTCGAGGGTGTCGTCAGCATGGGGGACAGTTCCTCCGGTGGCGGCACGCCTTGCGTGGCGCGCTCGAATGACGCCGCGACGGACGCCCGTGCGACGGAAGCTCGCAGGGTAGGTCGCAGGAGCGCGACGGCGCAACCCGCCAATGGGCGAAGAGGGCCGAGGAGGGGGGGGCGGCGAGCTTCCCTCCCCCCTCGTGGGGGAGGTGGCCGGCAGAGCCGGCCGGAGGAGGCCGCCGCGCAGAGCGCGGGGGTACGACGCCCGCGACTGTCGGACCGTCGCCCCCGCTCTCGGCTGCGCCGACGGCGGCCCTCCCCGGACCGCTCACGCGGTCCGACCCTCCCACAGGGGGAGGGTCAGTGTTTCAGTTGGAGGCGCCCGCGAAATCGCCGGCCGCACCCCTCACATCGACGGCGGGCGCTTCGGCAGGCCGAGGGCCTCCTGGGCGGCCCAGACATATTTCATGTCGATGTACTTGCGCCAGTCGACGCCCGCCGGCACGTCGCCGGTCAGCGCCACCTGGTCCATGAACGTCTGCATCACCTGGACGTTGTCGAAGCCGCCGTCCGGGCTGATCTGGTCGATCTCTTCCTGGTAGAGCGCCATGAAGGCCGGCGGGATCTCGTAGCCGAGATCGATCATGATCTGGTAGGCCTTGTCCTTGTTCTCGGGCTTCATCAGCCACTGGCGGGCGCGGATGTCCTCGCGCACGAAGGCGTAGGCGGCGTCCTCGTTCTTCGCCAGCCAGTCGGACGTCGCGCAGATCGCCTCCTGCGGCGACGGCGTCAACTCGATCGACAGGAACTGTCCGCCGTTCTCCTCGAGGCCCTTGCGGTGGCGCGGGAACAGGATCGTCGCCTGGATGGTGCCGGCGATGATCGCCCCGAGCCGCCCGTCGGAGCCGCCCGACGTCGGCACGAACTCGACGTCCGTCTCGGGATTGAGGCCGAGCTTCTTGATGATCTGCTTCAGCACCCAGGTGTTGCGGGCGCCGAGCTGGCCGCCGCTGACCTTCTTGCCCTTGAGGTCCTCGATCGTGTTGATGCCCTTGCCGACACCCATCATCCACCACTCCTGGTCGCGGTAGATTTCGATGATCTTCAGCGGCACGCCGCTCGCCACGCCGGCGCCGATGAAGTTGCTGGTGTCGCCGTGCGTCAGGTCGAGGCTGCCGCCAATCAGGCCCGGGATGTATTCTTCGCTTTGGATGATCTCGAAGTCTTCGATGCCAACTTCCTTGAAGTAGCCGAGCGCCTGCGCCAGCCGGAACGGCCACTGCGCCGCATAGTTCGGATTGTAGTTGCCGAACTTGATCTCCTTCAGGTTCGACATGACGTTCTCGACGCTGGGCGACTGCGCGCCCGCCCTGTCGAGCGTCCCGGCGGCGATGAGCGTGCCCAGAGCGCCGAGGGCGCCGAGCTTCAGCACGTCGCGGCGCGGCAGAGTAAGGCGGTGGACCATGTGACGTTTCCCCGGGGCGTCCTGGTGTCAGGGCCGTCCGCAGCGCGCGGCGCAGACGACAGCCCTCGACCCTGCCCCCGAGCCCCTCGGGGGCCATTGAGGATAGAATTAGTCTGACAACTTGGGGAAGTCATAAAATCTGATGCAGCTGAGCGCGTTTGCTGATGCTTCGCGCCCCCGCACCCGCGGCGGGACCGCCGCCGGAAACTTCGGTGGCGTTTGCCCACGACGGCGTGGCGCCGGCGCTCACCTGGCGCCGGCGCTCAGATGAGCGGCGGCACCTCGGCCGTGATCGGCACCTCGAAGACGCACGGCCGCGTCCCGGCGAGGCCGGCGGTGACCCGGCGCTTCAGCTCCTCGAGGTCGGTGATGCGCTCCGCCTCGCAGCCATAGCCGCGGGCGAGGCTGACGATGTCGATGCCGGGAATGTCGAGGCCCGGCACCCCGGGCGTCTCCTCCAGGACGGCGAACGACTTCAGGATGCCGTACTGGCCGTTGCGCATCACGATGAAGACGATCGGCAGGTCGTTCTGCGCCGCCGTCCACAGCGCCTGCAGCGAGTACTGGAAGGAGCCGTCGCCGATGATCATCACCACCGGCCTGTTGCGACCGGTGTCGCGCTCGCCGAGGGCGATGCCGACCGAGGCCGGCAGGTTCCAGCCGAGGCCGCCGCTGGCGAAGGTGAAGAAGGTCCGGGGCCTCGTGATCGGCCACGCGCGGCGCAGGTCAGCGAGGTTCGACGGCGTCTCGTGGACGAGCACGGCGTCGTCCGGCCGCACCTCGGCGAGGGCGGCGAACACCGCCGCCGCCCGCGGCACGCCGGCCTCGCCCGCCGGCGCGGCTGCAGGCGAGGCAGGGACCGGCCGCGACGGGGACGCGGGGCTGCCGCCCTGCTTCGCCCGCGGCGTCACCCGTTCGGCCAGCGCCCGGGTGGCGAGCACGGCGTCTGCCACCAGGCTGTCGCCGACGGGTGCCCGGGCGGTCTCGGCAGGGTCGTCGCTGATGTGGAGCAGGCGCAGGCCCTCCGGCAGGTATCGGCCGGCGACGTAGGGGTAGTAGCGGAACACCGGCGCGCCGATGACGATCGCGACATCGTGGCCGGCGAGGCGCTCCGACAGCGGTCCGAGGGCGAACGGCAGTCCGCCGGCATAGAGGGGATGGTTCTCGGGAAACGGCACCCGCTCGCTCGCCGGCGCCGCCCACACCGGCGCACCGAGCCTTTCGGCGAGCGCCACCGCATCCGCCCAGCCGTCGCCACGGTCGATCGCCGCACCGAAGATCAGCACCGGCGAGGCGGCCTTGGAGAGGATGTCGGCGAACTCCTTCAGGCGATCCATGTCGGGGGCAACGCGGCGGCTCACCGTGCGCACCACGGCCGGTCCGTCGCAGGGCTTGTCCCAGTCGTCGAGCGGCAGTGACAGGAAGACCGGGCCGGCCGGCGCCTGCGTCGCCACCGCATAGGCGCGCATGAAGGCGGCTGGCACGTCCTCGGGGCGGACGGGCTCGTAGGCCCACTTCACCCACGGCCGCGGCAGCATCGTCGCCTCGACGTTGGTGAGCCACGGCTCCATCAGCAGCATCTCGCGCGTCTGCTGGCCGGCGGTGACGATCAGCGGCGTCTTGTTGAGGCTCGCGGTGATCAGGTTGCCCATCGCGTTGCCGAGGCCGGCGGCGGTGTGGACGTTGACGATCGCCGGCTTGCCGGTCGCCTGGGCGTAGCCATCGGCGATGGCGATGGCCGAGGCTTCCTGCAGCGCCAGATGGTAGGTGAAGTCAGCCGGGAAGTCCTTCAGGAAGGTCTCTTCCGTCGATCCGGGATTTCCGAAGATCCTCGTCAGGCCGAGCGACCGGAGGAGATCGAAGGTGACCGTGCGAACCGTCGAGACTGCTATCGCTGTTCGTCCATTTCTCGGTTGTTGAGAGCCCGTTATGTTGGAGCGGTCACCATCCTGCAATTCCAAAGGGCGGACCGGGCGGGGCACCTGACGGGCATGGCGGATGCCCGCCGCCCTCAGATCACCGCCTGCTCGATCAGCGGCCGCCCCGCCGCCACCCGCTCGTAACCGAACACCGAGAGGTCGATCGTCCGCCAGCCGCCGGTGGCGATGAATTCCGCGACGGCGCGGCCGACGCCGGGGGCGTGCTGCAGGCCATGGCCGGAGAAGCCGTTGGCGAACAGGAGGTTGCCGACCTCCGGGTGCGGCCCGACGACGGCGTTCTGGTCGAGGGTGTGGTAGTCGTAGTGGCCCGCCCAGGCGCGCTCGAAGCGGATCGCCTCGAAGGCCGGCACCCGGCTGGCGAGCGCCGGCCAGATGACCTCGTCGAAGAGGGCGTAGTCGGGCTCGAAGTCGTCGTCGCCCGCGCGCCCGTCTTCCTCCTCCGGTGGCGAGACGCCGCAGATGAACGCCTCGCCCTCCGGCCGTACGTAGACGCCCGAGGGGTCGACCAGCAGCGGCAGCCCCGGCACCTCGTCCCGGCAGCGGAAGACGAAGACCGAGCGCTTGCGCGGCTCGACGGCGAGCGGCAGGCCGGCCAGCGCCGCGACGTCGCCCGCCTGCGGGCCGGCGGCGTTGACGAGCATCCCGCAGGCGATGCGGCGCCCGTCGGCGAGGCGGACGGCCGTGACACGGGCGCCGACCCGCTCGATCGCTGCGACCGTGCCGTGGAGGAACTCCGCCCCGGCGGCGCGGGCGCCGGTGCGCAGCAGCGACAACAGCATGTGGGCGTCGAACCAGCCCTCGCCGCTGCGGCCGAAGCAGCCGGCGGCGAGATCGTCGGTCGCGAGCCAGGGGAAGCGCGCAGCGAGGCCGGCGGCATCGTAAAGCACTGTGTCGGCGCCCTCGGCCGCCTGGACGGCGTGGTTGGCGGCGAGCACCGCCGCGCCCTCGGCCGTGCCGGCGAGGATGAGGTAGCCGCCCTCGCGGAAGCCGACGTCGGCGTCGGCACCGAAGCGTGTCTTGAGCGTCCTGATGAAATCGACGCCGAACAGCGACAGGCGGACGTTCTCCGGCGTCGAGAACTGCTGGCGGATCGAGGCCGCCGAGAGCGTGGTGGCCGAGCGCGCATAGGTCGGGTCGCGCTCGACCACGATGACGCGGCCGGCAAAGCCCATCTCGGATTTCAGGAAATAGGCGACCGAGGCGCCGACGGCGGCACCCCCGACGATGACGACGTCCGCGCTCTCGCCCAAGCCCTCGACCAAGACCTCGCCCCCGACCCCGACCAAAGTGCGACCTCCCTGCCTCTCGCGCCGCGGCCGGACACTGGCAGAATGGCGCGGACCCGCAAAGCGGCGCCGCCGCGACGAACCGTCCAGCCGAACCGTCCAAGCCAGGAAGACGCCGATGACGATCCGACCGCGCCGCAGCGTCCTCTACATGCCGGGCTCCAACGCCCGCGCCATCGAGAAGGCGCGCACCCTGCCGGCCGACGCGATCATCCTCGACCTCGAGGATTCCGTCGCCCCGGACGCCAAGGCGGCCGCGCGGGCACAGGTGGCCGAGGCGGTGAAGGCCGGCGGTTTCGGCGGCCGCGAGGTGATCCTGCGCATCAACGCGCTCGCGACGCCGTGGGGCGAGGACGACCTCGCCGCCGCGGCCGCTGCCTGCCCCGACGCCATCCTGGTGCCGAAGGTCTCGACCGCCGAGGACGTCTTCGCCGTCGACCGGGCGCTCGCCGAGTTCGGCGCGGCCCGCACGATCGCGCTGTGGGCGATGATCGAGACGCCGCGCGCTGCCCTCGACCCGATTGCGGTGGCGGCGGCACGGCGGGCACCGGAGGGGGCGCGGCTCGCCGCCTTCGTGCTCGGCACCAACGATCTTTCCAAGGACACCCGCGTGCGCCTCGTGCCCGGCCGCGCGCCGATGCTGCACTGGCTCGCCGACGCGGTGGCGGCCGGCCACGCCTACGGCCTCGATGTCATCGACGGCGTCTACAACCGGCTCGACGACGCCGAGGGCTTCGCGGCGGAATGCAGCCAGGGCGTCGATCTCGGCATGGACGGCAAGACGCTGATCCACCCGAACCAGATCGAGGCGGCGAACCGCACCTTCTCGCCGGACCCGGCGGAGGTCGATTTCGCGCGCACTCTGGTCGCCGCCTTCGCGCTGCCGGAGAACGCCGGCAAAGGCGCGCTGTCGCTCGGCGGGCGGATGGTGGAGCGCCTGCACGCCGAGATGGCGGCGCGGACGGTGGCGCTCGCCGAGGCGATCGCGGCGCGCGGCGCCTAGAGGCCCCTCAGGCGCGGAAGCCGGGGATAGCCAGCGGGTTGTTCATCATCGCCGCCGCGTCCGGTCGGTCGGGCGCGATGACGCCGGTGAAGGCGTCGAACAGGCCGCGCACGAACTCTTCCGGCAGGTCGCAGGTGATGAAGACGAGGCGGGTGCGGCGGTCACCGCCCGGCCACGATGGCAGCTGCGTCGGCGGGTGCATGGCGTGCTGCACGGCATGGATGACGAGCGGCCGGTCCGGATCCTCGGCGATGCCGACGATCCCCTTCATCCGCAAGAGCTTCGGCCCGTGCGCCGAGCGGAGGAGGTCGAGGAACATGTCGAAGGTCGCCATCGGGATCAGCCGGTCGGTGATCAGCGAGAACGAGCGGATGCGCGCGTCGTGGCGGTTCACATCGTGGACGTGGTCGGCGTGGTCGGCGTGGTCGTGATGGTCGTGGCCGTGCGCATGGCCATGTGATCCGTGATCAGGGTCGGCGCCGGCCGAGGCGCCGTGACCGTGGTCCCGGTGATCGTGTGATCCGTGATCATGGTCGTGGTGACCGTGGCCGCCGTGATCGTGTGCCCCGCCCTGCCCCGGCCGGCCATAGGCCTCGGCAGCGAGCCAGCGGGCGACGTCGGGGATCTTCGTCTTCGGATCGGTGAGGCCGCAGTCGAGCAGGCGCTCGGCCGTCGCCTCGCCGCGGGCGGCCTCGAGGATCGGTGCCGCCGGGTTGAGGGCCCCGAGCCGCCGGCGGAGCGCGGCACCGGCCTCCGCGCCGCCGGCCATGTCGGTCTTCGTCAGCACCAGCCGGTCGGCCACCGCCGCCTGCTTCACCGCCTCCTCGTGGGCATCGAGCGTCGCGGCGCCGTTCAGGGCATCGACGACGGTGACGACGCCGTCGAGGCGGAAGCGCTGCACGAGATAGGGATGCAGCATGATTGCGTGCATCACCGGGGCGGGGTCGGCCAGCCCGGTGGTCTCGATGACGACCCGCGACAGCGTCGCGATGCGGCCGTTGTCGAGGCCGCGCAGTAGGTTTTCCAGCGTGGTGACGAGCTCGCCGCGCACGGTGCAGCACAGGCACCCGGAGGAGAGCTCGATGATGCCGTCGGCGGAAGAGGCGACCAGCAGGTGGTCGATGCCGACGTCGCCGAACTCGTTGACGATGACGGCGGCCTCTTTCAGCGCCGGATCGTTCAGGAGGGCGTTCAGGAGCGTCGTCTTGCCGGCGCCCAGGAAGCCGGTGAGGATCGTCACCGGGATCGGTACGCGCCGCGCCCGCCGCGCGGCCGCGGCCTCACCGTCCGCCGCGGGCGGGGGCGAACCGGGGTCAGGCACGCCGACGGCGTCGCCGGTCGCCATCAGTTCTGCCGTTGCCGCGGCCCGAGCATCGGCGCCGCCGCGTCGGCCGGATCGGCGGCTGGCGCCGTCGTCGGGATCAGCGACAGCGGCACCGAGACGCCGGGCTGGGCGGCAGACGCGATCGAGCCGAGGCCGGGGGCCTGCGGCTGCGGCGCATCCGGCAGCGGCTCCGCCAGGGGCGGCGGCGGCGGCGCGGTGGCGGCCGGCACCACCGGAGCCGGCGGGGCGGTGCTGGCGACCGGCAGGGCGGTGCCCGCTTCCGTCGCCGGCACCAGCGCCATCAGCGTCGCCGGATCGGGGCCGGGGGTGACCCCCGGGCCGCCGGCCGGGCGAACCGGCGGCAGCGGCACGGCCAGTGCGATCGCCGCTCCGGTGGCGCCGCCGAGCTTGATCGGCACCGGCGCCATCGTCGAGAAGCGCGCCTCGAGATAGCTCTTCGGCTTGGCCGGCGCGGCCGCGCCGGCGGCGTTGGCGACGATCAGGCGGTTGCCGGCCTCGGCGATGACGCCGTCGTCGTCCTCCATCTCGCCGGCAGGGGCGGGGGCGGCGGCGGTCTGCTGGCGCTGCTTGCGCTTGGCACCGCAGGTGTAGTCGCGCACGCTCACCGGCTGCGGCGTCACCGCTGGCGGGGCGAGGGTCGCGAGGGTGCCGCGCCGCAGTGCCGGCTCGCCGAACGCCTTGGTGAGCAGCATGGCGGCGAATTCGTTGCGCTCGGCGGAGGTGTAGGCGCCGAGCACGACGGCGATCAGGGTGCGGCCGTTGCGGGTCGCCGTGGTGACGACGTTGAAGCCGGAATTGCAGATGAAGCCGGTCTTCATGCCGTCGGTGCCGCGAAAGCGCTCGAGCAGGTGGTTGTGGGTGCGGATGGTGCGCTTGCCGAGCTGCAGCGCCGTGATCCTGAAGAGGTCCCGATGCTCGGGGAACTCCGACATCAGGGCACGGGCGAGCACCGCCATGTCGCGCGCCGAGGTGACCTGGGCGTCATCGGGCAGGCCGTGCGGGTTCTCGAAGTGGGTGGCGACCATGCCGAGGCGCCGGGCCTCGGCGTTCATCATGTCGACGAACCGGCCCTCGGAGCCGCCGCCGACGGCCTCGCCGAGCGCCACCGCGATGTCGTTCGCCGACTTGACGATGATGATCTTCAGCGCGGTGTCGACGGTCAGCACCGTGCCGACCTTGAAGCCCATCTTGCTCGGCGGCCGGGTGGCGGCGTTCTGGGTGATCTTCACCGGCGAGTCCGGCCCGATCCGTCCCTCGCGCATGGCGCGGAAAGTGACGTAGGCGGTCATCAGCTTGGTGATCGAGGCCGGATACCAGGCCTGGAACATGTTCTTCTCGGCCAGCACCGCGCCGGACGCGGCGTCGACGACGACGTAGGCGCCGATGTCGGCCCGTGCCGACGTGGAGGCAAGGCCCGCGAAGAGGCCGATGACTGCCGCGACGGCGATCGCCGCGATCCGTACGACGGAGATCATCGTCGGGTCGCTTCCTTCCTGCGCTCGGGACGGCCAAGGCCGCCGGGGGTCGAAGACGGCATCCGGTTGGGACACCCGATCAATAGCCGATCGGCCCGGCGCTTGGCAAAGCCGTGCGCACGCCGTGGTGAACGGCCCGACCGGAACCCGCCTCTGGTGCGGGGCGGTTGCGGCATTTCGGGGGCGGCGCCGGGACGATTCGGCGGCCGGGACGTCCCGGTTGACCGCGCCACAAGCTCCGCGCAAGGCTCTTACCGAAGACGACGAGGAGAGCGACATGGCGGGCGTGCGCGAGACGATCGAGGGCAAGCTCAGGGCGGCGCTATCGCCGGAGGCGCTGGCGGTCGAGGACGAGTCGCACCTGCATGCCGGCCACGCGGGCCACCGCCCCGGCGGCGAGAGCCATTTCCGCGTGTACGTGACGGCCGCCGAGTTCGCCGGCCAGAGCCGTCTCGACCGCCACCGCCGCGTCAACGCCATCCTCAGCCAGGAGCTCGCCGGCCCGGTGCACGCCCTCGCCGTGCACGCGAGCGCGCCGGGGGAGCCGGGGAGAAGGTAGAGGCGGGCGCCGCCGCGCCGCCTTGCGGCGCGCCCTCATCCGCCCTGCGGGCACCTTCTCCCGCAAGCGGGAGAAGGACCGCGCGGCGTCCCCTCGGCTTCATCACCGTTCCAACTGGCGGCGAGGCGGCGCAGTCTTCCCCCTCTCCCGGCCGAAGGCGGGGAGAGGGTGCCCGAAGGGCGGGTGAGGGCCGGCGCCCGCCGGGCGCCGGTGCAAACGCAAACGGCGACAAGCCGCTCTCACCCCATCACGCGCGCCGGCGGTGCCGGGGGTGCCGGCGGCGATGCAGGCGGGGCCGGCGCAGGCGCCACCACCACGCCCGCCCCGAGCGGCGTCACCTTCAGCAATGCCACGCGGTTGCGGTCCTTGCGCAGGACCTGGAAGCGGAAGCCGTGGAAGGTGAAGGCCTGGCGCTCCTCCGGGATCATGCGGGCCTCGTGGATGACGAGGCCGGCCACCGTCGTCGCCTCCTCGTCCGGCAGTCGCCAGTCCAGCGCCCGGTTCAGGTCGCGGATCGGCACCGTGCCGTCGACCACCACCGAGCCGTCGGCCTGCGGGCGGACGCCCTGCACCACGAGGTCGTGCTCGTCGGCTATGTCGCCGACGATCTCCTCCAGGATGTCCTCCAGCGTGACGAGGCCCTGGACCTCGCCGTACTCGTCGACGACCAGGGCGAAGTGGCTCTTGCGCTTCAGGAAGGTGGCGAGCTGGTCGACGAGGCTCGTCGTGTCGGGCACGAACCAGGGCGGCGTCGCGATGGTGGCGAGGTCGAGGCGGGCCACGTCGCCGCCGACGGCGGCGAGCGCGCGGAGAAGGTCCTTGGCGTGCAGCACGCCGACGATGTTCTCCGGCTGGCCGCGCCACAGCGGCAGGCGGGTGTGCGGGCTCTTCAGGACGTTCTCGACGATCTTCTCGGGCAGCTCGTCGGCGTCGAGCGACTGGATGGCGGTGCGGTGGACCATGACGTCGGAGACGGCGAGCTCGGCGAGGTCGAGCAGGCCGCCGATGCGGTCGCGCTCGACCTTCACGAGGCCGCCTTCGAGGTGCTGCAGGTCGACGGCGCCGCGCAGTTCCTCGTGGGCCGAGAGGATGGCCGTCTTGTCGTCGACGTTGACGCCGAAGACGCGCAGCAGGTTGCGCACCAGGAACTCGACCGCCATCGTCACCGGGCCGAACACGGCGACGACGATGCGGATCGGCCGGGCGACGGCCAGCGCGAAGCGCTCGGGATCGGCGATCGCCCAGGTCTTCGGCAGCACCTCGGAGAACACCACGATCATCACCGTCATGCCGATCGTCGCGTAGGCGACGCCGCGCTCGCCGAAGAGGGCGAGCAGCATCGAGGTGGCGAGCGAGGCGGCGAGGATGTTGACGATGTTGTTGCCGAGGAGCAGCGCCCCGATCAGCCGCTCGCGCGACTGGATCAAACGCGAGACGACGCCGGCGCGGCGGTCGCCGCCCTTCTCGATCTGCAGCAGGCGCGAGCGCGAGGCGGCGGTCATCGCCGTCTCGGACCCGGAGAAGAAGAACGAACAGGCGAGCAGGCCGAGGATGCCGCCGGCGGTGAGCCAGATCTCGAGGACGCTCACCGGCGCGCCTCCTCCCCCGACCGCTCTTCGGCGAGGAACGCGCGCACCGCCTCGACCGGCACGTCGCGGGCGAGGAAGGCGCCGCCGATGCCGGTGACGAGCACGAAGACGAGCCTGCCGCGCACCACCTTCTTGTCCTGCGCCATCAGGGCGAGCAGCGCCTCGTCGTCGGGAAGCCCGCCCGGCACGTCGGACAGCCGCGTCGGCAGGCCGACCGCGCGCAGATGGCGCTCGACCCGCGCCGCGTCCTCGGGCGAGCAGAGGCCGCGGGCGGCGGAGAAGCGGAAGGCCTGGGCCATGCCGAGCGCCACCGCCTCGCCGTGCACGAGGCGATCGCCGTAGCCGGTGCCGGCCTCCAGCGCGTGGCCGAAGGTGTGGCCGAGATTGAGGAGGGCACGGGCGCCGGTGGTCTCGTGCTCGTCGGCGGCGACGACGCGCGCCTTCGCCCGGCAGCTCGTCGCCACCGCGTGGGCGAGGCCGTCGCCCAGCGCCACGACGTCGGCACCGTGCTCCTCCAGCCAGGCGAAGAAGCCCGGATCGTCGATCAGGCCGTACTTGGCGATCTCGGCATAGCCGGCGCGGCGGTGGCGCTCCGACAGGGTGGCGAGGAGGTCGAGGTCGGCCAGCACCAGGCTCGGCTGGTGGAAGACGCCGACGAGGTTCTTGCCCTGGGGCGCGTTGATGCCGGTCTTGCCGCCGACGGAGGAATCGACCTGGGCGAGCACCGTCGTCGGCACCTGCACCATGCGCATGCCGCGCCGCACGATGCCGGCGGCGAAGCCCGCGAGGTCGCCGATGACGCCGCCGCCGAGCGCGACCACGAGGTCGCCGCGCTCGCGGCGCGCCTCGAGCAGGCCGTCGACGACGGTCTCGAGGCCGCGGAAGCTCTTCGAGCCCTCCCCCGGCGGGACGATGATGGCGTGCGGCTCGAGGCCGGCGGCCTCGAGGCTGTCGGAAAAGGCGGCGAGGTGGCGGTCGGCCACCGTCGTGTCGGTGACGATGCTCGCGCGCGCCCCCGGGAAGCGCGCGGCGATCTCGGCGCCGGCGTCGAGGCCGCGGCCGATCAGGATGTCGTAGGCGCGGGTGCCGAGGCCGACGGTGACGGTCTCGCGGGCGGCGGCGCCGGCGGGGGCGGCGGCGAGCGCGGTGGCGATGGTCATCGGGGCTTCTCCGCCGTGACGGTGAGGGGGTGTGGTGTCGATCTCGGCAGGAACCATCTCGGCAGCGATCGTCTCGGCAGCGATCGTCGGGGGGGAGACCGTCTCGACGGGAATCTCGGTGGCACCCGCCGCCGTCGGCCGGGCGAGGGCCGCCAGCAGCGCCGCGACGACGTCGTCGTGGGCGATGTCGCGCGACTGCACGGTGACGTCGGCGGTGGCGTAGACGGGCTCGCGGGCGGCGAGCAGGCGGCGCAGCGCGCCTTCCGGGTCGGCGCCGGCGAGGAGAGGCCGGTTCGACTTGCGGCGGACGCGGCCGATCAGCGTCTCGACGTCGGCCTTCAGCCAGACCGAGACGGCGCGGGCGCGGACGGCGGCGCGCGTCTCCTCGGCCATGAAGGCGCCGCCGCCGGTGGCGATCACCTGCCGGCCGCCCTCGAGCAGGCGGGCGATGACGCGCTTCTCGCCCTCGCGGAACTCCGCCTCGCCGAACTTCTCGAAGATCTCCGGGATGGTCATCGCCGCGGCGCGCTCGATCTCGTGGTCGGCGTCGACGAAGGGCAGCCTGAGGAGGCTCGCGAGCCGACGGCCGATGGTCGACTTGCCGGCGCCGGGCATGCCGACGAGCACGACGGAGCGTTCGCCGAGGCGGGCGAGCACGCGCTCGACAGTCTCGGCGGGGATCGGGCGATGGGTCGGTTGCGTGTTCACGCGGGCGGCATCCCTGCGGCTCGGGTCGCTGCGGCGGTTGAAGGGGAGACGGCCGGTACTGTCAAGCGGGGTAGCCGCACGACCAACGCCTCGGACCTCGGATCGCCGTCGCGGCAGAACGGGGCGGCGGCCGGCGATCGCGGCCGGGACGGGCGGCGCGGCAATCTGGCGTTCACTGCCGAGGTATCGTATGAGGGCGGCGGCGGCCCGCGACAGCGTCGGGCCTGCCCCGGGCACGATGCGGGCGTGGCGGAACTGGTAGACGCGCCGGACTCAAAATCCGGTTCTGGTGACAGAGTGTCGGTTCGATTCCGACCGCCCGCACCACACGCCCGGTGCATTGCGAGGCGATCCGGCCCGCGTCGACGCGGCCCTCGCCACCCTCGGTCGCAAGCCGTGGCCGCAGCCGCGACCGGCCGTTCTCGCCGTGGTGGCGGTGCGGACGGGAACCACCGACTTCGTCGTCGCCGCCGACGGATCGCGCGGCCGCAACATGGTGGAGGCGCTGGCGATCGCCGCGGAGCGCATGGCGCTGCCGACGGTCGTTCCGGACGCCGTTGTGCTGAAGCGGCTCGGCTCGCTGTGGCAGGCGGCGCTGTTCACGCCAGGGACGGAGTTCGCCGACGCGACGATGCGGGTGGGCGCCGACGCGACCCTGATCGACATCCTGATCTGGAGCGACAGCGACCGCGGCTGGAGCACCGAATGGCACCTGGAGACGGGGGAGGAGCCCGGCGCCCCGGCGCCGGCGCGCTGGGCCGTGCGCGGGGAGAGCTTCGACGCCGCCTGCCGCAACGGCATCGGCGCCGCCGCACAGGTGCTGTCGGGCAACGGCGCGCCCGAGGAAGCGCGCCCGCGTGGGCAGGCCCGGGTCAGCGGACCCGTCTGAGCCTGCCGCTGCGACGTGCCGCGGCGGCGGCGACGGCCCGGCGTTGCCTTCGGCCGGGCGGACCGCTATAAGCCCCAACCTTCGAGGATCGCCCGGCTAAAAGGGCATGCCGTGGCGATCCCGAACGCTCATGCGACACCGTTGGCGGAGCGGCTCCCTTCGGGGAAGCCCCGACCGCGCGCGAGGTGTCCCAACGACTGGAGAGCCAAATGCCCAAGCTGAAGACGAAGTCGGGCGCCAAGAAGCGCTTCAAGCTCACCGCCACCGGCAAGGTGAAGGTCCAGCAGGCCGGCAAGCGCCACGGGATGATCAAGCGGACGACGAAGTTCATCCGCAACGCCCGCGGCACCACCGTGCTCAGCGACCCGGACGCGCGCATCATCAAGAAGAACTTCCTGCCGAACGGCTGAGGCCGTCCGCCGGGACCCTTCCACCGATTGATCCGCATCCGGTCGTCATCGCATCGACCGACACTGACACCCTCGACGAGGAGTATCCGCCATGGCTCGCGTGAAGCGCGGCGTCGCCGCCCATGCCAAGCACAAGAAGGTCCTGAAGCAGGCGAAGGGCTTCTACGGCCGTCGCAAGAACACCATTCGCACGGCGAAGGCCGCCGTCGACAAGTCGCTGCAGTACGCCTACCGCGACCGCAAAAACCGCAAGCGCACCTTCCGCGCCCTGTGGATTCAGCGCATCAACGCCGCGGTGCGCGAGCACGGCCTGACCTACTCGCGCTTCGTCGACGGTCTCGCCAAGGCGGGCATCGAGGTCGACCGCAAGGTGCTGTCGGATCTCGCCATCCGCGAGCCGGAGGCCTTCAAGGCGCTGGTCGATGCCGCCAAGGCGCACGTCCAGCCGGAGACCGCCGCCGCCTGAGGCGGACGAGCGTCACCTGAACAGGCGCGCCGGTCGATCCGGCGCGCCGTCCGGCCGTTTCCGATCCCTGCCCGATCGATCGTGCCGCCGCGGCCATCGTCGCGCAGCTCGGCCGTGCGGCTGGTTCCGGCCGCTGCGCCCGAGCCTGCCCTGGTTCGTCGGATTTCCGCTCGCCAACACCATCATCGTCGCCGCCTATGCCCTCAACTGGGCGGGCCTGCGGGTGTTCGACGGCCGCCGCATCCTGTGGATTCCGACCCTCGCCGGCCCGGTGCTGTGCGCCGCCGCCTACATGGCACCGGGGGTGGGCGACGACTACCGGGCGCGCGCCTTCATCGTCACGGCGCTGGCCGTCGCCTGCAGCATCGCCATGGTCGCCGATGTGGTCCGGGGGCGCGGCGACGGGCTGCGGACGCGCCCCGCGCTCGCCGCCATCCTCGGCGTGAACGCGGCCGCCAACGCGGTCCGCGCCCTCCACTCGCTCACCATGGCGCCGGACTTCGATATGATGGGGGTTTCCGATCCCGTCCTGTCGATCACGGGCCTCGCCTCCCTGCTCGCGGTGGTGGCGGCGAACGTCGTGCTGATGGCGATGGCGAAGGAGCGCGCAGCGGCGGCGATGCACCGGCTCGCCGACACCGATCCGCTGACCGGCGCCACCGCGCGCGCGCCCTTCTTCGCCGCCCTCGCGGCGAGGACCGACGCCGCCCACGCCAAGGGCGAGCCCCTCTCCGTCGTCGTCTTCGACCTCGACGGCTTCAAGGCCGTCAACGATGTCGCCGGCCATGAGGCGGGCGACCTGCTGCTGCAGCGCTTCGCCGACACCGTGCGGACGGCGCTGCCTCCGACGGGCGTCTTCGGCCGCACCGGCGGCGAGGAGTTCGCGGTCGCGATCACCGGCGACGCCGACGAGGCCGCGCGCCTCGCCGAGGCGGTGCGGCGGGGTTATGCGGCGACGGCCGCCGCGACCGTGGAGGCCATGCCGACGGTCAGCGCCGGGGTGGCGGCGCAGGTGTTCGGCGGCGACGCGGAGAGCCTGTTCGCGCGTGCCGACCGGGCGCTCTCCGCCGCCAAGACGGCGGGCCGGAACAGGGTCGAGCGGGCGCCGGCGCTCAACCGCTGACGCGCCCGCGCCGCCGAAGCCGGACATAGAGCGCGCCGCCGCCGCCGTGCGGCGGGGCGGCCTCGCCGAAGCTCTCGACGAGGCTCGCGGCGTCGCGGGCGCCGAGCCAGGCCGGCACCAGGCGGCGCAGCACGCCGCGCTCGCCGTCGCTGTGGCGCTCGGCATCGCCCGGGCGGCCCTTGCCGGTGATGACGAGCACGGTCTTCAGTCCCTCCGCCTGCTTCGCGGCTAGGAAGCCGAGGAGAGCCGCGTGGGCGCGCGCCTGCGTCAGCCCGTGCAGGTCGATGCGCGCCTCCACCGCGGTGTGGCCACGGGCGATGCGCAGACGGGTGCGGCGGTCGATGTCGGCGGGGCCGGGCTTCGGCGGCGACGCGACCGGC
>CAMDHY010000024.1 GCA_945898215.1 Pseudoxanthobacter soli DSM 19599 | reverse complement strand
ACCCATGCAACGCCGAAGAAGTCGCCGACGCCGAGACCGGGGAGAGGGATGGGTTCCCGGCACAAGGCCGGGAATGACTGCGGAGGGGTCAGAGGCCGCGGCTGCAGCCACAGGTGTTTCGCGCAACTGGATTAACTGACTTACGGCCGGAGCGAACGGCCGGCGCCCCGCCTCACCGCGGAGCGCGTTTGGCCAGGATGCGCTGCAGGGTGCGGCGGTGCATGTTGAGGCGGCGGGCCGTTTCCGAGACGTTGCGGTCGCAGAGCTCGTAGACGCGCTGGATGTGTTCCCAGCGAACGCGGTCGGCCGACATCGGGTTTTCCGGCGGCAGCGCCTTGTCGTGCGGGTCGCGGTTCAGCGCCGCGACGATCTCGTCGGCGTCGGCGGGCTTGGCGATGTAGTCGATGGCGCCGAGCTTCACCGCGGTGACGGCGGTGGCGATGTTGCCGTAGCCGGTCAGCACGATGATCTTCACCTCCGGCCGCCGCTCGCGCAGGCGCTCGACGACGTCGAGGCCGTTGCCGTCGCCGAGCCGCATGTCGACCACCGCATAGTCGGGGGGCGACGTGTCGACCTTGGCGATCGCTTCGGCCACCGATTCGGCGATGTCCGTCTCGAAGCCCCGCTTCTCCATGGCGCGCGCGAGGCGCTGCACGAACGCCTTGTCGTCGTCGACGATGAGCAACCGGCCCGCGCCGGTTACCGTCTCGCCGACCGCCTTCGGGGCAGGGGCGGCCGTCTCCATCACTCGATCCTTCGTCCCGTCGATTATTTGCCGTCGTTATAGGGTGTCGATCCCGCCGGGGGAAGCGCCTGCGACCCCGAGTCTTCTTGCGGTCTCGCTTTCCGGCCGCGCAGTGCGCTCCACCTCGATGGCATCGCGCGGCCAGGCGACGCGGACGATGGCACCGTGCGCCGGTGCCGGGCGGTTGGTCAGAGACAGGCTGGCGCCGGTGCGCTCGAGCAGCGTCTTGGCGATGAAGAAGCCGAGGCCGAGGCCGCCGGCCTCGCTGGCGTCGGGTTCCTGGCGGGCGCCGGCGGGCCGGGAGGCGCGGGTGGTGACGTAGGGATCGCCGAGGCGCTCGATGATCTCCACGGCGAAGCCTGGTCCATCGTCGCGCACCGTCACCACGATGGCGTCGTCGGTCCACTCGGCGGTGATGTCGACGGCGCTCTTGGCATAGTCGACGGCGTTCTCGACGAGGTTGCCGAGGCCGTAGAGGACTGCGGGGTTGCGGGTGACGACCGGCTCGCCGCGGTTACCGCTGGCGCGCTCGATGCCAACTTCGACGCCGAAGTCGCGGTGCGGTGCGGCGATCTCCTCGAGCAGCAGCGTCACCGCCATGCGGTCGAGGGGGCTGTCGGGGTCGTTGCCGAGCGAAGTGAGCTTGCGCAGGATGTCGCGGCAGCGCTCGGACTGGGTCGACAGCAGGTGGACGTCCTCGGCCCGCGGATCGTCCGGCTCGAGCTCGCGCTCGAGCTCGCGGGCGACCAGCGCGATGGTGGCGAGCGGGGTTCCGAGTTCGTGGGCGGCGGCGGCCGCCATGCCGTCGAGGGCGTTCAGGTGCTGCTCGCGGGCGAGCACGAGTTCGGTGGCGGTGAGGGCGTCAGCGAGCTGGCGTGCCTCCTCGGAGACGCGGAAGGCGTAGACACTCATGAACACGAGGCTCGAGGTGAGCGCGACCCAGACGCCGGCGACATAGAGGAGCGGCATCTGCAGCGTCTCGTCGGGCCACCAGGGGAGCGGCTGGTGGAAGAAGACGAGGAGGGTGGCGACGACCACCACGAGGGCGCCGAGCGCCAGCGTCTTGCGCGGTGGCAGGGCGGTCGCCGAGATCATCACCGGGGCGATCAGCAGGAAGGCGAACGGGTTCTGCAGGCCGCCGGTGAGGTAGAGCAGTCCGGCGAGCTGCAGGATGTCGTAGCCGAGCAGGACGGCGATCACCTGGGCGGTGAAGCGGCGGCTCGGCGGGTAGCGCAGGCGCAGGATCAGGTTGAGCCAGGCCGAGACCGCGATCAGCGCCAGACACCAGCCCATCTGCACCGGGAAGTCGAGGCCGAAGGCGACTGAAACGACGGCCGCCGTCTGGCCGGCGACGGCGAGCCAGCGCAGGCGGATCAGCGTGTCGAGGCGGACGCTGCGGCGTCCGAAGGGGGGTGAGCGATCGAGGGGAAGCGACATCGGCGGGTCTCCGGTCGCCGACAGATATAGTATCAGCGGCCGATCGGCGATCCGGCGCCGGGGCGAGGAGAGCCGCCAAACTTTGTTGCGGTGCGCAAATTACCCTTTGATGGCTTCGTGTTAGCGGGTCCTGCCGAGGTGCGCACCCGGGACCCGAATCTCAGACTTTCGGCGGAATTCCGAGGTCGCTGGCGATGCCAGCTTGATGCAAGGGAAACCGGAGACTATGATTTTGCGTTGCAAAATGCGCGACGGAAACCACCGTCGGCGACGGGCAAGGCGGGGTAACCCTGCGTGTACTACCAGCTCTATGAGATGAACCACGCTGCGATGACGCCGATGCGCGCCGCGGCAGACGCCACCCGGCTCTCCTTCAAGAACCCGCTCAATCCGCTGAGCCACACCGTCTTCGGGCGCAGTGTGACGGCGGCGTGCGAGGTGTTCGAGCGGGCGACCCGGCGCTATGCGAAGCCGGGTTTCGGCCTCACCAGCACCCAGGTCGGCGGCGTGCGCGTCGCCGTGCACGAGGAGATCGTCTGGTCGCGGCCGTTCTGCAATCTCGTCCACTTCGAGCGGGCGCTGCCGGACCCGTCGCGCCGCCATCCGAAGCTCCTGATCGTCGCGCCGATGTCCGGCCACTACGCGACGCTGCTGCGCGGCACGGTCGAGGCGATGCTGCCGCGCCACGAGGTCTACATCACCGACTGGGTGGACGCGCGGCTGGTGCCGCTCGCGGCCGGGCGCTTCGATCTCGACGACTACATCGACTACGTCATCGCGATGATCCACCACCTCGGGCCGAACACCCACGTGATGGCGGTGTGCCAGCCGGCGGTGCCGGTGTTCGCCGCCGTGGCGCTGATGGAGGCGGCGGAGGATCCGCTGGCGCCCTCCTCGATGGTGCTGATGGGCGGGCCGATCGACACCCGCGTGAAGCCGACCGCCGTCAACACGATGGCCGAGGAGCGCGGGCTCGAGTGGTTCAAGCGCCACGTCGTCTTGACCGTGCCGTGGCCGCTGCCGGGATTCCTGCGCCAGGTCTATCCGGGCTTCCTGCAGCTCGGCGGCTTCATGGGCATGAACCTCGACCGGCACATCCTCGCGCACCGCGAGTTCTACGACCACCTGGTGCAGGGCGACGGCGATTCGGCCGGCAAGCACCGCGACTTCTACGACGAGTATCTGGCGGTGATGGACCTCACGGCCGAGTTCTACCTCGACACCGTGGACAAGGTGTTCATCCGCCACGCGCTGCCGAAGGGCGAACTCACCCATCGCGGCCGCCCCGTCGACCCGTCGGCGATCCGCCGCACCGCACTGCTGACGATCGAGGGCGAGCGCGACGACATCTCCGGCGTTGGCCAGACCGAGGCGGCGCACCGGCTGGCGGTGAACCTGCCCGCCGACAAGCGCTACCACTACCTGCAGATGGGCGTCGGCCACTACGGCGTCTTCAACGGCTCGCGCTTCCGCTCCGAGATCGCGCCGCGCATCTCCGACTTCGTCTGGACGCACGACCGCCGGCCGCGGCGCCCGTCGCCCGCCAAGGCCGCCCGGGCGGCATTGCCGGCTGCGACCGCCGAGGCGGCGACGGCGCCGTCGAGCCAGGCGCCGTCGGCGGCGATTGCGCCGGCCAAGGCGTCGGTCGTCATGATGAATGGCCACACCGTGAACGGTGCGAAGGCCAGCGGCGCCACGGTCGCGGTGACCGCGAGCCCGGAGCCCAAGCCGTCGCCGGTAACGGCCAAACCGACGCCGGAGACGGTCGAGGCCGCTCCCGCGAAGCCCGCAGCCAAGTCGGTCGCGAACTCCGCTGCGAAGTCGGTCGCCAAGCCTGCTGCGGCCAAGCCTGCCGCGGCCAGTCCTGCCGCCGCGGCGAAGCCGCGCGCGGTGGAGGCAGCGACGCTGTCGGAGATCGTGCTGAAGAAGCCTTCGGGGAAGCCGGACGACCTCACCCGCATCCGCGGCATCGGCGCCAAGCTCGCCGAGACGCTGCACGGGCTCGGCATTTTCCACTTCTCGCAGCTCTCGGCACTGGGCACGACGGCGGCGGAGGAACTCGATGCCAAGCTGTCGTTCCGCGGCCGCATCCGGCGCGACGACTGGATCGGCCAGGCGAAGGCGCTCGCCGGCGGCGCGTGAGACGCGCCGCGGCGGGCGAGCGCCCGCCGCCGCGTGTCCGATTTCGATGGTCGCTCCTCTTGTAGAGGAGCCGTGGCCTTCCCAAATCCTTGCCTGTATTCGTGAGGAGGACCACAGAGACCATGACCAACACTCTTGCACTCCGGCCGGGTTGGACGCCGCTCACCATCGGCTTGATGGTGCTCGGGTTCATCGTGTTCTGGCCGCTCGGATTCGCCATGCTGGCCTATATCTTGTGGGGCGATCGCCTGCACAGGATGGCGAGCGACGCCGGCGAGAGCTTCCGGGCGAATGGTTGGGGCTGCGCGGGCTCCCGCTCGATGCGCACCGCCGCCACCGGCTTCTCGGCCACCGGCAACGTCGCCTTCGACGAGTACCGCAAGCGCGAGATCGAGCGGATCGAGGCCGAGCGCCGCAAGCTCGACGAGATGCGGGCCGAGTTCGACAGCTACCTCGCGGAGCTGCGCCGGGCGAAGGACAAGGAAGAGTTCGACCGCTTCATGGCCGATCGCGACCGGCGTGAGCGCGACGGCGGCGCTGCCTGATCCGGCGCGCGGCCCGGTCGAATGAAACCGGACGAAAACGAAGCGGGGCGCCCCACCGGGGCGCCCCGTCTGTATTTCGGTGGGAAGCGTGGCGGCTGGCCCAGCCTCAGCGCACGGCGGCGGCGGCGAACTGGTCGTCGAAGGCGTAGCCGGAGCCGCGCACGGTGCGGATCGGGTCCTTCGACTTGCCGCGGTTGATCGCCTTGCGCAGGCGGCCGATGTGGACGTCGACGGTGCGCTCGTCGACATAGACGTCGTGGCCCCAGACGCCGTCGAGGAGCTGCTCGCGCGAGAACACGCGGCCGGGCGACTGCATCAGGAACTCGAGCAGGCGGAACTCGGTCGGGCCGAGGTGGACCTCGCGGCCGGCGCGGCGGACGCGGTGAGTCTCGCGGTCGACCTCGATGTCGCCGCCCTTCAGCACCGTGCTGACCACCTCGGGCTTCGCCCGTCGCAGCATGGCGCGCACCCGCGCCATCAGCTCGGCGACGGAGAACGGCTTGACGACGTAGTCGTCGGCGCCGGTGGCGAGGCCGCGGATGCGCTCGGCCTCCTCGCCGCGCGCCGTCAGCATGATGATCGGCAGCCGGGCGGTCTCGTCGCGGGCGCGCAGGCGCCGGCAGAGCTCGATGCCGGAGAGGCCGGGCAGCATCCAGTCGAGCAGGAGGAGGTCGGGCTGCACCTCCATCAGGCGCACCTCGGCCTCGTCGCCGCGGTCGCAGGTCTCGACCGCGAAGCCCTCGGACTCGAGGTTGTAGCGGAGCAGCAGCGTCAGCGGCTCCTCGTCCTCGACGATCATCACCTTCGGCATCGCCGCCATGCTGCGTCGGTCCAATCGGGGGTGGGCGGTCATCGGGTGCCGAAGTCGGCGGGCGTCAGGCTCGATTCGTCGAGCTTCGGACGATCGTCGGCAAGCTGCTGTCCAGTGACCTGGTAGTAGACGTTCTCGGCGATGTTGGTGGCATGGTCGCCGATGCGCTCGATGTTCTTGGCACAGAAAAGCAGGTGTGTGCAGAAGGTGATGTTGCGCGGATCCTCCATCATGTACGTGAGGAGTTCGCGGAACAGCGAGGTGTACATCTGGTCGATCTCGTTGTCGCGGTCGCGGATGGCGAGCGCGGCGACGGAGTCCTTGCCGGTGTAGGCGTCGATGACGGCCTTCACCTGCTCGAGCGCGATATCCGAGATGTGCTCGACGCCGAGCGCCAGGCGCTTCGGATGGAAGTGGCCGTCGATGGCGGCGACGCGCTTGGCGATGTTCTTGGCGAGATCGCCGATGCGCTCGATGTCGATCGAGACGCGCAGCGCGGTGACGATGTCGCGCAGGTCGCGGGCCATCGGCTGGCGGCGGGCGATCAGGCTGATCGTCGCCTCCTCCACCCGGCGCTGCATGGAGTCGAGGCGCAGGTCGGTGGTGATCACCGACTGGGCGAGGTGCGTGTCGACGCGCACCAAGGCGGTGACGGAGTCGACCAGCATGCGCTCGGCGAGCCCGCCCATCTCGGCGATGGTGCCGGCGATGCCGGTCAGCTCGTCGTCGTAGGCGGCTACGATGTGCTCGGACATATGTGCTTACTCCCCGCGCCCGGACCCGTGCGCCGCTGCCTCAGCCGAAGCGGCCGGTGATATAGTCCTGGGTGCGCCGTTCCTTCGGATTGGTGAAGATCATGTCGGTCGGCCCCTCCTCGACGAGGTCGCCGAGGTGGAAGAAGGCGGTCTTCTGCGAGACGCGCGCCGCCTGCTGCATCGAGTGGGTGACGATGACGATGGTGAAGTTCTCGCGCAGCTCGTCGATCAGTTCCTCGATCTTCGCTGTGGCGATCGGGTCGAGGGCCGAGCAGGGCTCGTCCATCAGGATCACCTCGGGGCCGACCGCGATGGCGCGGGCGATGCAGAGACGCTGCTGCTGGCCGCCCGACAGGCCGGTGCCGGACTCGTTCAGGCGGTCCTTCACCTCTTCGAACAGGCCGGCCTTGCGCAGGCTCGAGGCGACGATGTCGTCGAGCTCGGCCTTCGAGGCGGCGATGCCGTGGATGCGCGGGCCGTAGGCGACGTTCTCGTAGATCGACTTCGGGAACGGGTTCGGCTTCTGGAACACCATGCCGACGCGGGCGCGCAGCTGCACGACGTCGAGCGAGGGGTCGTAGATGTCGAGCCCGTCGATGCCAATCTTGCCCGTCACCCGGGCGGCGGAGATCGTGTCGTTCATGCGGTTGAAGCAGCGCAGGAACGTCGACTTGCCGCAGCCGGACGGGCCGATGAAGGCGGTGACGGACCGCTCGGGGATGTCGATCGTCACGTGCTTCAGGGCGTGCTTCTGGCCGTAGTAGACGTTGACGTCCTGGGTGATGACCTTGGCGGGTTTGAAGCCTTCGGACGGCACCGAACGGATGGTGGCGCTCGGCCGGGCATCGGCAACCATGGCTTCCATGGGAGGAGAGCTCCTGAGACTAGGGGCGCGCGCGCCCTTAAGGATTACCAGCGGCGCTCGAAGCGCTTGCGCAGGACGATGGCGATGCCGTTCATCAGGAAGAGGAACAGCAGGAGGACGATGATCGCGGCCGAGGTCTTCGCCTGGAAGCCGATCTCCGGAAGGTCCGACCACAGGAAGATCTGCACCGGCAGCACGGTGGCCGCCTGCGTGATGCCCTGCGGCACGTCGACGATGAAGGCGATCATGCCGATCAGCAGCAGCGGCGCCGTTTCGCCGAGGGCGTGCGCCATGCCGATGATCGTGCCGGTGAGCACGCCGGGCATGGCGAGCGGCAGCACGTGGTGGAAGACCGCCTGCTGGTGGGAGGCGCCGACACCGAGCGCCGCCTCGCGGATCGAGGGGGGCACCGCCTTCAGAGCGGCGCGGCTGGCGATGATGATCGTCGGCAGCACGAGGAGGGCGAGCACCAGGCCGCCGACCAGCGGCGAGGAGCGTGGCAGGCCGAAGAAGTTGAGGAAGACGGCGAGACCGAGCAGACCGAAGACGATCGACGGCACGGCGGCGAGGTTGTTGATGTTGACCTCGATGAGCTCCGTCCACCGGTTCTTCGGGGCGAACTCCTCGAGATAGATCGCCGAGGCGACACCGATCGGCAGGCAGATGATCAGCGTCACCAGCATCGTGAATGCGGAGCCGACGAGGGCGCCGAGGATGCCGGCGAGCTCCGCCTCGCGGCTGTCGCCGGAGGTGAAGAAGAGGAAGTTGAAGCGCTCGGAGACGAGCCCCTTTTCTTCGATCTGCTGCAGCCAGGCGATCTCCTGGTCGGAGAGCTTGCGGTTCGCCTCCGGCGTGTCGAGGACGATCGTGCGCCAGGCGTCGGGCTGGGCGTTGTCGGTGGAGGTGAGCGGGATCAGCACCTCGCCGACGATGCGGTCGTTGCCGAGCTCGGTCGCCTTGATGACGCCGCCGTTGATCTCGACGAGCACGCTCGGCGCCGTCGCATCGAGCGTCTCCGGGCTGCCGGCCGTATCGAAGCGGTTCTCGAGGTCGGCGATCCGGGCGGACAACCCGTCGAGGGTCGCCTTGAGGCTCGCCTCGTCGGACTCGTATTTCGTCACCGCCCCCTCGAGGGCTGCGACGCCGGCGCCGGAGGCCCGCGCCGCGGTGAGCTGCTCGCGCGCTGCCACGAGGTCGGCGGCGTTTGTCTGGTCGATGTCGCGCAGACGCTCGCGCTCCTGCCGGAGCACCGCCGCCTGCTCGGCCAGCGCCTGCTTCACGCGGACGAGTTCCTCGGAAAAGTCGTTCGCGGAGGACAGCAGCGTCACGGTCCCCGTGGTGGCCGACGGCGAGCCGATGCCGCGCGTCGGCAACTCCTCGATGCCCGTCACCAGGCCCTTGTAGAAGAGGTCGACGTCATCGGAGACCAGCACCGGCACCGACACGCGGGTGCCGATCAGGGCCGGATCCGCCACGACCTTGTCGCGCAGCGCCATCGCGGCGTCGCTCGACAGCAGGCCATACAGCGCCTGTCGCTGCCGGCGGTTCTCCGCCGCCGCCGGGAACATCGCCAGCAGCGAGTCGCGGATCGGCTTGATGAAGTCGCCGCGGGCGATGACGGCCGGATCATTGGAGCCGGTGGGGTCGATCGCCTCGGCGGTGACGTTAACCTCCATCGTCAGCTCGGCGATGGTGAAGGCCGGCACCGCCTTGATGACGATGTCGCCGACGAGCACGACGAGGGCGAGGGCTGCGAACAGGATCGCGCCGATGCCATAGGCGCGGAACCGCGCCTCCGCCTGGTAGCGCCGGCGCACATGGGCGCGGGCGGTGTCGCTGGTGAGATCGAGGACCCGGCCTCGGACGACTGCAGCGTCAGTCATATTGCTCTCGATATCTCTGGACGATCTTCAGCGCGATGACGTTGAGGATCAGCGTGAAGAAGAACAGGACGAAGCCGAGCGCGAAGGCCGACAGCGTCTTGGCGCTGTCGAACTCCTGGTCGCCGACCAGCAGGGTCTTGATCTGCACCGTCACGGTGGTGACGGCGGCGAGCGGGTTGAAGGTGAGGTTGCCGGTGAGACCGGCGGCCATGACGACGATCATCGTCTCGCCGACGGCGCGGCTGATCGCCAGCATGAAGGCCGAGACCAGCCCGGACAGGGCCGCCGGCAGCACCACCTTCTTGATCGTCTCCGACTTCGTCGCGCCCATGCCGTAGGAGCCGTCACGCAGCGACTGCGGCACCGCGTTGATGACGTCGTCGGACAGCGAGGAGACGAAGGGGATGATCATGATCCCCATCACCAGGCCGGCTGCGAGCGCACTCTCGGACGCGACGTCGAGGCCGAGTGACTGGCCGAGCTGGCGGATGAACGGTGCCACGGTGAGCGCGGCGAAGAAGCCGAACACCACCGTCGGCACGCCGGCGAGGATTTCGAGCAGCGGCTTCACCACCGAGCGGACCCGCGGCGAGGCGTATTCGGCCATGTAGATCGCCGAGAACAGGCCGATCGGCCCGGCGACGCACATGGCGATCAGCATGATCAGCGTCGTGCCGACGAACAGCGGCACCGCGCCGAAGGCTCCCGACTGGCCGACCTGGTCGGTGCGGATCGCCGTCTGCGGGCTCCACTGCAGGCCGAACAGGAAGTCGTACCAGGGGTAGCGGGCGAAGAAGCGCAGCGTCTCGAACAGCACCGAGAAGACGATGCCGACGGTGGTCAGGATGGCGACCGCCGAGCAGGCGATCAGCACGATCTTGACGATGACTTCGAAGCGGTTGCGGGCGCGGAAGCCCGGGGCGACGGTGCGCAGGCTCAACAGCATGCCGGCGACACCGGCGACGATGCCGAGGACCAGCGCGCCCCAACCGGCGAAGCTGCGCCACGATCCGTAGGCCTCGCCTGCCACGACCACCGGGTCGGCGACGCTGCCGGCCGGCGCGGTGCCGTCGGCGACCATCAGGATCTCGCGGAGCCGGGTCGCCTTGGCGAGTTCGTCGGTCGGCTGCAGGTCGGTCGGCAGTAGCCCGAGCGCGTGCGCCTCGACGAGGCGCGGCAGCAGCGGGCCGAGGACGATCGCGATCAGCAGCATCGGGATCACCGCCGCCGAGGCGGCGAAGAGACCATGATAGACCGGGAGGGAATGGAGTTGCCGGGTGCCGCCCGGCATCGCCGCGGCGCGCTGACGGCCCAGCACGAAGGCGATCACGGCCATCGCTGCAATGGCGATGAAGTAAAAAGAGGTCATGCCCCGCCTCTGGAGTTGGAACCGAGAGCCCCGCTCGGCTCTCCCTGCGGCCGGCGGCCGGAGGGAAGGCGGCGGCCGGTCGAAACCGGCCGCCGACGTCAGGAAAGGCGAGCGATCAGGAGCTCGGCGCCTGGATGGTCACGAGGTCCTTCGCGGCGGCCTCGGCCTTGGCGGCCTCTGCTTCCGGCAGGGCGACGAGGCCCTTGGAGGTCAGGTAGCCATCTTCGCCCATCGCCTTGTCGGAGGCGTACTCGACGATGAACTCCTGCAGGCCGGGGATGACGCCGACGTGCTGCTTCTTGAAGTAGACGAACAGCGGACGGGCCACGGTGTACTTGCCCGACGCGATCGTGTCGAAGTCCGGCACGACGCCGTTGATCTCGGCACCCTTGATCTTCGCGGCGTTCTCTTCGAGGAACGAGTAGCCGAAGATGCCGACGGCCTTCGGGTTGGCGCCGAGCTTCTGAACGATGAGGTTGTCGTTCTCGCCGGCGTCGATGTAGGCCCCGTCCTCACGGATCGCCTTCCAGACGTTACCGAAAGCCTTGGCGTCGGCCTTCTTCATGTCCTTCAGCACCGGCTGCTGCTCGGCGCCCGGCTCCATGACGAGCTCGA
This sequence comes from Pseudoxanthobacter soli DSM 19599, assembly GCA_945898215.1. Taxonomy (GTDB): domain Bacteria; phylum Pseudomonadota; class Alphaproteobacteria; order Rhizobiales; family Segnochrobactraceae; genus CAMDHY01. The sequence continues at coordinate 33,504 of CAMDHY010000024.1, read as the reverse complement.
GGAAGCTATCACGCGTGCCGGAGGTGGGCGGCGGGCCGAGGACTTCGATCTTCTCCGCCGGCAGCGACGCGTCGATCTCGTTCCAGTTCTTGTACGGATTCGGGATCAGCTTGCCGTCCGGACCCGGGACTTCCTTGGCGAGCGCCAGGAAAATCTGGCCCTTGGTCAGCTTGAAGTCCGGGCCCGACTTGGCGTTGGCGATCGTCAGGCCGTCGAAGCCGACCTTCAGCTCGACGATCTCGGTGACGCCGTTCTTCTGGCAGTCGTCGAACTCGCTCTTCTTGATCGCGCGCGACGCGTTGGACGCATCCGGGTGATCGACGCCGACGCCGGCGCAGAACAGCTTGAAGCCGCCGCCCGTGCCGGTCGACTCGACGACCGGGGTCTTGAACTGGCCCATCTTGCCGAACTGCTCGGCGACGGCGGTGGTGAACGGATAAACCGTCGAGGAGCCGACGATGCGGATCTGGTCGCGGGCCTCGGCGGCGCCGGCGACGAGCGCACCGGTCATGGCGAGGGTGAGAACGCTGACGAGCGTCTTGGTTTTCACCGGGACTCTCCTTGTGGTTTGAACTTTGGCGGCCCGCGGAGGCGCGGCGGCCGGTTGACCCATCCATCGGGGACGGGCCATGCGTGCGGTGGCGACGAGCGCCGCCTCCATGCCCCCCCTTCTATGACTCGCCGATGATCCTTTTATGACTATGCAAGCCACTGGAATCATTGGAGGCGTCCACGGGAGGCGATTCCGATTGTGAAGGTGGCAAAGCTTCGAGGCGGACGCTGAAGAGCGCGCCGCCGCCGGCCGGCGTCTCGATCGACAGCCTGGCCCGGTGGCGGTTCAGGATGTGCTTGACGATGGCAAGGCCGAGGCCGGTGCCCTTGCGGGCGCGGCTCGCGCCGACGTCCACCCGGTAGAATCGCTCGGTCAGGCGCGGGATGTGCTCGGCGGCGACGCCCGGGCCGTAGTCGCGGACGGCGACGATGACCGCCGGCCGCTCGGCGCTGCGGTCGCAGCGCGCGGTGACGACGACGCGTCCGCCGGAGGCGCCGTAGTTGACGGCGTTCTCGACGAGGTTGGCGAACACCTGCACGAGTTCGTCGCGGTCGCCGCGCACGACGAGGGGAGCCGGCGGGATGTCGCTCTCGATGGCGACGCCGCCATCGGCCGCCACCGGCGCCAGGGTGTCGACGACATGGTTGAGCAGAGGCCCGACGTCGACGTCGTCGGTCAGCGGCACGTGAGCGCGCATCTCGATGCGCGACAGTGACAACAGGTCGTCGATCAGCCGCCGCATCCGTGCCGCCTGCTCGCCCATGATGGCGAGGAAGCGCTCGCGCGCCACCGGATCCTCCCGCGCCGGGCCGCGCAGGGTGTCGATGAAGCCGGTGAGGGAGGCGAGCGGCGTCCGCAGTTCGTGGCTGGCGTTGGCGACGAAGTCGGCGCGCATGCGCTCGACCATGTGGCCCTCGGTGAGATCGCGCACGAGCACCAGCACGAGGTCGCTGGGCCGCGGCGGTCGCGGCTCGCCGGCCGGTGCGGCCAAGGGGGCGATGAAGGCCTCCAGCCAGCGCTCCATCGGCACCTTCTCCGCCCAGGTGATGCGCTCCTGGGCGGCGCCTGTGGAAACGCGGTCGAGGGCCTCGAGGAAGGACGGCGCGCGCAGGCGGAACGACAGCGGATCGCCGAGCCCGAGCGTGCCGAACGCCGGCCCGGCGGCCCGGTTGGCGAAGCGCAGTCGGCCGCGGCGGTCGACGACGAAGGCCGGCTCCGGCAGGGCGTCGAGGGCGGCCTTGACGCCGGCGTCGGGGAAGCGGGCGTTGGCGTCGCGCGGCCGCGACGTCACCGTGCGCGGTCGCGCCTGGTTGAGGGCGACGGCGGTGGCGACGCCAGTGGCGCAGACGGCGAGCGCCGCCGCCGGCCAGGGAACGGCAAAGGCTGCGCCGAGCGCAATGATCGACAGCGTGCCGACCGCGAGCGGGACCAGCACGACTGCCGTGGTGCTCGGCGCGGGTGCGGCGGGCGGCGGATCGTCGTCCGGATCGGGAATCGGTTCGTTCGTCGACATCGCCTCGGCCGCAGGCTCGCGAGGCCGCCCGACACGGGCAGATCACCTCGGATCATCCGGCAGACTAGCGCGCCCGGCTTCCGTTCGCATGACGGCCCGGCGACGACGTTGCGGCGGCGCGGTGACGTCGCTCAGTTCGGCTGCGGCGGCTGGTATCCGGGGCCGGTGGTCAGCGGCGCCTTCGGCAGCACCGACTGGTCGATGTTGGAGGTGAAGCTCGTATCGAGCCGGCCGATCTCCGCGCCCTCCGGGCTCAGCATGCGCACCGTCACGGCGTAGGGCTTGCCGGCGACGACCCCTTCCACCGGCGGCGACTTCAGCACGAGCTTCGTCAGCCCCACGCGGGCGACCTGCTCGGCGACGATCGGCGGGCCGCCGGCGGGGTCGTCGAAGGCGGTGACGATGCGCGTGCCGGCGGGGATGGTGCGCTCGACCCGGGCGACGAGGCCGTAGGTCGCCTCGGCGATGCGGTAGTTGAAGACGAAGCCGCCGCCCTCCAGCGTCAGCATCGGGCCGTCGCCGCCGCGCTCTGCGAGGGGCGCCACGAGCAGCACGCCGCCGCCGACGACGAGGGCGGCGGCGAGGCCGAGGAAGAGGCCGCGCGACGCGCCGGTCCGCCGGCCGCCGGGGGCGGTCGACAGCGCCGCGCCGAGGGGAACCGTCGTGGTGAGCGTGGTCATCGCCGTCACCTCCCTCGCCGGCGGACGGACGGCCGGCGTTCATTGAACCGTCCGGATAAGTTATCATCCCCATCCGCCCCGGCAAAGCGCCGGGGGCCGCGATACCGCCGGCCGCGTCCTCGCGGCCGTCCCCGAGACCAGCGGCGCCCCGGCGGGACGGCCGCGCCGCGAGCGGAGACGGCCATGCCAGTAGAGGTGTCGTTCGAGGTCGCCTATTTCCTGCAGCAACTGCTCAATGCCCTGCAGATCGGCGCATTCTACGGCCTCCTGGCGGCGTCCTACGCCCTCGTCTACGGGATCACGCGGCGCATCAACTTCGCCTTCGGGGCGATCGCCACCTTCGCCGCGGCGGCGTGCTTCAACGTCGTCGTGCTGGTCGGCTTCCTGTGGCCGCTGCCGACGGTGGCGGCGATCCTGATCGCCGGCGGCTACGCCGTCGCCGCCGCGGCCCTCCTCGGCACGGCGATGGAGCGGCTGGTGATCCGGCCGGTGGCACAGGCCGCCAACCTGTCGATGCTGGTGACGACGATCGCGGTGACGATCGTCGTCGAGGAGGCGATCCGCCTCGCCAACGGCTCCTATGAGCGCTGGCTGCCGCCGATGTTGCTCGCCTCGGTGACCGTGGCGGAGGCGCCGGGCTTCCCCGTCCGCGTCACCGCCAGCCAGACGATCGTCGTGCCGATCGCGCTCGCGGTGGCGGTGGCGCTGGTCGTCTTCATCGCCCGCCATCCGTTCGGCCGGCTGTGGCGCGCCTGCGCCGAGGACCCGAAGGCGGCGGCGATGCTCGGCATCGACGTCGCCGGCGTGCGGGCCTTGACGTTCACCCTCGCCGCCAGCGCCGCCGGGGCGGCGGGCGTGCTGATGCTCGTCGCCTACGGCAACGTCAACTTCCACACGAGCTTCATGGTGGCGCTGAAGGCGCTGCTGGCGGCCATCGTCGGCGGTATCGGCTCGGTCGGCGGCGCGCTCGTCGGCGGGCTGGTGCTGGCGGCGATCGAGGTCGGCTGGACGACAGCGTTCGGCGCGAACTGGCGCGATGTCGCCGTGCTGCTGGCGCTGACGGCGCTGTTCGCGGTGCGCCCGCAAGGCATCGTAGCCTTGCCCGGACGGCGCGATCACGACGCCTGATTTGCCTGCCTTTCATTGAACCGCCGCATCTGAGGGGGCATGCTCGGCCCAAATTTCGCGCACGGGCGGCGTGACGCGACGGGAGAGTGTGGATGCTCGAGCGCTACGAGAGCGAGAAGGTCGACCGTCTTTCGGTGGTGCGGCAGCGGCTTGAGGCGCGCCGGCAGGACGGCGCGGAGCGCGCCCGTTTCGCCGAGGCGATGTTCGGCCACACCGCCGCCGAGGACCTCGTCGCCTACCTGCCCGACGACCTGATCTGGCTCGTCGACGACGCTTGGGCGGCGTTTGCCGAGCGCGTCCCCGGCCGGCACCGCCTGCGCTTCGTCGACCCGCCCTTCGACCCGAACGGGCGGCCGGTGACGGTCCTCGAGATCCTCAACGACGACATGCCGTTCCTGCTCGATTCGGTGATGGGCGAACTCGGCGAGGCCGGCCTCGTAGTGCGGCTCGTCTCGCACCCGATCCTCGCGCTGACGCGCTCGGCGGAGGGGCGGCTCGAGAGCTTCCAGGGGCTCGCCGACGCCCGCTCCGGCGAGCGCGAGAGCCTCATCACCATCCACGTCGACCGCATTCCCGCCGCCGACGACCGCGTCCAGCTCGCCCGCCGGCTCGACGCAACGCTGTGGGACGACCGCCACGCCGTCGAGGACTGGCAGGCGATGCGCGCCCGCGCCCGTGCCGTCGCCGCCGAGTGGCGGGCAGCCCGCCTCACCATCAGCCCGGAGACGCTCGCCGAGGCCGAGGCCTTCGTCGAGTGGCTGGCGGACGACAACTTCACCTTCCTCGGCGTGCGCGAGTACGAGTACCGCGGCGACAGCGCCGACGGCAGCCTGGAGCGCACCGACGAGCCCGGGCTCGGCATCCTGCGCGACCCCGACGTGCGCGTGCTCCGCCGCGGCGGCGAGCTCATCACCACGACCCAGGAAATCCGCGAGTTCCTGCTCAGGCCCGACCCGATCATTATCACCAAGGCGAACCTGCGCTCGCGCGTCCACCGGCGCACGCACATGGACTATGTCGGCATCAAGCGCTTCGCGCCCGACGGCAGCCTGGCGGGGGAGGTGCGCATCGTCGGCCTGTTCACCCACGACGCCTACACGCGCTCGGTGATGTCGATCCCGCTGGTGCGCCGCAAGGCCGAGATGGTGCTGGCGGGCGGCGGCTTCGCCCCGGCGAGCCATTCCGGCAAGGCGCTCACCAACCTGCTGGAATCCTATCCGCGCGACGAGATGTTCCAGCTCGAGGTGGAGACGCTCGCCGCCCACGCCTTCGCCATCCTCGAGCTCGGGGAGCGGCCGCGCATCCGAGTGCTGGCGCGGCGCGACGAGTTCGACCGCTTCGTCTCCGTCCTCGTCTTCGTGCCGCGCGAGCGCTACTCGACCACCGTCGACCACCGCATCGGCGAGCTTCTGGCCGAGCGCTACGGCGGCCGCGTCTCCTCCGCGGCGATCGCCTTCCCAGAGGGCCAGCTCGCCCGCCTGCACGTCATCGTCGGCCTGCGCTCCGGGCCGCGCCCGGATCCCGATCGCGAGGCGATCGAGGCGGAGATCGGCGAGATCGTCCGCACCTGGTCGGACGACCTGCGCCGCGCCTTCGCCGCCATGCCCGACCGCCAGCACGCCCGCCACCTGCTCGAGCGCTACGGGGAGGCGTTCAGCATGGCCTACCGCGACACCTACGCGGCCGAGGACGCCGTCGACGACGTCCTGGTGCTGGAGCGCCTCGGCGGGGAACGGCGCACCGCGATCGACTTCAGCCGGCGCGACGGCGACCCGGCGAGCCGGGTGTCGCTGAAGCTGTTCAACCGCGAGGCGCCGATCCCGCTGTCGGACCGCGTGCCGGTCGTCGAGGCGATGGGCTTCCGCGTCGTCAACGAGCGCACCTTCCGCATCCGCCCCGGCGAGGAGCGCGGGCGGGTCTACCTGCACGACATGACGCTTGACCGCGCCGATGGCGGCGCCGTCGATCTCGAGCGCCTCGACGGGCCGCTCGAGGCGATGTTCATGGCGGTGTGGTTCGGCCATGCCGAGAGCGACGGCTACAACGGCCTGATCCTCTCGGCCGGGCTCGGCTGGCGCGACATAGCCATACTGAGGGCGCTGTCGCGCTACCTGCGCCAGGTGCGCATCCCCTATTCGCAGGACTATCTCTGGGGTGCCCTCGGGCGCCACCCGGCGATCGCAGCGGCGATCGTCGAGCTCTTCCACGCCCGCTTCGGCGTCGACCGGCTGGACGAGGGGCGGGCGGAGGCCGAGGCGGCGGTGCGGGCGCGCATCGAAGCCGACCTCGAGGCGGTGGCGAGCCTCGACGACGACCGCATCCTGCGCCGCTTCCTCAACGTCGTGACGGCGTGCGTGCGCACCAACTTCTTCGCCGACGGCACCGATGGCCGGCCGCCCGAGACGCTCGCCTTCAAGCTCGATTCGCACGCCGTCGAGGAAATGCCGGCGCCGCGGCCCTACCGTGAGATCTGGGTCTACAGCCCGCGGGTGGAAGGCATCCACCTGCGCTTCGGCAAGGTCGCGCGCGGCGGGCTGCGCTGGTCCGACCGGCCGCAGGACTTCCGCACCGAGGTGCTCGGCCTCGTCAAGGCGCAGCAGGTGAAGAACGCCGTCATCGTGCCGGTCGGCGCCAAGGGCGGCTTCGTGCCGAAGCTCTTGCCGTCGCCCGCCGCCGGCCGCGAAGCGTGGCTCACCGAGGGCACCGAGGCCTACAAGGTGTTCGTCTCGACGCTTCTGTCGATCACCGACAATCTCGCCGGCGACGCCGTCGTGCCGCCGGCGCGCGTGGTGCGCCACGACGGCGACGACCCCTATCTGGTGGTCGCCGCCGACAAGGGTACGGCGACGTTCTCCGACACGGCGAACGCCATTGCGCTCGAGCGTGGCTTCTGGCTCGGCGACGCCTTCGCCTCCGGCGGCTCGGCCGGCTACGACCACAAGAAGATGGGCATCACCGCCCGCGGCGCCTGGGAGGCAGTGAAGCGCCACTTCCGCGAGATCGACGTCGACATCCAGACGACGCCCTTCACGGTGGCGGGCGTCGGCGACATGTCGGGCGACGTCTTCGGCAACGGCATGCTGCTGTCGCCGGTCATCCAGCTGGTGGCCGCCTTCGACCACCGCGACATCTTCCTCGATCCCGAGCCGGATGCCGCCAAGGGCCGCGCCGAGCGGGCGCGGCTGTTCGCCCTCGCTCGCTCGAGCTGGCAGGACTACGACAAGTCGCTGATCTCCGAGGGTGGCGGGGTGTTCTCGCGGTCGCTGAAGGCGATCCCGCTGTCGGCGCCGGTGCGGCGGCTTCTCCGCCTCGACAAGCCGCACGCGACGCCGGCGGAGGTGATCTCGGCGATCCTGCGAGCCCCGGTGGACCTCCTGTGGTTCGGCGGCATCGGCACCTACGTGCGGGCGCGGACGGAGAGCGACGCCGATGTCGGCGACCGCGCCAACGACGCGGTGCGTGTCGCCGCCGCCGACCTCAAGGCGAGGGTGATCGGCGAGGGCGCCAATCTCGGCATGACCCAGCGTGCCCGCATCGAGGCGGCGCGCGGCGGTGTGCGGCTCAACACCGACGCAATCGACAACTCCGCCGGCGTCAACACCTCCGACGTCGAGGTGAACATCAAGATCGCGCTGTCGCAGCCGGTGCGCGACGGCCGCCTCGACGAGCCCGGTCGGCTCGCGCTCCTGGCGGAGATGACCGACGACGTCGCGGCCCTCGTGCTGCGCAACAACTACAACCAGACGCTGGCGCTCTCGCTCGCCGAGAAGCGCTCTGTCGACGATCTCGGCTTCTCCCACCGCCTCGTGCGCTCGCTCGAGGCGCGCGGCCTGCTTGATCGGGCCGTCGAGTTGCTGCCGGACGATGCCGCCTTCGCCGAGCTCGGCCGCGCCCGCGCCGGCCTGACCCGGCCGGAGCTCGCGGTGCTGCTCGCCTATGCCAAGATCACGCTGTTCGACGACCTCGTGGCCTCCGGCGTGCCGGACGATCCCTATCTCGGCGCCGAACTGTTCGACTACTTCCCCGGCGCGATGCGCGAGCGCTTCGCCGACGCCATCGCCGGCCACCGGCTGCGCCGCGAGATCATCGCCACGATGATGGCGAATGCCCTCGTCAACCGCGGCGGGCCGGCCTTCGTGCTGCGCCTCGCCGACGACACCGGCGCCGAGGTCGGCACCATCGCCGCCGCCTTCGCGACGACCTTCGACAGCTACCGGATGGGCGAGTTGGACGGCGACCTCGACGGCCTCGACAACCGCATCCCCGGTGCGCTGCAACTCGATCTTTACACGCTGGTGCAGGACGTGCTGTCGTCGCGGACGGCGTGGTTCCTGCGCAACGTCGTGCTCGACCGCGGGCTCGAGGAAACCATCGGCCGCTTCCGCACCGGCATCGACACCGTGGGTAGCGCTCTCGAGACTGTGCTGCCTGCCACCTTCCAGGCCCGCCGCTCGCAGCGGGCGATGGAACTGGTGCAGCGCGGCGTGCCGGCCGATCTCGCCCAGCGCCTCGCGAGCCTCGCGGTGCTGGCGCTCGCCCCGGACGCGGTGCTGGTCGCCGAGCGCAGCGGCGTCGCCATCACCGATGCGGCCTCCTCGCTCTATGCGCTGGCCGAGCGGCTGCGCGTCGACGAGATCGCCTATGGCGCGCGGGCGCTGCCGGTCAGCGACCACTTCGAGCGCCTCGCCATCGACCAGGCTGTCGACCGCGTGACGCTCGCCGTGCGCGAACTCGCCGGCGCCGCCTGCCGGCTCGGCTCCGGCGCCGCCTCGGTGGAGGCGTGGTTCGCCGCCAACCCGCAGGCGGCACGCATCGAGCGGGCGGTGGCGGAGATCTCGAGCGGCGGCCTCAGCGTCGCCAAGCTCGCGGTGGCGGCGAGCCTGCTCACCGAGCTCGCGGCGAGCGGCGACCGCGCCGCCGCGTGAGCCGGCCGGTCTTCCGCTTCGCGCCGAGCCCGAACGGGCGGCTGCACCTCGGCCACGCGCTGTCGGCGCTGGTGAACTTCGAACGGGCCCGCGCGAGCGGCGGGCGCTTCCTGCTGCGCTTCGAGGACATCGACACCGAGCGCTGCCGCCCGGAATACGAGGCGGCGATCCGCGAGGACCTCGCCTGGCTCGGCATCGCCTTCGAGGAGCCGGTGCGGCGGCAGTCGGAGCATTTCGACGCCTACCTGGCGGCGCTCGCGGATCTCGATGCGCGCGGCCTGCTGGTGCGTTCCTTCGCCACCCGCCGCGAGATCGCCTCCGCTGCCGCGGCGGCCACGGCGGAAGGTGCAGCATGGCCGCTCGACCCCGACGGCGTGCCGCTGTTTCCCGGCGACGCGGCGCTGCTCACGCGCGACGAGATCGACCGGCGCGCGGCGGCCGGTGAGCCGGCGGCGACGCGACTCGCGATGGAGACTGCGATCGAAGCCGGGGGCGTGCCGCTGACCTGGACGGAGACGGGGGAGGGGCCCGGCGGCCACACCGGCACGGTCACCGCCCGGCCGGAGGCGTTCGGCGACGTCGTGCTCGCCCGCAAGGAGACGCCGACGAGCTATCACTTGTCGGTGGTCGTCGACGACGCGCTGCAGCGCGTCACCCATGTGGTGCGGGGCGCGGACCTTTTCGCCGCGACGGCGGTGCACCGGCTGCTGCAGGCGCTGCTCGGTCTGCCCGAGCCGGTCTACCATCACCACCGGCTGGTGCTCGGGCCGGACGGTCGCAAGCTCGCGAAGTCGAACCGCGATACCAGCCTCGCGGACCTGCGCGCCGGCGGCGCGACGCCTTCCGACATCCGCCGGCTCGTCGGGCTGCCGGCGTGATCAGCCGGTGCCGACCACCCACATCCAGAACGTCGTCGTCGCCACCGCGACGAGGGAGCCGATCGTCATGGTGTTCGATGCGATGCCGTGGCCGGCGCCGTGGCGGGTGGCGAAGAGATAGGGGTTCACGCCCGTCGGCGACGCCGCGCAGACCACCGCCACCGCGATCCACAAGGGCGGCATGCCGGAGACGCGGGTGGCGAGGAAGAACACCACGGTCGGCAGCACCGCCACCTTCACCGCCGTCAGCATCAGCCCGGCGGTGAAGTTCTCGCGGATGCCGTAGCGCTTCAGCCCGAGGCCGAGGGTGAAGAGGGCGCACGGCACGCCGGTGTCGGCGATCTGGTCGATGACGGTGCCGGGGATGCCGCCGAGTGGCGGGCCGGTGAACTTGATCGCCAGACCGCCGTAGATGCCGATGATCAGCGGGTTCTTCAGCATGTGCTTGAGGGTGGAGAGGATCAGGCGCCGCCAGTCGGTGGCGCCGCCGCGCTCGGCCGCCTCGATGCCCTCGAAGCGGGCCGCCGTGACGATCGCCATGATCGGCAGGTGCACCGCGATGATGAGCAGGAGGGGCACGGCCCCCTCGTCGCCATAGACGGTGAAGGTGATCGGGATGCCGAGCAGCACGAGGTTCGAGAACGACGCCGACAGGCCGCCGATGACACCCGAGCGGGCGTCGCGCCGGAACAGCTTGCGGACGATGAACTCGCCGGCGAGCCAGGCGGTGATGACGCCGGCGAAATAGGTGAGCCAGAGCGGCCACGGCGACACGTCCGGGAATTCGACCTTGGCGAGCGTGCGGACGAGCAGTAGCGGCAGCGCGATGGTGAAGACGTAGCTGCCGAGCGCATCGCCGACCGGTTCGGCGAGAACGTTGAAGCGGCCGGCCGCCCAGCCGGCGAGGATAATGCCGAAGGACGGCAGCACCAGGACGAGGATGTCGGCGGGGCTCATCGCTCCGGCAGGGCCGGCGCCGGCCCGTCGGGATCGGCGCCGATGGCGTGCAGGCGGGCGCCCTCGCGCTTCAGCCACGCCCGCGCCGTGCGGTGCGCCGGGAACAGCCGGTCGACGACGCGCCAGTAGGCGGGCGAGTGGTTCATCTCGACGAGGTGGGCGACCTCGTGGGCGGCGAGATAGTCGAGCACCGCCGGCGGCGCCATGACGAGGCGCCAGGAGAACGACAGCGCGCCGTCGGCGGAGCACGAGCCCCAGCGGCTGACGGTGTCGCGGACACGGATCGAGGTGGGCCGCGTGCCGAGGGCGTCGGCATGGCGGCGGACGGCGGCCTTGAGGTCGTCGGTCGCCTCGGCGCGGAGAAAATCGCGGACGCGGCGGCCGGTGTGCTCGGGCGCGCCGCCGACGACGAGCGCCGGCGCACCGTCTTGGATCGCGAGGCGCGTGCGGCCGCGCTGCGCGCCGTCGCGGACGATCCGGTGGTCGACGCCGCGGATCGGAACGACGGCGCCCTCGCGGAAGGGCACCGGCTGCGGCCGGTCGGCGAGACGGTCGGCGAGCCAGCCGCGGTGGGCGGCGAGGAAGGCGTCCACCGCCTCGCGGCGGGTGCGGGCGGGCACGGTCAGCACCGGCGGCTCGCTCGCCACCGGAATGCGCAGCGTCAGCCGGCGCGCCCGGCGGTCGCGCTTCAGCCGCACGGCCGCAACGCGCTCGCCGATGTCGAGCCACAGCGTCTCGGTCTCGGGCGGCGCCGGCACGGGCCGGCCGCGGGGCGGGGCGAAGAAGGCGGTCATCCGGATCGGGGTTCTCGGCTTCGGGCGGAGTGCGGGACGAATCAGCAGCTTGCGCCGATTGTGCCCGCCCGCGCCCGTCGCCGCGAGCCGTTCCGGCCGCCGGTCCGACGCGGGCGGCGAGGAAGGTGTTGATAGGCCGGAGCGGAGCAGGGCGGGAGGTCTCGCGGTCGCTGCAGCGACAGGCACCCCGTGGCACCCGTCCGGGCGCCGCGTCATGCCCGCGACTGTTGCGCTGCAGCATTTCGATCTCCGGCGTTGGCCTTTAGTCTAACATCGCGGCGGCCCGGGGCGGTTTCGGTCGCCGGTTTCTTAATCGAAGGTCTGATCGCGCGATGTCATGCGAGCGGCTAGTCTTTGTCATCGTCCGAGCGACTCGCGGATGAACTTGAAGACCGGCGAACAAGCCGGAGCGGGCGACCCGTCCGAAGCACGGGTGCTCGATTGGGAGGATCGCCTGCGCCGCCGTGGTCTTCGCGGTCGCCGATCCGCGAACCGAGGCCCCCTCGTCCCGCTGCGTCGGGCCGGGCATGCCACGGGGCGCGACGGCGAGCCCCGAAGATCCCGGACGCATGGCCACACGGGGAGGGAAGCCCATGACAATCGCCTCGACGCCCGCTGTTCGATACGATCAGGCGCGGCCGATGACACGGGAAGAGAAGAAGGTCATCTTCGCCTCTTCCCTTGGAACCGTCTTCGAGTGGTACGACTTCTATCTCTACGGCTCGCTGTCGGCGATCATCGCCGTGCAGTTCTTCTCTGGTGTGAACCCCACCGCGGCCTTCATCTTCGCGCTGATGGCGTTCGCCGCGGGCTTCTTCGTCCGGCCGTTCGGCGCCATCGTCTTCGGGCGCCTGGGTGACCTCGTCGGTCGCAAGTACACGTTCCTCGTCACCATCCTTCTGATGGGCGTGTCGACCTTCATCGTCGGCTTGCTGCCGTCCTACGAGAGCGCCGGCATCATCGCGCCGGTCGCCCTCATCGTGCTGCGCCTGTTGCAGGGCCTGGCGCTCGGCGGCGAGTACGGCGGCGCCGCTACTTACGTGGCCGAGCACGCGCCCCAGGGCCGCCGCGGCTTCTACACGAGCTGGATCCAGACCACGGCCACCCTCGGCCTGTTCCTGTCGCTGCTCGTCATCCTCGGTACCCGCACCTATCTCGGCGAGGAAGCCTTCGCCTCGTGGGGCTGGCGCATTCCGTTCCTCGTCTCGGTGGTGCTGCTCGGCATCTCGGTGTGGATCCGGCTGCAGCTGAACGAGAGCCCGGCCTTCACGAAGATGAAGGAGGAGGGCAAGCTCTCGAAGGCGCCGCTCACCGACTCCTTCGCGCGCTGGGGCAACCTCAAGATCGTCATCCTGGCGCTGCTCGGCCTCACCGCCGGCCAGGCCGTGGTCTGGTACACGGGCCAGTTCTACGCGCTGTTCTTCCTGACGCAGACGCTGAAGGTGAACGCCGCCGACGCCAACATCATGATCGCCGTGTCGCTGGCGATCGGCACGCCGTTCTTCATCTTCTTCGGCTGGCTGTCGGACAAGATCGGCCGCAAGCCGATCATCATGGCCGGCTGCCTGATCGCGGCGGTCACCTACTTCCCGCTGTTCCAGGCGATCACCCACGCCGCCAACCCCGCTCTCGAGCGGGCCATCGCGACCGCCCCGGTGACGGTAACGGCCGATCCGAACGAGTGCTCGTTCCAGTTCAACCCGGTCGGCACCTCTAAGTTCGTGACCTCCTGCGACATCGCCAAGAGCTTCCTGGCGCGCCGCTCGGTCAACTACACGAACGTCGACGCCCCGGCGGGCACGGTCGCCAGCATCAAGGTGGGCGAGACGGTGATCCCGAGCTTCGTCGGCGTCGGCCTGCCGGCCGATGAGTTCAAGGCGAAGACCGACGAGTTCGTGAAGGCGGCGACGGCGGCCGTCGACGGCGCCGGCTACCCGGCGAAGGCCGATCCGGCGCAGGTCAACTGGACGATGACGATCGCGCTCCTGACGGTGCTCGTCATCTACGTGACGATGGTCTACGGCCCGATCGCGGCGATGCTGGTCGAGATGTTCCCGACCCGCATCCGCTACACCTCGATGTCGCTGCCCTACCACATCGGCAACGGCTGGTTCGGCGGCTTCCTGCCGACGACCGCCTTCGCCATCGTGGCGGCCACGGGCGACATCTACTCGGGCCTCTGGTACCCGATCGTCATCGCCGTGATGACGCTCGTCATCGGCACGCTGTTCATCCGCGAGACGAAGAACGTCGACATCCACGCCTGATGGTGGGGCGCGCCGACCCGGCGCGTCCTCCAGCCGGCGCAACGGGCAACGGGGCGGCCCGACGGGCCGCCCCTTCTGCATCGTGTCGAGACGGCGTGGTGCGGCCGCGCCGAGGGCGGTCCGTCACCGCGGCGCCCAGGTCTCCTGGCCGATCTGCGTGCCGCCGCCGTAGGTCCACACGCCGTCCCACTGCCCGCCGTCGCGAACGAACAGGGCGACGCCGAAGTTGTCGCCGGCCTTGTAGCCGACCGACAGGAAGTCGTCGTCGCCGACGGCCGTGCCGACGGCCTGGTTGTTGCCGATCGACCACTTCAACGTGTAGACGTTGTCGCCGACCTTCTGGACGGACACGGTGCCGGTGTAGCCGCCCTGGCCGCCCTGGTTCGTGCCGATGACGTTGTAGGTGCCCTCAGCACCGGCGAAGGCGGCCGTCGACAGGCCGAGGGTCGTCGCGAAGGCGATCGAGGCGATTAGGCGCATATGGTGGTCTCCCCTGAGAGTTCCCCGCATCGTCGTCTCGCCCGGCGCAGGCGGGATATGCGGCCGGTCGAAGCTTCGTCGTCCTGGTGAGGCCGGTCGGACCGGCGTGGCCGGGCGGCGCGGAGCGACGCGCCCGGTCTCTCCAGTGTCGGTCGGCTGACGGGTGATCGGTCATCGCAGCGTTCGCCGGCAGCCCTGCCGGCGTCGGTCTTCGACCCGATCCGACGCATCACGCCGTGCATCCCCCCGCATGCCTTGGCGTTCGTCGCGATCCTACAGCGAACTGCGAAAAATCCACGTGAAAGTGTGCGGCGATCACGGCGACGGGATCGCCGTCGTCGGGCTCGGCCGCGCGCCACCGGCCGAAACGCAAGAGGGGCGGCCTCGTGGCCACCCCTCTCGGTTTCGACCCGACCGGAACTCGGGCGGATGGACGTTGTCACACGTCCATTCCGCCACTGAAGCCCGGCTTGCCCGGCTTCAGCCTTGGTCACGTTTGGGCGAATAAACTTCCTCAGAAGTCCATGCCGCCGCTGAGGCCGGGCCTGCCCGGCGTCAGCCTTTGTCAGTCTTGGGCGGGATGGACTTCCTCAGAAGTCCATGCCGCCGCTGAAGCCGGGCCTGCCCGGCGTCAGCCTTTGTCATTCTTGGGCGGATGGACGTCCTCAGAAGTCCATGCCGCCCATGCCGCCGCCGCCCGGCATCGCCGGGGCGCTTTCCTTCTTCGGCAGCTCGGCCACCATCGCCTCGGTGGTGATGAGCAGCGAGGCGACCGAAGCGGCGTCCTGCAGAGCGGTGCGCACGACCTTCGTCGGGTCGATGATGCCCGACTTGATCATGTCGACGTAGGTCTCGTTCTGGGCGTCGAAGCCCATCGTCTCGGCCGACTCCAGCACCTTGCCGACGACGATCGAGCCTTCCACGCCGGCGTTCTCGGCGATCTGGCGGATCGGCGCCTCGAGGGCCCGAAGCACGATCTTGATGCCCGCCTCGACGTCCGGGTTGTCGGACTTCAGCTTGCCGACCGCCTTCTTGGCGCGCAGCAGGGCGACGCCGCCGCCCGGGACGATGCCTTCCTCGACCGCGGCGCGGGTGGCGTTGAGGGCGTCGTCGACGCGGTCCTTCTTCTCCTTCACCTCGATCTCGGTGGCGCCGCCGACGCGGATCACCGCGACGCCGCCGGCGAGCTTGGCCAGCCGCTCCTGCAGCTTCTCGCGGTCGTAGTCGGAGGTCGTCTCCTCGATCTGCGCCTTGATCTGTGCGACGCGGCCTTCGATGTCGCGCTTCTTGCCGGCACCGTCGACGATCGTCGTGTTCTCCTTGGTGATGGAGATCTTCTTCGAGCGGCCGAGCATGTCGAGGGTGACGTTCTCGAGCTTTATGCCGAGGTCTTCGGAGATCACCGTGCCGTTGGTCAGCACCGCGATGTCTTCGAGCATCGCCTTGCGGCGATCACCGAAGCCCGGCGCCTTGACGGCCGCGACCTTCAGGCCGCCGCGCAGCTTGTTGACCACGAGGGTGGCGAGCGCCTCGCCCTCGACGTCCTCGGCGATGATGACGAGCGGCTTGCCCGACTGCACCACCGCCTCGAGCACCGGCAGCATCGCCTGCAGCGACGACAGCTTCTTCTCATGGATAAGGATGTAGGGATCCTCGAGCTCGGCGATCATCTTCTCGGCGTTGGTGATGAAGTACGGCGAGAGATAGCCGCGGTCGAACTGCATGCCCTCGACCACCTCGAGCTCGGTGTCGAGCGACTTTGCCTCTTCGACTGTGATGACACCCTCGTTGCCGACCTTCTGCATCGCGTGGGCGATCATGTCGCCGATGTCGCGGGCGCCGTTGGCGGAGATGGTGCCGACCTGCGCCACTTCCTCGGAGGTCTTGATCTTCTTCGAGCGCTTCTCGAGATCCTTGATGGCCTCCAGCACGGCCATGTCGACGCCACGCTTCAGGTCCATCGGGTTCATGCCGGCGGCAACGGCCTTGGCACCTTCCTTGACGATCGCCTGGGCGAGAACCGTCGCGGTGGTGGTGCCGTCACCGGCGATGTCGTTGGTCTTCGAGGCCACTTCGCGCACCATCTGGGCGCCCATGTTCTCGAACTTGTCCTCGAGCTCGATCTCCTTGGCGACGGTGACGCCGTCCTTGGTGATACGCGGCGCGCCGAACGACTTGTCGATGATGACGTTGCGACCCTTCGGGCCGAGCGTCACCTTCACGGCGTTGGCGAGAATGTCGACGCCACGCAGCATCTTGTCGCGCGCGTCGGAGGAGAACCTCACGTCCTTGGCTGCCATGGATGCGGTCCTTTATGTCTGTGATGTCAGGAGTTTGGGAAAGGCGACCGGGGACGTCGGCTCAGCCGACGACGCCCATGATGTCGCTCTCCTTCATGATGAGGAGGTCCTGGCCGTCGATCTTGACCTCGGTGCCCGACCACTTGCCGAACAGGATCTTGTCGCCGGCCTTGACGTCGAGCTCCACGAGCTCGCCCTTGTCGTTGCGCGCGCCGGGGCCGACGGCGACGACTTCGCCCTCCTGCGGCTTCTCCTTGGCGGTGTCGGGGATGATGATGCCGCCCTTTGTCTTCTCCTCGGACTCGAGGCGACGGACGACGACGCGATCGTGCAGCGGACGGAACTTCATCGCTGGATCTTTCTCTGCGTTCGGTTTGCGATCCGGATCCGGCCCGGCCGCTCGTCCGCGCTTTGCCGCGCCGAGCCGGTGGATGGCCGAAACCCCCGTGCTGCTAGCACTCACTTCTGGAGAGTGCCAGCGGCGCCGTGGATGTAGGGACCGTGGGTGCGGCTGTCAACGGTCAGGCCGGCGCGCGCGAGATCGTCAAACTCCTGCGAACCAACGGCGGCTACTGTCGCTCTGGCAGTGCACAGTCCGTTCACCTGCCGCCGCGCTGCGACCCGAAGGCTTAAGTCACGCGAGACGGCCGCTCTCTCCCATGCGGCACGATCGGAAGGACCGACTGCGATGACGAAGGTGCTCGTTCTCTATTATTCCAGCTGGGGCCACATGGAGCAGATGGCGAACGCCGCCGCCGAGGGTGCGCGCGCCGCCGGCGCCGACGTCACCGTCAAGCGGGTGCCGGAGCTGACGCCGATCGAGGTCGCCAAGCAGTTCCACTACAAGCTCGACCAGGCGGCGCCGATCGCCGACCCGAACGAGCTCGCCGACTATGACGCGATCATCTTCGGCACGCCGACGCGCTACGGCATGATGGCCGCGCAGATGAAGAACTTCCTCGACCAGACCGGTGGTCTGTGGATGAAGGGCGCCCTCGTCGGCAAGGTCGGCTCGACGATGTCGTCCTCGGCGACCCAGCACGGCGGCCAGGAGTCCACCAACCTGTCGTTCCACACCGTGCTCCTGCATCACGGCATGGTGGTCGTCGGCCTGCCCTACGCCTTCCAGGGGCAGATGGGTGTGGACGAAGTGAAGGGCGGCACGCCCTACGGCGCCTCGACGATCGCCGGCGGCGACGGTTCGCGCCAGCCGAGCGAGGTCGAGCTCGCGGGTGCCCGCTTCCAGGGCGAGCACGTCGCCAAGATTGCGGCGAAGCTCTCCGCCTGAGACGGTAGCCTCGCGGGCTGACCGCCGGGCTCCGGGAGCAGACGACGGCGCGGATCGCTCAGCGGTCCGCGCCGTCGCGCGTTTCGGACGGGGCCTTCGCCTCGGCGCCGGGGTCGCGGCCGGCGGCGATGGTGCCGCGCGCCGAGGCGCGGCCGCGGGCCGACGTGCCGGGCGGCTTCAGGGCGACGAGGCAGGCGCCGATGATGATGGCGGCGCCCGCGATGGTCGACACCGTCGGGATCTCGTCGAAGGCGAGCCAGCCGAACAGCGCCGCCCACAGGAACGACGTGTATTCCAGCACCGCGAGGCGCGAGGCGGGGGCGTGCGACAGCGCCCACGCCATCATCAGCTGCCCGCCGGTGCCGAGCAGGCCGCACAGCGCGAACAGGACGATGTGGGAGAGCTCGACCGGCTGCCAGAAGGCGATGCCGAACGGGATCAGCACGATCGCCGCCGCCGTCGTCTGCAGCATGACCATCGCCTCGACCGAATCGTGCATCGACTGGCGGCGCACCAGCACGTTCGACAGGGCGTAGGTGACGGCGCTGAGCAGGGCGGCGGCGAAGCCAAGCGGCGCGTTCTCGCGGGCGGCGAGGATGAACTGGCCGTGCAGGATGACGAGGACGCCGATGAACCCGATGCCGAGGCCGACGAGCACGCGCGGCGGCAGCGGCTCCTTCAGCATCGTCCGGCCGAGGATGGCGATGAAGAACGGCGCGAGGAAGCTCACGGCGATGACGTCGGCGAGCGGCAGGATCGTCACGGCGAAGAAGAACGACGAGGCGACGACGACGATCAGCACGCCGCGCAGGCCGTTCGCCACGATGGAGCGCGTCGACAGGCGCTGCGGCCGGCGCAGGAACACCGCCCAGACGATCGGCGTGCCGGCGACATAGCGCAGGAACACCGCCATCAGCACCGGATAGAAGGCGACGAGGCCCTTCATCACCGCGTCCATGCCGATGAACACGCCGATGCCGGTGGCGGCGACGGCCAGCGGCACGAACGAAATGTCGTGGCGAAGCGGTTTCACGGGGCTCTTTCCCTCAGCCGAGCGCGCGGGCGTAGGGAAACTCCCACGAGGAGGATTGGTCGCCGAGGAAACGCACGCCCGGCACGCGCACGAAGCCGTTCGCCGCGTAGAACCGGTGGGCGTCCAGGAAACGGGTGTCGGTCCACAGCCGCACCGCCCGGGCCCGTTCCGCCCGCGCGTGGTCGAGGGCGTGGCCGAGGAGCGCCTTCGCAAGGCCGCGACCGCGCACCGGGGCGGCGAGGTAGACCTTCGCGATCTCGAACACCGCCGGATCGGTCGTCACCGCCACGGCGAACGAGCCGACGATCGCGCCGGCCTCCTCCACCACCCAGACGGCGCCGGAACGGGCCTCGTAGTGCGTCGCCGGGTGGGCGAGCTCGGGGAACTCGGCCTCGACGTAGAAGCAGCCGGGATACTCGGCGAACACGCCGGCGATCAGCCCGGCGATGCCGGGGCCGTCGCCGTCGCGGGCGTGGCGGATGAGGTCGGAAGGGGCGGGGGACATCGGGCAGCCGGACGGCGGACGGGGAGGCCGAGGCTTAACTGATCCGCGCCGGGGGTGGAAGGGTGGGCCGCCGGCTCCGGGCGGCGCTGCCGTCACACCGAGTACGCCGCCTTGTCGGGCCACCGCGCCGCCGTGAGTCCCCGAGACGTCTCGGCTCGCCGGTCGGCCGGTGCGATGACTGCGTGTAGATCACGGTCACCAGCAAAATCCAGAGTAGTGTCTTGGGCTTTGCCGGCTTGTCACTTGCCCGTTGCACGATGAACCTATTGTTGTCTTTGCATAAATGTTAGTCTTTGCAGGTATCCGCCATGCTGACTGTGGATTGCGAAAAATACTTCGGCTTCTCGCAGAGGATTGCGGCGACTATCGCAAAAATCTATTCCGAAAAGAAAATCAATGCGCTGATCGAAGAGGTCTTCTACTCAGTATAATTGCCGGCACCTTCCGACTACAGCCGCAAGCTGATCGCGCGCTGTCGCGTAGATGTGCGCGTCGCCGACGACGATGTCACGAAGGTGCCGGCGAATGGCCCGCTCCTGTTCGTCGCCAACCATCCGACGGCGATCCTCGACGGGCACGTCCTGCTGGATCTTCTCGGCCGTCTGCGACCCGATATCCGTATCATCGCCAACGAATTCTTCCGCCGGCTGGAGCCCATGCGCGACGCCTTCCTATTCGTCGACGTCGATGCGCCGCACCAGAAGGTCTCGGCGACGAAGACGATCCTGTCGCACATTGAGGCGGGGGGCAGCCTTATCCTGTTCCCCTCCGGCACGGTCTCGCGCCTGCGCTGGCAGGGCGCTAGAGACACCCGGTGGAACGAGGCGCTCTTCTCGCTCGCCGGCCGGCGCGGCGTGCCGATCGTGCCCATCCATATCCGAGCGCGGGCCTCGGCGGAGTTTCACCTGACCAGCGTGCTGGTGCCACCTCTCGCACCGCTCGCCGCGGTCGGTGAGCCGACGCGCCGGCACGGGGCGCGCATGTCGGTCGAGATCGGCGCCGCGGTCTTGCCGCGCGGCGAATCGGGTGCCGATCTCGCGTGCCGGGCTCGGACCCTGGTCGACGGACCGCTGCGGCGGCGCGCCAGGCGGGGCAGGCACGTGATCCGTCCGCACGGCGGTTTCCGCGACCTCGTTCATCTGGCCGCCTCGACCCACAGGCTCGGCCCGGGACGCTGGGGCCTGGTGTTCGCCCCCGGCGCCCCGTCGGAGGTCCTGCTCGCCATCGGCGACTTCCGCCGCGAGCAGTACGGCGCGGCCGGCTTCCGGCTGGCGCCGCGGCCCGACGTCGACGAGCACGACGCCCGCGCCGCCCAGATCGTGGTGTGGAACGACAAGCAGTTCCAGATCGAGGGGGCGATGCGCCTCCTCCACCACCCGAGCGGGCTGCGCGACGGGCTCGTGGAGCGCGAATTCGCGCTCTCGGGGGATCACCCCTTGCGCGCCCGCCCGGTGGCCGAAGCCGGGCGTCTGGTCGTGCGCGCCGACGGCGCCCGCTGCGAGTGGCTGTGGCGCGTCGCCGGCGCCCACGTCGCCGATCGCCCGTTCGAGCTCGTGGCCGGCATCGTCACGATTCCGGCATCCATGGCGCCGGAGGCGTTCGCCGCATTCGTGCGGTGGGCGCTCTCGTCCCGCTCGCCCCACGCGGATGGCATCCGGCCGCTCGGCCGCCGCTGGCGGGACCCGGCCGATCCGTCTGGCGAGGCCGCCCCATCCGCCTGGAGCTTCTGCGACGAGGGCCTCGCCGCGATGCGCGCGTGGGCCCGCGGCCACGGTATCGTGCTGCCACCGCTCCTCGGTGGCTATGCTCGCGTCCTCGGCTTCCGCACGCACTACGAAGCGGCGGCCTTCGACGATGACTTCGACGGCTCGCTGTCGCTGCTCTTCTGGAGCCCCATCGACCGGCTGAGCTGCCTCGGCCGCAGGATCGTGTTCGGTGCCGGCACCGGAGACCGTGCCGAGCCCCCGCCCGAGCCGGTGCTGACCATGGCGGCCTGACGAGACGCTCGCTGGTCCGTCCGGCCCGCCGGCCGGCTGCTGCCGCGGTGCCCGCCCGAGGGCGCCCGCGCCTGCGTTCCTTTGCGGCGCCGATCCTGATAAAAGGGACGACCCGTGACCCAGGCAAAGCGACCGCTCAGGAGAACATGATGGACCGCGCAACGGACGTGGACGCCGGCTTCGAGCCGACACCGAACAACCTCGAAGCCTTCTTCATGCCGTTCACGGCGAACCGCTCCTTCAAGAAGCGGCCGCGCATCGTCAACCGCGCCGAGGGCGTCTACTACTTCAAGCCCGACGGCTCGGCGGTGATGGACGCCTCGGCGGGCCTGTGGTGCTGCAATGCCGGCCACGCCCGCCCGCAGATCGTCGAGGCGATCCGCTCCCAGGCGCAGGCGCTCGACTTCGCGCCGGTGTTCCAGTTCGGCCACCCGAAGGCGTTCCAGCTCGCGAGCCGCATCGCCGCGATGGCGCCTGGTAACCTCGACCACGTCTTCTTCGGCAACTCCGGCTCGGAGGCCGTCGACACCGCGCTGAAGATCGCGCTCGCCTATCACCGCGTCCGCGGCGAGGGCCAGCGCACGCGCCTGATCGGCCGCGAGCGCGGCTACCACGGCGTCGGCTTCGGCGGCATCTCGGTTGGCGGCATGGTCGCCAACCGCCGCATGTACGGGGCGATGCTCGCCGGCGTCGACCACCTGCCGCACACCTACGACCGCTCCAAGCAGGCCTATTCGCGCGGCGAGCCGGAGTACGGCGCCCACTTCGCCGAGGAACTGGAGCGCATCGTGGCGCTGCACGGCGCCGACACCATCGCCGCCGTCATCGTCGAGCCGATGGCCGGCTCCACCGGCGTGCTGCCGCCGCCGAAGGGCTACTTGAAGCGCCTGCGCGAGATCACCGCGAAGTACGGCATCCTCTTGATCTTCGACGAGGTCATCACCGGCTTCGGCCGCCTCGGCACGGCGTTTGCCGCTGAGCGCTTCGGCGTCACGCCCGACCTCATCACGTTTGCCAAGGGCGTCACCTCCGGCACCGTGCCGATGGGCGGCGTGCTCTGCTCGAAGCCGATCTACGACGCCTTCATGCAGGGCCCGGAGCACGTCATCGAGCTCTTCCACGGCTACACCTACTCGGCGCACCCGCTCGCCTGCGCCGCCGGCCTCGCCGCCCTCGACGTCTATCGCGACGAGAAGCTGTTCGAGCGCTCGGCCGCGCTGGAGGCGCCGTTCGCCGACGCGCTGTTCGACACCATCAAGGGCCTGCCGCTGGTGGAAGACATCCGCACCATCGGCCTCGTCGGCGCCGTCGACCTCGCGCCGATCCCCGGCGCGCCGGGCCTGCGCGCCTACACGGCGCTCGAGAAGGCGTTCCACGACGTCAACCTGATGATGCGCATCACCGGCGACACCATCGCCATCTCGCCGCCACTGGTCATCACAGAGAGCGAGATCGACGAGCTGATGGGCAAGCTGAAGAAGACGATCGAGCTGGTCGCCTGAGGCAACGATCCTGAAGACGGCCGGCGCCCGCGCCGGCCGCCATAGCTTTATGCGCGGCGGCCCACGGCCGCCGCGATGCGTTTCAGCGGCCGGCCGTCGATGAGGGCCAGCCCCACGCCGATCAGGGCGATGCCGAGGAAGTGCTCCGGCGCCAGCCGCTCGCCCAGCACCAGCGTGCCGAGCAGCATGGCGCTCACCGGCACCATGAAGGTGACGAGCGAGATCGACGTCGCCCCCGAGCGGGCGAGGATGCGGAAGAAGACGATGTAGGCGAACGCCGTCGAGGCGAGCGCCAGCGCCACCACCGAGCCGATCGCCGCCGGGCTCGGCACCGGCAGCGTCCACGGCGCCGCGAAGACGAGCGCCACCGGCACCATGATCAGCGTCGAGGCGGTGAGCTGGCCGGTCGCCGTCTGCACCGGCGACAGCCCGAGCCGGCGGAAGCGGCGGCCGAACACCGTCGCGAACCCGTAGCAGAGCGCCGCGCCCAGGCAGGCGAGCTCGGCCAGCACGTCGGCCTCGACGCCGGCCAGCGCACCGGGGCCGATCATCGCCACGACGCCGGAGAACCCCACCAGCACGCCGGCGATGCGCCCGAGCGTCAGCCGCTCGTCTGTGGTGGCGAAATGGGCGACGAGCACGGTGAACAGCGGCGTCGTGGCGTTGAGGATGGCCGCCAACCCGCTCGCGATGTGGCTCTGGCCCCAGACCAGCAGCGTGAACGGGATGGCGTTGTTGAACACTCCCATCAGGGCGAAGGCGCCGATCGCGGCGCCCGTCGTCGGCAGCCGCTCGCCGCCGATCCGCAGCACGAGATGCAGCGCCAGGGCCGCGATCAGCACGCGCGAGGCGACGATGACGAGCGGCGGTAGCTCCGTGACCGCGATGGCGATGAAGAAGAACGAGCCGCCCCACAGGAGCGACAGCAGCACCAGCAGCCCCCAGTCGGCGAGGCTGAGCGGGCGCAGGGCGAAGGCGGCAGGCGACGGCGGAGGGGGCAAGGGGCACCGGCGGTGAGGGACGGCGCACCCTAAGGGGGGATGCGGCGGCGGGCATCCCGATTCTTGACGCTGCCATGGCACACGGCCCGGCGGTGAGAGCGCCGGCCGCCTTGTCGCCTGCGCGCGAAGCGATCAAAGATGCGCCGCAACAACGGTCCCCCTCCGCGATCGGGTGAGGCCGAAGACATCATCCTGGGAGCCTCCATGCACCGGCCGGCGATCTACCCCGACCTTGCCGACAAGACGGTCTTCATCACCGGCGGTGGCAGCGGCATCGGCGCTGCCCTGACCGAGGGCTTCGCCGCCCAGGGTGCCCGCGTCGCCTTCGTCGACATCGCCGAGGCGCCGAGCCGGGCGCTGGTGGCGCGGCTCGCCGACAGCGCCGGCGGCGCACCGCTGTTCATCCCCTGCGACATCCGCGACGTCGCGGCGCTGAAGGCGGCGGTGGAGCGGGCCGGGACGGAGTTCGGCGACGTCGCGGTGCTGATGAACAACGCCGCCAACGACCAGCGCCACGCCGTTCTCGAGGTGACGCCCGACTACTGGGACGAGCGCATGGCGATCAACCAGCGGCCGATGTTCTTCGCCGCCCAGGCGGCGATCCCGCAGATGCAGCGGCGCGGCGGTGGCGCCATCGTCAACTTCGGCTCGATCTCCTGGCGCCTCGGCCAGGGCGGCATGCCCGCCTACACGATGGCGAAGGCCGCCGTGCATGGGCTGACGCGCGGCCTCGCCCGCGACTTCGGCCCCGACCGCATCCGCGTCAACTCGCTGCTGCCGGGCTGGATCCTGACCGAGCGCCAGAAGGAGCTCTGGCTGACGCCGGAGGCCGACGCGGAGCGCCGCAAGGGCCAGTGCCTCGACCTCGAGATCGGCCCCGCGGATGTCGCCGAGATGGCGATGTTCCTCGCCTCCGACGCGGCGCGCGCCATCACCGCGCAGGAGTTCATCGTCGACGCCGGCTGGGCGTGAGGCGGGTCCCGTCCCGTCGTTGCACGCGCGACACGAAGCGGCGCTAGCAATGAGTCCACGGCGCGGGCCGTCGCGCTCCCGCCCGAGCGGGGGGCGCAATGACGGGCGACGAAGCGCCGGTAGGCGGGATCCACCTCGGCATGCGGTTCGGGCACCCGGCGGACGCGGCGCCGTCGGCGCGGCGGGCACTCGACATCGCCTTCCGGCTGATCGTCATCGGTGATTTCGGCGGGCCCGGCGACGGCGTTCCCGTCGAGGCCGGCGGTCCCGACATCGCGGAGCTGATGCAGCGCCTCGGCGCGGCCGTTGCCTTCGATGTGCAAAATCACCTGTCGGACGCTCCCCCGGCGCTTCGGGTGACGCTGCCGCTCGCCTCGCTGCGCGATCTCGATCCCGTCGGCCTTTCCGCACGCATTCCCGAGATCGCCGCCGCCCTCGCGCAAGCCCCGGCGGTGGCCGCCGCCCCGGCTGACCGCCCGAACGAGGATGCCCATGCCCTCGGTGGTCCGGGACCCGCCCGCGACGCCGGCGACGACGACGACGCCTTCGACCGCCTGCTCGACCTCGTCGACCTGCCGGACAGCGCCCCGGCGGCGACCGCCGGGAGCGCCCTGTCGGCCTTCATCGCGGCGGGATCGAAGCCTGCGGCGACCCCGTCGGCCACCGTCGCGTCCGCGCCACATGTCGAGGAACAGCTGCGCGCGGTCGCCAGCCATCCGCGCTGGCTCGCCGTCGAGGCGGCATGGCGCAGCCTGCGGCCGATCCTGGCCGCCTGGGGCTCGCGGCCGTCGACACGGGTGTTCGTCTGTGATCTTGCCGACGACGCCGACCTCGCGGACGTCCTGGGAGCGGAGGCGTTCGCCGCGGCGCTGCCGTCGGGTGACGGCCTCGGCGCGGTCGTCCACCTCGGTGCCTTTGGGCCGTCGCCCCACGACCTCGACCGTCTCGACCGTGTCGCCGCCGCTGCCGACCGCTACGGCCTGCCTGCGATCGTCACCCTGTCGGCCGACTTCTTCGGCCGCCCGCCCGCGGTGGTGGCGGCGATGGACAACCCCGCCGCCCTGCTCGAGGCGCCGGCGCTCGCCGCCTGGCGCGGGCTGGCGGCGCGCCCCGAGGCCGGCTTCCTGTTCCCGACCTGGAACGACGTCGTGCTGCGCCCGGCCGCCGGGCCGGCGCCGGTGCTGTGGGGCGGCGCCGGGGCGGTGCTCGCGAGCCGGGTGCTGGCGAGCCTCGCCGTCAGCGGCTTTCCGACGGAGATCCTCGGCACCGAGACGGCGCTGCGCGGTCTCGACCTCGTCGAGACGACGGGGCCGGACCACCGCCCGGTGGCGCTGCCGGTGCGCGCCGCCGTCGGCGTCGACGTCGCCCGCCTGCTCGGCAGCGAGGGCATCGGCTGCCTCGTCGCCCGGCCGGATCGCGACCGCGCCTGGTTCCTCCGCGCCCCTACGGCAGCCGCCGTCGGGAGCGAGGCCGACCCGCCGGCGCTCGCCGCCTTCGCCGATCTGCCGTTCCGCTTCGTCTCCACTTTGATCGAGGCGCGGCTGCAGGCAGCGGTCGCGGCGGTCGATGGCGCCGCCGAGGCGCAGGCGGCCGCGGCCATCGCGGCGGCGCTCAGCGACCTCGTCGACGCCTCCGGTGCCGGTGGCGGCGTCGCCGTGGTGCCTGCCGGCGACGCGGACGGGGAGCGGCGCTTCGAGGTGACGGTGACGCTCGGGACCGCCGTGATGGGGGGCTTCGCCTTTTCCCTTGAGCTGTCGGCCTAGCGTCGCGCGCGACCGGCCGGCGAAGACCGGGGCGCCGGCGGCGCTTGTCGGGGGTGCCTCGCCGCGTGCAAGGTGGGGACCCTGTACGTTCGCTGTCCCGGAGTTCTCGTGCGTTCATCCCCGATCCGTCGTTCTTCCGCTGCCCTCGCCGTCGCCGCCTGCGCCGCGTTGCTCGGCGCCTGCACCACCACCGGCGAGGCCGGCGGCCGCGACGACGCGATCTGCGTCGGCCAGGGCCTGCAGGCGGGCAGCGCCGACTACGTCAACTGCCGGGCGGTGCTGGCCAACCAGCACCGCGACGACGCCCTCGTCGCCCGCAGCGAGTATTTCGGCAACGAATGAGTGACGGCGCCGGCCGGCGCTTCCGGCGCGCCGGGCGCCCCGCAGGGCACCCCTTGCCTTCGCGGGCGAACCGGAGCTTGCTCCGCTGCGCACCTCACGCGGAGCCCTTCCGATGTCGCTCGAGCTCTGGCTCGCCTTCGTCGCCGCCTCGGCGATCCTGCTCGCCATACCCGGCCCGACGATCCTGATCGTCGTCTCCTATGCGCTCGGCCACGGGCGGCGGGCGGCGCTCTCCACCGTGGCCGGCGTGGCGCTCGGCGACTTCACGGCGATGACCTGCTCGATGCTGGGCTTGGGCGCGCTCCTCGCCACCTCGGCGATGCTGTTCACGGCGCTGAAGTGGCTCGGCGCCGCCTATCTCGTCTGGCTCGGCATCAAGCTCTGGCGGGCACCGCCGACGCTCGGCGCCGCCGGGGCGGAGGGCGAGGCCGGCGCGGCGCCGGAGCTCCGCCCGTGGCGGATGTTCGGCCACGCCTATGTGGTGACGGCGCTCAATCCGAAGAGCCTCGTCTTCTTCGTCGCCTTCCTGCCGCAGTTCCTCGACCTGTCGGCGCCTCTCGCCCCGCAGATGATCGTGCTGGAGGCGACCTTCGTGACGCTCGCGGCGCTGAACGCGCTCGCCTACGCGCTCGCCGCCTCCGCCGCCCGCACCCAGATCCGCCGCCCGTCGGTGCAGAAGGCGGTGAACCGGGTCGGGGGCACGCTGCTGATCGGAGCGGGCGTGGCGGCGGTGACGTGGCGGGGGTGAACCGGCGGGGCGGGTCGTGAGGCGGGCGGCTCCGGTTACTCGGCCGGTGCTGCCCCGAGAGACGGATGGCCGGGCTCGCCCGCCTTCGGATCGGCACCGAAGCGGTTCGGCCCGACGGTGCCGTCGAGGCACAGGAAGACGAACATCACGATCATGCCGATCAGCGGCAGCAGCAGGATCAGGAGCCACCAGCCCGTCCGGTTCGTGTCGTGCAGGCGGCGCACGCTGACGGCGAGGTGCGGAATGAAGAACGCCAGGCTGAGGGCGATCATCACCGGCCCGTTGTGGACGTTCCAGCTGAAGTTGTATGGATCGGTCGTCGTGCCGGTATTGACCGTGCCGAACCCCATCATCGTGTCGATCACTCCGGCGACGAAGAACAGGATCCAGAACAGCAGCGCGAACATCCAGTATTCTTTGCGCCGCGAGCGACCCGAGAACTGGAAGAACTTCTTCAGCGGCAGGGTCATCCAGTACACGGGGCATCTCCGGGAACGGGCGGGAATCGCCGGGGGCGAGCGGGTCCATCAGACACGGTGGCCCACGCGCCCTCAAGTCGTGTCGATCCGCCCGGCCGGTGCGGCCGAAACGCGCCGTGCGCCATGCCACGGCCCTCCTGTCTCCCGCGCGGCGGTCACTCGTTCTGCGAATGCCCTCGCTCAATCATCCCCCGCTACCCCCGGCAGCCCCGGCACGTCGGCGATCCATGGCACCGCCGAGCGGCACCAGATTTGGCGACGGGGCACGAGGTCGGCGCGCTGGCGGATGCTGCCCCAGCGGATGCCCCAGAAGGCGGCGGCCTCGCCGTCGCCGGTGGTGAACAGCGGCGAGCCGCACTCACCGCAGAAATACTGCTGCCGCTTGCGGCCGTTCGCGGCGGTCTTGACGTAGAGCTTCGGCGGCGCGGCAGTGAGGCGGACGTTGTCGGCCGCCGTCTCGACGGTGACGCGGAAGGCCGAGCCGGTGAGGCTCTGGCAGTCGGTGCAGTGGCAGATCGAGACGTCCTCCGGATCGATCTCCGCCTCGTAGCGCACGTGTCCGCAATGGCAGCCGCCGTCGATGTGCATGGGGTGGTCTCCCGTCTCTGCCCGCCAGTCTGACCGATCCCGTCGCCGGGTGCGACGGGTGGCGGTGCGACCGTGCCAACGCTAGGCTCGCGCTTCCGTTTCCGGCCCGGTGGCGAGGCCAGGGCGCTTCCCGCGTCAACATGAGGACGACCATGATTCTCCAGGACCGCGTGGCGATCGTGACGGGGGCGGGGTCGGGGATCGGGCGGGCGGGGGCGCTCGCGATGGCGCGCGAGGGGGCGGCGGTGGTGGTCGCCGACCGTGACGCGGCGGCGGGCGCGGCGGCGGCCGAGGCGATCACGGATGCCGGCGGGCGGGCGCTCGCGGTGGCGACCGACGTGACGGACGACGCGGCGCTCGAGCGACTGGTGGCGGCGGCGCTCGACGCCTACGGCCGGCTCGACATCGTCCACAGCCACGCCGGCGTGCAGGTGGAAGGGCCGCTGGAGGCGGTCTCTGCGGACGGCATGGATGCCTCCTGGCGGCTCAACGTCCGCGCCCACTTCATGCTGGCGAAGCTCGCCATGCCGGTGATGCGGGCGGCGGGCCGCGGCTCGATCCTCGTCACCGCCTCGAACTCGGGCGTCTTCTACGACCGCGAGATGGTCGCCTATGCCACCACCAAGCACGCCGTGGTGGCGATGGTGAAGCAGATCGCCATCGACTACGGCCGCTACGGCGTGCGGGTGAACGCGCTCTGTCCGGGCTGGGTCGACACGCCGTTCAATGACCCCTTCATCCGCCAGATGGGCGGGCGCGCGGCGATCGAGGCCTACATCCGCGAGAAGATCCCGATGGGGCGGTGGGCGTCGGTCGACGAGATCGCCGAGGCGATCCTCTTCCTCGCCTCCGACCGCTCGTCGTTCATGACCGGCCACGCCCTCGTCATCGACGGCGGCGAGTGCATCGCCTGAGGGCGCGCGACGATCAGAGGTGCATCAGGGCGGCGGCCGTGCCGCGGCCGACCTTGTCGCGCGTCTCGGCGTCGATCGCGGCGCGATCGAGGAAGCGGCCGGCCTCGCCGCTGTCCTCGTAGGGGTAGTCGACGGAGAACATGACGTGGTCGGCGCCCAGCGCCGAGAGGGCGGCGGCGAGCGGCACGTCGTCGAACTGGCCGGAGATCGTCACGAACAGGTTGCGCTTGAGGTAGGCCGAGGGCGGCAGCGCCAGCGGGCGCTTGTCGGCGAGGAATTTGGTGCGGCTGTCGAGCCGCCACAGCATGAACGGCAGCGTCTCGCCCATGTGGCCGAGCACGATCTTCAGCTTCGGGAAGCGGTCGAAGACGCCGGCGTAGATGAGGCGGAGGAAGTGCGAGGCGGTCTCGGTCGTCCACTCCCACACCGGCTGGCGCAGCTCCGGGCAGCCCTCCAGAACGTAGGGCAGGCGGTAGGCGTCGCCGGGGTGGAGATAGAGCGGCAGGTCGAGGGACTGGAGGCGTTCCCAGAACGGGTCGTGGCGGGGGTCGTCGAGATAGACGCCGCCCGTGTGGCCGTTCACCATCGCGCCGACGAAGCCGAGATCGCGGACGCAGCGCTCGAGTTCGTCCGCCGCGCCGGCCGGGTCCTGCATGGCGAGGTGGGCGAAGCCGGAATAGGCGCCGGGCCGTCGCTGCACCTCCGCCGCCAGCACGTCGTTCGCCTCATGGGCGAGGCGGGCGGCCTTGGCCGCATCCGGCGCGGCCTGCACGCCCGGGCCGGAGATCGACAGCACCGCCCGGGAGACGCCGGCCGCCGCCATCGCGGCGAGCCGCCGCTCGCCGAAGTCCGAGAGGTCGGCGACGAGGCGGGCCTTCGCATCGGCGGAGACGTGCGGGATGTCGGCGTCGAGGTACGGCATCAGACAGTCGCAGATGAAGTGCTCCTCGAGCGCGATGCGGTCGGCCATGGCGGTGTTCCCCCGTCGGCGCCCCGGGCGTCATGGCGCGGGGCTCGGCGGGAGTGTCGGCGGAAACGCGGTGGGTCTCAAGGGTGGGGCGGTCGCCGGGGTGGAAACTGCCGCACGGCGCGCGAGGGCAGGTCGACGCCGTTCGGCGCCCTTCGTGCGCCGCCCTCATCCGGCCTTCGGCCACCTTCTCCCGCGAGCGGGAGCAGGGGATGATCGCCGATGGTGTGCCGACGGATCGATGTGGCGGTGCTCGGTTGCGCGGGAGCAGGGCGAGAGGCGGCAGCAGGCCTTGGGCGGCAGCAGGGCATGCATCGATACGGGGCGAGAGGCCGCAACCAGTCCTTCTCCCAGCGCGCTGGGAGAAGGTGCCCGAAGGGCGGATGAGGGCCGCGTCGCGGCAGCGACGCGGAACCGCCCTCAGAACCGCCGCGTGAACAGCCCGCGCCGGACGTAGACGTCCGCAGCCTCCTCGACGAGCGCCGCGACCCTGTCGGCGCCGTAGTCGCTGCGGAGTTTCGCCGCGGCGGCGCGGAGCGGCTCGGGGCCGGTGGCGCGGCCGGGGCGGAGGAGCTCGTAGACGGCCATCAGTTCGTCCTCGGGCACACGGGCGAGTTCGGCGGCGCGCTCGAAGTTTTCCGCCAGCCGGTCGCGGCCGACGCGCCGGGCGATGTCGGCCTGCAGGCGCAGCGCCTCCGGCGTGATGGCGATGTCCTCGCGGGCGATCTTGCCCGCCACCACCGCCTCGACGGTGAGCGCGTCGAGGCCGAGACCGTTCGCCGTGCGGACGAGGTCGGGGCGTTTGTCGGCGATCGGGTAGGGGAGGTCGCCGTCGGCGATTGGGGGGGTTGCCGAGCCTCCTCCAGAGCCTCCCACCGTGCCGCCCGCCGATCTCTCTGCCGCCACCGGCGCGCCGCCAGCGCCTCGGCCAGGCGATGCAGGTGCGCCGGATGCCTCGGCAGCGCCGGTGGGTTCGGGCATCGCGCTCACGCCGCCTGCTCCTTCAGGTATTCGATCGACAGCTCCACCGGGTTGGCGCCGGGCTCGATCAGGCCGGTCTCCACCGCGTAGACGAGGGCGACGTGGACGTGGAAGCGGGCGCCGAGCGCCTCGCCGCGGAAGGGCACCAGCACCGGCTCCGGCTTCTCGCCGCGGGCGTGGCAGGCGGCGTTGCGGCCGATGGCGCGGTAGTGGGCAAGCGTCGCCAGCGGCGCGTTCGAGAAGATCTCGAGGTTCATGTGCGGCAGCCGGTCGGCGCGGTGCAGCACCAGCGTGCCCTTCGACTGCACGCCGATGCCGATGCCGGAGCCCGACAGCTTCGCCGCCGTCAGCCCGAGGAAGGAGGTGTCGGCGGTGTGGCGGCAGCGCACGACGCGGGCGACGCCGCCGCCCTCCGCGACGCCGTCGATCAGGGCCGCGATCAGCGCCGACAGCTTGTGGCCGGCGGTGGTGACGTGCAGCTTCAGCCCGAAGGCCGGGCTGACGCCGATGACGACCTCGTTCGCCGGGCCGCCCTGCCGCGCCGGGCCGCGCTCGGAAAGCCGCCAGGCGGCGGCCTCTTCGGGGGCGTGCACGGCCTGGGCGGCGAGCACCTCGCGCTCGTCGAGTTGGCCGCGGATGTCCTTAACCGCCGCCCAGCGCTCTGCACTCATGCGGTAGCCGGTGCCGGGGCCCATGTAGTCGTTGGGGTCGTTGACGGCCGACCGCACGTGGCCGTCGCGGATGACGGCGGAGGTCTGCAGAAAGTCGCCGGCGACGCGCTGGCGCAGCATGAACAGGATGTTCTCCGCCTCGTCCGCGAAGCCGCGCTTCGAGAGTGCCGCGACGACGTCGAGCGCGGTGAGCCCACGGGCGCGGATCGCCTCGGAGATGCGGGTGGCATCGCCGGCGGTGTAGCTCTCGGTGTCGTCGGAGCCGGAGGCGACGATGACGGACGACAGCATCGCGCGAGTGGGCTGGCCGAGCCCCAGTTCCTCGAGCACGGCGGCGAGGGCCTCCACCGCGCGGCGGCGGACGTCGAGCACCTTGTCCTCGCCGGCCGGCACCAGGCCGCCGTCGGCCTCGAAGTCGCGCTGCAGGACCAGGAAGTCCTCCATCTCCTCGCCGTTGAACAGCGAGGCGTTGAAGGAGTTGTCGTATTTGCGGATCGAG
The DNA here is from genome assembly GCA_945898215.1 of Pseudoxanthobacter soli DSM 19599. Classification (GTDB taxonomy): domain Bacteria; phylum Pseudomonadota; class Alphaproteobacteria; order Rhizobiales; family Segnochrobactraceae; genus CAMDHY01. The sequence continues at coordinate 779 of CAMDHY010000024.1, read as the reverse complement.
CCGAGGCCGGAACAGACGAGGTCGGAACCGGCGAGCAGATAGGGGGCGATCTTGGCGCCGACGCGGATCTCCGATTCGGTCGGCCGGGCGTCGTTCCCGGAGGCGCATTCGAGGCCGAGCCAGACGGCGACGAGGTTCTCCGCCATCATTTCGTACATGCCGCCGGGCACGGAGGCCGCGATCGGGGCGCCGTCGATGCCGCCGTTCTGGGTGCCCTGCACGCCCATGCCGCGCTGCAGGCAGAGGCAGCGGGCTTCGAGATAGAGCATCGACTTCTTCTCGTGGACGCCCATCAGGAGCTCGGCGCCGGCCCCCGACGTGCAGCGCGCCTTGATGCCGCGCGAGGCATAGGCGGCCGTCAGGAACGCCTTCGACCACGGCGTGTCGTCGCCGTCGATGAAGGTGCGCTCGGTGCCGTAGACCGACACGGTCTCGGCATAGGAGGACAGGCCGGCGAGCCCGATGCGGAGCTCCTCCGCCTCCTCGATCGAGCACTGGAACAAGACGCCCGGCCGGCCGACGGCGCCGCCGACGAGGCAGGCGAGCGCGTTCGACCAGGAGTTCTCCGCCACCCGCATCGTCGTCTCGATCTCGTCGAAGCCGAAGGCCACCGCGGTGGCAGCATCGGCGGCGAGCTGCAGCGGGTCGTCCTTGGCGTTGGTCACGTGCGCCTGGTTTCCCGGCGTCTTGCGCTGGCGCATCTTCGAATAGGCAAATGCCACCTCGATCGCCGACAGGTGCGCGACCACCTCGGCGAGCTTGGCCGGCGTCATGCCGCG
>CAMDHY010000023.1 GCA_945898215.1 Pseudoxanthobacter soli DSM 19599 | reverse complement strand
TCACGGCCGAAGCCCGACGGGATCTCGATCGCGACCGTGAGCTCGCCGCTCTTCAGCCGCGCCTGCATCTCGTCCGGCGTCAGGATCGGCGCGTGTTCCTCGAAATAGCGCGAGCCCTGGAAGCCCTCGAGCAGCTGCCGGCTCTGGGTGGTGCGGTCCTGGTCGAGGGCTGCGAAGGAGAGCTTCTCGACGTCGAAGGAGATGCCATAGCCGAACGCGAGCATGAGCAGCATCGGCCCGAGGAAGGCGAAGACGAGCCTGGCCGGGTCGCGCGCCACCTCCAGCGCCTCGCGCACCGCATAGGCCCACAGGCGGCGGAGATCGAAGCGGCGCAGGCGGGCCGGTGCGGCCTCGGTCGCCGGCGCCAGCACCGCCCCCTCCCCGCGCCCCATGCCGGCCTCTTCCAGCACGGCGATGAACACGTCCTCGAGGCTCGTCATGCCGCGCTCGGCCCTCAGCGCCGCCGGCGTGCCGACGGCGAGCACCCGGCCCTCGTGCATCAGCGAGATGCGGTCGCAGCGCTCGGCCTCGTTCATGAAGTGGGTGGAGACGAAGATCGTCACGCCGTCGTCGCGCGACAGCGCCAGCAGATTGCGCCAGAAGCCGTCGCGGGCGACCGGATCGACGCCCGAGGTGGGCTCGTCGAGGATGAGGATCTCCGGCCGGTGGAGGACGGCGACGGCGAGCTGCAGGCGCTGGCGGATGCCGAGCGGCAGGCCGTCGGGGCGCTGGTCGGCGTAGTCCTCGAGGTCGTAACGGACGAGCATCTCGGCGACGCGCGGGCCGCGCTCGGCGCGCGGCAGGTCGAACAGCTCGGCGTGCAGCACGAGGTTCTGGCGCACCGTCAGCTCGCCATAGAGCGAGAAGGCCTGCGACATGTAGCCGACGCGCCGGCGCGTCTCGAGGTCGCCGGCGTCGAGCGGCTTGCCGAACAGCCGCGCCTCCCCCTCGCTCGCTGGCAGCAGGCCGGTGAGCATCTTCATCGTCGTGCTCTTGCCGCTGCCGTTCGAGCCGAGGAAGCCGAAGATCTCGCCCTTCGGGATGCGGAACGAGACGTGATCGACGGCGGTGAACGTCCCGAAGCGGCGCGTCAGCCCCTCCGCCTCGATCGCCGGCACGCCGTCGGCGACGATGGCGGCACGGGGCGGAGCCGGCGGCGGCACGGCGGCACCATCGCCGGACATCAGGCGGACGAACGCCTCCTCCAGCGTCGCGGCATTGCCGGCGGCGGCGCGCACGTCGGCCGGCGAGCCGCTCGCGAGCAGGCGGCCGGCGTCCAGCGCCGCGAGCCACTCGAACTGTTCGGCCTCCTCCATGTAGGCGGTGGCGACGAGAACCGTCATCGCCGGGCGGCGCGCCCGCATGCGGTCGATCAGCTCCCAGAACTGCCGGCGCGACAGGGGGTCGATGCCGGTGGTCGGCTCGTCGAGGACGACGAGGTCGGGATCGTGCAGCAGCGCCGCGCAGATGCCGAGCTTCTGCTTCATGCCGCCTGACAGCTTGCCGGCCGGTCGGTCGCGGAAGGGGGCGAGGCCGGTGGCGGCGAGGAGCTCGTCCATCCGCGCCCGCCGCTCGGGCTTCGCGAGGCCGAACAGCCGGCCGAAGAACTCGAGGTTCTCGGCGATCGACAAGGTGGGCGTCAGGTTGCGGCCGAGGCCCTGGGGCATGTAGGCGATGCGGGCAGCGTTCGCCCGCCGGGCGGCCCGGCCGCCCATGTCGGCACCGAGCACCGTCACGCCGCCCATCTGGATGCGGGTGACGCCGGCGACGAGGCCGAGCAGCGTCGACTTGCCGACGCCGTCGGCGCCGACCAGCCCCGCCGTGATGCCCGCCGGCACCGAGAGCGTGACGCCATCGAGGGCGATCGTGCGGCCGTAGCGGTGGGTGACGCCGTCGAGGAGGACGGCGGGCGCCGTCATCTTTTCAAGAGCGACGGCGGGCGCCGTCATTGCGGCAGCTTGATCGCCAGGGTCTCCGGCCAGGCCGCCGTCGGGCTGGTGCGCACATAGGCGAGACCGCGCACGCCGATCTTCACGCGGCTCTCGTACTGGCGGAGCAGCGCCGGCGGGATGCGCAGCTTGACGCGGAACATCAGCTTCTCGCGCTCGTCGGCCGTCTCCACCGTCTTCGGGGTGAACTGCGCCTGGCCGGCGACGAAGGCGACCATCGCCGGCACGACGTATTCCGGCGCCGGATCGAGGACGATGCGTGCCTCGTCGCCGATCGCGATACGGCCGGCGGCGCGTGCGGCGAGGAACACCGTCATGTAGACGTCGGAGAGGTCGAGCAGCGTCGCCACCGGCGCGCCGGCTGCAACAACCTCGCCAGACTGCACCAGCTTGTATTCGACGCGGCCGCGGCGCGGCGCCGTCAGCACGGCGTCGTCGAGCAGCGACTGGAGGCGGGCGACGTCGGCCCGCGCCGTGTCAGCGGCGGCGAGCGCCACGTCGAGGCGGGCCTGGGCGGCGCGATGGGCGGCGGTGGCGGCAGTCAGCTGGCTCAGCCGGCGGTCGAGCTCCTGCATGGTGCCGTGGCCGCGCTTCTGCAGTTCGGCGGCGCGCTCGTGCTCCTGGGCGGCGAGCAGGCTCTCGCTGTCGCGTTGGGCGATCAGCGCCTCGGCCTCGGCGATCGCCTGCTCGGTGCGGCGCACCTCCGCCTCGGCACCGTTGAGCTGGGCGTCGAGTTCGGCCGTGTCCATGCGGGCGACGACGGCGCCGGCCTCGACGGTGTCCCCCTCCTCGACGAGCACCTCGAGCACCCGCCCGGCGAACTTCGCCGCCACCAGCACCTGCTCCGCCTCGATCCGCCCGTTGGTGACGACGATGTCGTCCGGCAGCCCGTCGCCGGCGACGCGGCCCCACAGCGCCTTCAGCTTCGCGCCGAGACCGTCGCCGGTGTCGGCGACGGACGGCGCTCCGGACGCGGCGAGCAAGAGGCTGGCGATGAGGGAAATGAGGACACGTCTGTGCATCGGATCTCTCCGCGCGACGGTTCGATCGACGGGCGGTCCGTCCGCGCACGGCCGACGCCTAGCGTCCGGGCCGCGATCCGGCATTGATGCAGATCAGGCGGTGAGGCCGAGCGACGGCACCACCTTAGCGGGGTCGAGGCAGTTTAGCTTCACATCATTCCGACGCCGGAGCGCTCAGACCTCAGATCAGTTCGTCCGGAACGTCGCCGATCTTGCCGAGGATGACCGGCTCGTCATAGTCGCCGCTCTCCGGATCGCCGGAGCGGCTGAAGGCGACGGCGCCGACGATGCCGGTGCGGTGCGGGGCGCGCTCCAGCAGCAGCCGGGCGTGCGCCTCGTCGCGGGCGGCGAGCGCCGGCGTGGGCGCGAGGCCCATCGAGCGGCCGCGACGCTTGATCTCGAAGGGCTGCACGACGAACACCGTGTGCCGCGGTGGCTTGCCACTGGTCGCTTCTGCGGTCCGCTGCATGCCGGTCTCCGATTCGCACGTTCGAACTTTGTTCTAGTCGCGTCGGGCCGACAAGTCGAGGTCCGGCGCAGCTGCGGACGGCAGGCAAAGCGTGCGGCGGCGGCTCATCGCAGCGCCATCACGATCAGCACGGCGGCGGAGATCGCCACCGCGTCCTCGATCAGCGCGGCGGGCGTGTCGCGGCCGAAGGCGCGTGCCATGGCGCCGCGCGCCGCCCGGCCGCCGAGGGTGCCGACGACCGCGCCGACGACGCCGAGGCCGGCCCCGAGCCAGAGATTGCCGGCGGCGACGCCGATCGCGGCACCGGTGAGGGCGCCGCTGGCGAGGCGGGCGCCGAACTGCGTCGGCACGGTGCGGCTCGGCGTCGAGGGCAGCTGGTCGGCGACGTACTCGAGGAGCGCCAGGGCCGTGAAGATCCACGGCGTCCACTGCCAGCCGAGAAAGGCCGGCCAGGTGTCGCCGAGGTCGAGCCAGCCGAGGTGCGCCGCCCAGGCGACCGCCGCCGGTGCCGTCATCGTCCGCAGCCCGGCCACGGCGCCGATGAGGAAGGCGAGCAGGAAGAACGTCGTCGTCATCAGATATCGCCTCGCGCCGACGGTCCCCGCGCCGGCACCTTAGCGGCTCGCCAGCCACCGCAAAACCCGCCGTCCGGGGCCACTCGCCGGAAAGCCGGATGGCGCCGCCCCGCCGCGAGCCTCGCGCAAGCCTGCGCCACCGTGGTGCCGCCGCGATGGACACCGGCCTCGCGCGTCTCGCCGAGGCGGCGGAGCCGAAGTTCGCCGATCTCACCGCCAAGCTGCGGGACCAGTACGGGGTCGTCCAGGCGGCCCGCGAGAAGATCGACGCCGCCCGGGCGCTTCCGCTCGAGCAGCGCGACCCGACCGTCGGCAAGACGATGATGGCGGAAGGCGGCAAGTTCCTCGACGCCCTCACCGCCCTGACGACGGCGGTGGAGGCGGAGATCCGCACGATCGACCCGCGCCTGTCGCAGCTCATCCTCGCCCGGGCGATGTCCTGGGGCTCGCGCAGCTATGCGGGCGTCAGCACCCTCGCCCTCAACACCATCCTGTCGGAGAACCGGCCGGCGACGCCCGAGGAGCTCACCAGCATCACCACCAACGACGCCCGCGCCGATCTCGCCTGGGCGACCACCCGCGAGATCGCGGTCGCCGACAACGCGCCGGACGCCTCGAAGGCGGCGGCCGAGGCCGCACAGGCGGCCTATTTCTCCGGCGCCTTCAAGGACTATCGCGACGGCATCCTGAAGGCGCTCGCCGCCGGCGAGCCGTCCCCGGTGTCGCTGCAGGTCTGGCGGTCGCGCGTCGTCGAGCCGCTGGCCTCCATCGCCGCCGTCTCCGGCACCGCCGTCGACAGTCTCGCCGCCACCGCCGCCGCGACCGAGGCCGCCGCCCGCCGCGCCGCCATCGTCTACGGCGTCGTGCTGCTTGCGTCGCTGCTGCTCGCCGGCTTCGGCCTGCTGGTGGTGGTGCGCCGGGTGACGGTGCCGATGTCGCGCCTCACCCGCGTAGTGGAGATGGTTGCCGGCAACCAGTTGGACGTCGAGGTTCCCGACACCGACCGCGGCGACGAGATCGGCTCGATGGCGAAGACCCTCCTCGTCTTCCGCGACGGCCTGCGCCGCAATGCCGAGACGGAGCGGGCCGCCGAGGAGGCGCGCCGGGCCGCGGACGAAGAGCGCCGCCGGACGATGATGGCGCTCGCCGACGACTTCGAGGGCGCCGTCGGCACCATCGTCGGCAGCGTCTCCACCGCCTCCTCGGAACTCCACGTCACCGCGTTCGAGATGACCAAGGCCGCCCGCACGACGTCGCAGCAGTCGACCAGCGTCGCCGCCGCCGCCGAGGAGGCCTCGACCAACGTCGTCGTCGTCGCCTCCTCTGCCGAGGAGCTCGGCTACTCGGTCGAGGAGATCGCCCGCCAGGTGAAGCAGTCGGCGCAGATGTCGGCGATCGCCGTCAGCGAGGCGGCCGCGACCGGCGAGGTGATCCGCGAGCTCTCACAGGCGGCCTCGCGCATCGGCGACGTCATCGGCCTCATCTCGTCGATCGCCTCGCAGACCAACCTGCTCGCCCTCAACGCCACCATCGAGGCGGCGCGGGCCGGCGAGGCCGGCAAGGGCTTCGCGGTGGTCGCCCACGAGGTCAAGGCGCTCGCCTTGCAGACCGCCAGGGCGACCCAGGAGATCCGCGGCCAGGTGGAGACCCTGCAGCAGGCGAGCAGCGGCGTGGCCGGCGCCGTCAACGAGATCACCGGCGGCGTCGTCCAGCTGAGCGACGTGTTCGCGGCGCTGTCGGCGGCCGTCGAGGAGCAGTCGGTGACCAACCGCTCCGTCAGCGAGAGCATCACCGGCGTTTCCTCGGCCGTCACGCAGATCCGCGGCGCTGCCAACGACATCCGCACCGTCGCGGGCGAACTCGGCACCTATGCCGAGCGTCTGGACGTCGAGATGGCCGCCCTCCTGAAGACCTGAGGCGGAGCGGCCGCCGAACCCTCACGCGCCGGCGCCTCGCGCCGGCGCGCTCGTGGGCGGAACCCGTCGGCCGGTCAGGCGGACGCGGAGCACTCGCGCGGCAGTTTCGCCATCGCCGCCTTCGCCTCCTCCAGCGTCACGTCGCGCTGGTGGGTGGCGAGCGACCAGGAATGGCCGAACGGGTCCCTGAGGACGCCGTAGCGGTCGCCCCAGAACTGGTCGGCGACCGGCATCGTCACCGTCGCCCCCGCCGCCACAGCGCGGGCGAAGGCGGCGTCGACGTCGGGCACCTCGAGGTGCAGCGTCACCGGCGAGCCGCCGAGCGCGGTCGGCGACAACAGGCCGTACTGGCGGTTCTCGTCCACCAGCATCACCGTCTGGCCGGCGATCCGCACGCAGCCGTGCATCAGCCGCCCGTCCGGGCCAGGCAGACGCGCCATCTCCTCCGCCCCGAAGGCCTTCGCATAGAACTCGATCGCCCGCGCCGCCCCGTCGACGACGAGGTGCGGCGAGAGGGCGCTCATGGCATGGTTCAGCGAGGCGGAGCTGTCGGTCATCGGATCGTCCTCCGCTGGCGGCCGCGCGCGCGGCACTCGCCGGAGGACGAACGGCCGTTACCGATGCCGACATCCCGCCGCTCCGAAAAAACGGCCGCGGCACCACCGCCCGTCTCACCACGCCCGGCGGTAGATCGCCAGGATGTCGGCCTCGCCGAGCGGCCGCGGGTTGTTGACGAGGAGCCGCGTCTGGCGAGCCGCGTCGGTCGCGAGATGCGGCAGCGCCGATTCTTCCACGCCGACGTCGCGCAGGCGGGCGGCGAGGCCGCAGCGGGCCGAAAGCGCCGCCAGCGCATCGGCAAGCGCGTGCGCCCGGCCCTGTTCGCCGATCTCGGCGAGCGCCGGGAAGGCGTGCGGGGCGAGGGTGGCGTAGGGGCCGGGCACCGTCTCGGCGTTGAAGCGCAGCACGTGCGGCAGGATCAGCGCGTTCGACAGCCCGTGCGGCACGCCGTAGTGGCCACCGAGCGGATAGGCGAGCGCGTGAACGGCGGCGACCGGCGAATTGGCGAAGGCCTGGCCGGCGAGCATGGCGCCGAACAGCATGTCCGCCCGGGCGGCCCGGTCGGAACCGTCCGCCACAGCCCGCTCGAGCGCACCCCCCATCAGCCGGAGCGCCTCGACGGCGAGGGCCCGCGAGATCGGGTTGTTGTTGGGGCTCGCCGAGGCATAGGCCTCGATGGCGTGCACCATCGCGTCGATGCCGGTGGCGGCGGTGACCGCCGGCGGCAGGCCGAGCGTCAGTTCCGGATCGAGCAGCGCCACGTCGGGAATGATGACGGGCGAGGAGACGCCCATCTTCTCGTGGGCGCCGGTGGTGACGACGGCGATCGGCGTCACCTCCGAGCCGGTGCCGGCGGTGGTCGGGGCGAGCAGCAGCGGCAGCCGCGGACCTTTGGCGCGACGGACGCCGTAGACGTCGGCGAGGTCCTCCCGGCCGATCGCGAGCAGGGCTGCGAGCTTGGCGACGTCGAGCGACGAGCCGCCGCCGAGACCGACGACACCCGTCGCCTCGAACGCCACCGCGGCCGCGGCGGCGGCGCGCACCACCGCCTCCGGCGGATCGGCGACGACGTCGGGGAACACCGCAGCCTCCACCCCCGCCCCCGCCAGCGCCGCCAGCGCCGGCTCCACCAGGCCTGCGGCGACGACGCCGGGGTCGGTGACGACGAGCACGCGAGATCCGAGCCGAGCCGCCGCGATCTCGCCGATCCGGCCGGCGGCGCCGAAGCCGAAGACGAGGCTCGGCGGCGTGTCGAAGGTGAAGGGGGCGATCGGCTCGGTCATCGCGGGCTCCGGAACTCTGGGCTTGCCGTCGACCGCTGCGGGCCGAGGCGCGGACAATAGCGGCTCCTGCGCGTCGTGGCGGTCGGCTGCGGCGATCGGCGGCCACGATTCGCCCGGCGGCTGATCGTGGCCTTCCCCGCCCGCTCAGAATCGCGCCTCGGTTCGCCCCGGCGCCGCGCCCCGGCGGGGAGCTGGCACGGGCGCCGGTTGGCGGCCGCCGCTCCCGGTTGTAGCTTGCCGCCGCACCCGGGTCATCGCGGCGATGGCCCGGTCGCGACCGGCGCGTCTGGCCCGCTTTGGCGGCGGCGCCGGAGGGATCGGGGGAACGGTGAGAGCGACGGACGACGCGATGGTCGAGCAGAAGTGGCGTGCCGGGCAGCGGTGGGCGCTGGAGGAGGCGATGGTGCGTCTCGTTCCGGCGGAGTTCAACGATTGGTGCTCGGCGGTCGACGCGCGCAAGCGCGAGCCGACGCACTTCCCGAAGACCTCCTATCTCGATCCCAGCCGCACCGTCGCTGGCGACAAGAACCCCGGCTGGGCGCGCGCCGTCGCCGTCGAACGCGAGGCTCTGCGCGCGCTACTCATCGCCTTCCGCGACGCCCTGAAGCGATCCGGCCTCGCCGCCGTCGGCCGTCGCGGTGGCCTCGACGGCCCGGCCGAGCGCATTCCCGACGAAAGCTGGCAGACCTTCGAGCGGGTGAATTCGCCGGAATCGGTGATCGGCGAGGTGCGCAGCCGCGGCACCCACTACCGCGCCGTCGAGGTGCTGCCCGACGGCGAGGCGGCCGCAGCGGCAGAGCCTCTGCCCCCGCCGCGGCTGCGCCGGCCGGGCTCGCCCGACATGTACGAATGGGACCGTGGCGTGCAGCTGCTCATCCGCGACAGTTTCGTCCACGGCTGGCCGCGCACGCGCGCCGACATCCGCGCCCGGCTGCTGGCGGTGATGGCGGCGGAAGGGCTCGCGGTGCCGAGCAAGCGCGACACCGCCGACAACGTGCTCGCCCGCGACCTGCCGCTGCTGTGGGAGGCGGCCGGCCGGGCGCCGGCGGCACCGTCGAGCGACGACTGAGCGCCGGCTGAGTGCCGGCGTCCCGGCTCCGCACCGTCACCAGCCGAGCCGCAGCGCCTCCAGGCCGTGGAAGTGGAAGGTGTCGCGGAAGCGCGGCGGCGCCGCGAAGGAAAGCCCCGGCAGGCGCTCGAACAGGATCGGCAGTGCCACCTGCATCTCGAGACGGGCGAGCGGTGCGCCGAGGCAGAAGTGGATGCCGGCCCCGAAGGCGACGTGCGGGTTCGGCGCCCGCTCCGGCCGGAAGGCGTCGGGCTCGGCAAAGCGCGCCGGATCGCGGTTGGCCGCCCCCAGCAGCAGGCCGATCTTGTCGCCGCGCCGGAAGTCGATCCCGTCGACGGTGAGGTCCTCCAGCGCGAAGCGGGCGAAGAGGTGCAGCGGCGCGTCGTAGCGCAGCGCCTCCTCGACCACCGCCGCGGTGTGCGCGCCCGGCTCGGGCCGCACGCCGGTCTCGATCAGCGCCTTCACGCCGTTGCCGATGGCGTGGACCGTCGCCTCGTGGCCGGCGTTGAGCAGCAGCACGGCGGTACCGACGATCTCGCCGTCTGTGAGCCGCTCGCCGCCGACCTCCGCCGTGACGAGGCGGGTGAGCAGGTCCTCGCGCGGCGACCGGCGGCGCTCGGCGACGAGGTCGCCGAGGAAGGCGGCGAACGCCTCGCTCGCCGCCACGGCGGCCGCCTCCACCTCGGCGTTGCGGCCGAACTGGTACATGCCGACCATGGCGTGCGACCAGGCGAGCAGGTCGTCGCCCCGCTCGGTCGGCACGCCGAGGAGCTCGGCGATCAGCGTCAGCGGGATCGGCGTCGCGAACGCCGGCAGGAGGTCGACCGCGCCGGCCGGGAAGCGGTCGATCAGCGCGTGGGCGAGGGCGGCGATGCGCGGCGCCAGCCGGTCGATCTCGCGGGAGACGAAGGCGCGGTTGACGAGGCCGCGCAGCCGCGTGTGCTGCGGCGGCTCGACATCGAGCATCGAGCCCCGCTCGAGGGCGAGGAACGGCTCGAGCCGCGGGTCCGGCTCCGGCCAGCCGAGCTCGGCGCGGTTGGCGACATGCAGCACGTCGCGGCCGAAGCGCCGGTCGCGCAACAGCGCCGAGACGCCGGCGTGGGAGGCGAAGCACCAGAAGCCGTACTGTTCCCAGAAGAACGCCGGCGCCTGCGCCCGCACGGCGGCATAGGCGCCGTAGGGGTTCTGTACGAAGGCATCGTCGCGCGGGTCGAGATCGAGGCGGCGGTGGCGGGCGTCGAGCGTCATCGGCGGCAGGGTCTGGGCGGGCATCATCGGCATCCGGTGGACTTGGGCAGCCCCCGCCAGTACACGCTCGGACCGCCGCCGACGAGGGCCGGAAATCCAGACGAGCCCCGCCGCGCACCGCCGACGCCGGACTGGTCCGGTTGCCGGGCCAAGTCCTGGGGCACCGGGGACGTCCCGTCGATGGTGCAATGAAGCCGAGGACCCCACCATGATCCCTAGGGCCGCGCCATGATCCCGTGGGTGGAAGTCGACGCCGCGACGGTGCCGGGCGGCGCGCAGCTGCGGCTGATGCGGCGGGGCGACGAGTTCTCCATCCGCCTCGGCGGCAACGAGCTGATGAACAGCCGCGCCGGCGGCTCCGAGGAGGTGCTCGCCACCGCCACCTGCACCCGGATCGCCGGGCGCAAGGCGCCGGCGCTCCTGATCGGCGGCCTCGGCATGGGTTTTACGCTCCGCGCAGCCCTCGCCGTGCTGCCGGCGGATGCCCGCGTCACGGTGGCGGAGCTGGTGCCGGAGGTGATCGCCTGGGCCCGCGGGCCGATGGCGGCGGTGTTCGCCGGCTGCCTCGACGATCCGCGGGTGACGGTCGCCGAGGCCGATGTCGGCGGCCCGATCGCGGCGGCGCGGGCGAGCTTCGACGCCATCCTGCTCGACGTCGACAACGGCCCCGACGGCCTGTCGCGCCCCGGCAACGACAGCCTCTACGACGCCGGCGGCCTCGGGGCGGCGCGGGCGGCGCTGACGCCCGGCGGCGTGCTGGCGGTGTGGTCGGCAGGTCCGGACACCGCCTTCACGCGCCGGCTGAAGCAGGCGGGCTTCACCGTCGAGGAGGTCCGCGCCCGGGCGCTGGGCAAACGCGGCGGCGCGCGACACGTGATCTGGCTCGCGAGGAAGTAGGGGACGCGAAGACGGATGCGAAGCAGTCCCTCCCCTGACAGGGGGAGGGACAGGCGACCGCAGGTCGCCAGGGTGGGGCCCGTCAATCCAACCACTGACATAGGTTGGGATTGACAGGCCCCCACCTGCCGGCTGCGCCGGCTGTCCTCCCCCCTGGCAGGGGGAGGACGTGGTCGCACTCGCTTGCCCCACCTCAAATCTCCGGCTTCGCCACCATCAGCCAGACGATGCCGATGACCGCCGCAAACGCCGGCAGGCCCAGCACGAACCACACCCGGAACAGCCGGAAATAGCGCGCGGGCAGCGGCGCGCCGGTGGCGACGGCCTCCCGCGCGAGGTCGCGGAGGCGGAGCTGGATCCACACCACCGGCAGCCAGCAGAGGCCGGTCAGGACATAGAGGGCGAGGCTCCAGGCGATCCATCCCGACCACAGCGGATAGCCGGAAAGATGCGCGAGCGCAGCACCGGTGACCGGCTGCAGGATCACCGCCGAGGCGGTGAACAGCGTGTCGGCCAGCAAGACGATGCCGGCGGTGTGGGCGATCAGCGCTGGGTCGCGGGCGCGCTGCGCCATCAGCATGAAGAAGGCGATGCCGGCGCCGGTGCCGAGCAGCACTGCCGCGCCGATGACGTGTGCGACCTTGAGGAGGGTGTAGAGGTCCATCAGCGCTCGTCCAGCGTCGCGAGCGCGGCGAGCGCCAGGAAGGCGGCGGGAATACTCTTCACGAGCGGCCCCAGCGGGTCGAGCCAGAGATCGGGGCGCAACAGCGTCGCGCCGACGAGGTAGCCGGCGGTGACGAGCAGCATGCCCTGTAGCGCGCGGGCGGCGGTCGGCCGCCAGGTGAGCAGGAGGGCGAGCGCGATGTCGACGAGGCTGCCGCCGATCACCGCCCCGGCCGCGAGCCCGGCGGACATCCCGGCGGCGGTCAGTACGGCGACGGCCGCCTGAAACCCGACCGTCAGCCCGATCAGCCCCGACACGAGCCAGAAGCCGAACAGGCAGCCGAGGATGGCGGGCTTGGCGAAATAGCCGCGGGCGAACCAGCGCTCCTGCACGCCCGAGGGCGCGGCGGCGAAGAGGGCATCGAAGGAGCGCGGGGCGAGCCCGAGCCGGGCGGCGTCTTCCGACCGCCCGCGCACGCCCATCCGCAACTGCTCGAGCGAGGCGGTCCGCATCGGGCTGCGCCAGCCGAGAAAGGCGAGCCCGTCGCTCGCGGCGGCGGTCAGGCGGGCGAGGACGGGCGGCAGGGGCACCGTCGGCGCTGGCGCCAGCCCGAGCCAGCCGCGCAGGCGGCCGACGATGTCGATCAGCGTCAGCGCCTCGCCGTGCACGAGGTCGAGGCTGACGCGGGTCGGCGCATCCGGCGCGACGCAGCGGGCGACGGCGATGGCGACGTCCTCGGCGCCGATCACCTGGATCCGACTGTCGCCGAAGACGACCGGCGTGACGCCGGGAACGCCGGCGAGGCCCCGCAGCAGCGCCGTGCCGCCATAGGCCGCCGGGGCAAACACCAGGCCGGGGCGCAGGATGATCCACTCGAGCGGGCTCTCGGCCAAAAACGCCTCGGCCTCGAGCTTCGTGGTGTTGAAGGCCGTCCGCCGTCCCGCCGCGACCCCGGCCGCCGAGATGTGCACGAAGCGGCGGACGCCGACCGCCGCGCATGCTTCCGCGAGGCGGCGGACGCCTTCGACGTGCACCGCCCTCAGGTCGTCGCGCGGACTGTCCTGCAGGGCGCCGGCGCAGTTGACCACCGCCTCGACGCCGGCGAGCGCGGCCGTCCAGTCGGCGACCGAGGCCTTGGCGAGATCGGCGCGCTGCCAGTCCAGCCCCGGAAAGCGCCGCCGCGCCGCCGCGATGTCACGCCCGATCCCGACGACCGCATGACCCTCGGCCACCAGGCGGGCGGACGCATAGGAACCCACGAGCCCATAGGCCCCGATGACGGCAATGCGCATCGACGAGGCTTAGCGTCTGGGACTTCGAGGGGGAAGCGGGGGTGGTGGGGGTATCGCCCCGGGGGCTCCGCCGCCAGCGAGCATCGTTGTCGCTGCGAGGACGTGCCGAACAAGCACGACGCGTCCTCCCCCTGCCAGGGGGAAGGACAGCCGGCGCAGCCGGCAGGTGGGGGCCCGTCGATCAAGAATGGGACAGCAATCGAGGTCGAGCCTGTGATTGACAGGCCCCACCCTGACCGCTTCGCGGTCTGTCCCTCCCCCTGGCAGGGGAGGGACAGGCGTCGAGCCCCCGCCGCCCCCACCCCTCACCGGTGCTGCGCGATGACGTCCTTCAGGTACCGGTACGACGTCTTCGGAGTCCGGACCTGGGTCTCGAAGTCCACCGCGACGATGCCGAAGCGCTTCGCCTCGCCCTCGGCCCACTCGAAGTTGTCGAGCAGCGACCAGGCGAAGTAGCCCTTGAGGTTGGCGCCGGCCTCGATGGCGCGGGCGGCGGCGGCGAGGTGGGAGGCGATGAAGGCGGCGCGCTTCGGGTCGTCGACCACCCCATCGACAGGGGCCGGGTCGTCGTAGCAGGCGCCGTTCTCCGTCACGTAGGTGACCGGGTTGCCGTAGTTGCTGCGGAGATCGCCCAGCACCTCGACGAGGCCCTCCGGGTCGATCGGCCAGCCGAGCGCCGTCACCGGCATGCCCGGTGGCAGCGCGCCATAGCCGGTGCCGCCCAGCACGCCGCCGGGGTCGTCCTTCATGTAGGAGGGGCCGTAATAGTTGACGCCGAGGAGGTCGACCGGCTGCTGGATTGCGGCCATGTCGCCCTCCTTCACCAGCGGCGCGAACTCGGCGCCGAACAGCTCCGGATAGCGGCCGTGGAACAGCGGGTCGAGGTTGATGCGGTTCCAGATCGCATCGAAGCGTTTGGCCGCCGCGCGGTCGGCCTCGCTGTCGGAGGCGGGCCGGATCGGCTGCAGCGAGAACACCGTGCCGAGCGTGAGGCCGGAGCGTTCGGCGCGCGCGGCGACAAGGCCGCGACCCTGGGCGAGGTTCATGTGGTGCTGCGCCGAAATGTAGTTCGGGAAGCCGGTGAGGCCCGGCGCATGGATGCCGACGGCATGGCCGAAGATCGCGTGGACGTTCGGCTCGTTCAGCATCACCCAGTTCGGCACGCGGTCGCCGAGGCGGGCGACGACGACGCGGACATAGTCGGCGAACCAGTCCGCGCTGTCGCGGTTGGTCCAGCCGCCGCGGTCCTGCAGCGCCTGCGGCAGGTCCCAGTGGTAGGGACACGCCCACGGTGCCACGCCGGCGGCGAGCAGGGCGTCGACGAGGCGGTCGTAGAAGTCGAGGCCCGCGTCATTCACGGCGCCGGTGCCGTCGGGGAGGATGCGCGGCCAGGCGATCGAGAAGCGGTAGGCCTCGAAGCCGGCGCCGGTGAGGAGGCCGATGTCCTCGAGGTAGCGGTGATAGTGGTCGCAGGCGACGTCGCCGGTGGTGCCGTCGGCGATGCGGCCGGGGGTGTGGGAGAAGGTGTCCCAGATCGACGGCTTGCGGCCGCCTTGCTTGACCGCGCCCTCGATCTGGTAGGCCGAAGTGGAGGCGCCCCAGAGGAAGTCGCGCGGCAGCGTCGGCACCGGCTGAGCCCTTGCCCGCGGCGCGGGCAGCGCCCCCGCCAACGGTGCCGCCAACAGCCCCGCCGTCCCGATCAGCACGTCCCGTCTGCGCATCCTCGTCTCCGTCGTTGGTCCGCCCTCACAGGAGCACGGCGGCGAGCGCCGTGAGAACTGCTGCGGCCGCAGCACCCTGCACGGCGAGGCCGCCCGTCACCAGAGCGAGCCCCTGCCACGGCTTCAGCCGCGCCTCACCGGCGATCAGCCAGAACAACGGGTCATTGATGTGGCCGACTGTGACCGAACCGGCGCCGACTGCCAGCGCGGCGAGCGCCCGCCCCGTCTCGCCGTCGAGGCCGAGCGGCACGAGCAGTGCCTCGGTCATGCCGGCGGCGGTGATGGCGGCGACCAGCGTCGAGCCCTGCAGCGACTTTACGATGGCGGCGGCCAGGAAGGGCACCAGCACGCCGTAGGGTAGCGCCAGTACCTGTTCGCCGAGGAGTTCCGCCATGCCGGGCTGCTGCGTCACCGTCTGCAAACCGCCGGCGGCGGCGACGAGCAGCATCGGCATCGCCGCCGTGCGGACGGCGCGGGTCGCCCAGCCGGTGGCCGCACCGTCGCGGCGGCCGGCAAAGGCGAGCGTCACGAGGCCCATCACGGCGACGACGAGGGCGAGCAGCACCAGCGGCCGGCCGGCACCGAGGAGCGTCTCGCGGGCGCGGCCGCCGCCGAACGGCTCGCTCGGAATGTCGCCGAGCGACTGCACGACGGTGAGGCCGACGATCGCCAGCGTCACCGCCACCAGCGCCAGGGCCGCCACCGCCGGGCCGAGGCCGCGCGGTTCGGTGCCTGCCACTGCGGCGGCCGCCTCGACCGGTGGCGCGTCGCGCAACGGCGCGGCGGCGAGGCGGACGAAGACCATGCCGACGAGGGCGGCGGCGACGGCGACCGGCAGGCCGAGGGTGATCGCTGCCGACCAGTCGGCCATGAGGATCGAGACGGCGGCGATCATCGGCGGCGCCGGCAGCACCAGCGCGTGGGCGGCCGACAGCGAAAGGCCGGCCGACAGCGCCGCGCGCCGCGCCGGCGCCGGCAGAATCTCGACTGCGGTGGCCGGCGCGCCGGCGAGGGCGGAGCGCAGCGGCGCGGTGATCGCATAGGCCACCGCCGCCGAGGCACCGAGGCCGGCGAGGAAGCCGAGCGGGCGGGCGAGCACCGCCGTGCCGGCGCGCTCCCGCGGCGGCCGGCAGAGAGCGGCGAGGCGGGCGGCGCCACCGCTGACGTTCGCGAGTTCGGCGAGCATGGCAGCGGCCAGCACGGCGAGGCCGACGGCGGCGGCCGTCAGCCCGAAGCCGGTGCCGAACGCCTTGCCGACGTGGGCGACCGACATGCCCTCGGCGAGCGCGAAGCCGATGGTCGCCGCCACGAGCGTCAAGAACGGATCGAAGCGCCGCCACGCCGTCAGGAGCGCGACGGCGGCGACGGCCACGGCAAGCAGAGCGGCGTCTTCGAGCGGCATGCGTGAGAGGTCGCGTCAGGCGGGATCGGGCGGAGACGCGCCACGGCCCCCGGCGGGAGGACGCCGGTGCCGGGATGAGCCCCCGCGACGATGCTTAGCCGGGCGCGCCGGCGCTGTCACCGGTGGCCGCATCAAGCGGCTACGCAGGCGCCCATTCGCAGCGGGGGTTCGGCCCCCTGCCGCGCGCGGCCATCCCCCCGCCGCGCGCAATTGAACCGACGGGGCGCCGGGGTTGCTGGCATGATGTGTCCTGGCCCCCGCCATCGTGGCGGTGCCTTGGGCTCGTTGCGACCCGCATCACGGCCCGCATCATCCCCGAGGAGACATCCCATGCTCGGCTATCGTCTGCCCTTTGCCGCCGCTGCCGCCCTGTCGCTGTCGCTTGGAGCTGCCACCGCCGCCCCGTTCGACGGGCCGCCGGCGGGCAAGATCGAGGAACGCATCGGCGCCGCCGCGGTCGGCGACGCGAGGCCGTTCACAGCGCGGGTGAGCGCTGTCTGCGAGGCGAGCCAGTGCATCGCCGACTTCGGCAGGAAGAGCACCCGGACGCGGACGATCTCGCTCGTCAACTGCGGCTTCCTCGGCAGCGACGGCGCGATGCTGCAAGCCAGCGTGCTGCTCGACGGGTCGCAGGGCGTCTTCATCCCGGTTGTCTCGCGGTCGGTCGATGGCGACTTCGAGTCGGCCATCACCAACTGGACGACGCCGTTCACGGTGCCGGCGGGCGTCCGCCTGCAGATTCAGCTCAACACGTTGGGGACCGCCAGCCTGTCCGTCTGCAACATCCAGGGCACGATCGAGGCGCCCGCCGCACCCTGAGGAAAGGGCGCGCCACCCTCGCGGCCCCGTGTCGGACCGGGGCATAGTCGCGCGTCCTTGATCACGGGAGGCCCGCGCCGATGCTCTACGCCGTTCTCTGCTACCACGACGAGGACGTCGTCGGCTGCTGGTCGAAGGCGGAGGACGACGCCGTGATGGCGCGGCTTTCCGTCGTCCACGGCAAGCTCGCCTCCGAGGGGCGGCTCGGCCCGGTGGCGCGGTTGTTGCCGACCACCGCGGCGACGACGCTGCGCAAGGACAGCGACCCGCCGCTGGTCCTCGACGGCCCGTTCGCCGAGACGAAGGAGCAGTTGCTCGGCTTCTACCTGATCGAGTGCGCCTCGCTCGACGCGGCCATCGAGGCGGCGCGCGACCTCGCCCGGGCGAACCCCGGCGGCGCCTACGAGATCCGCCCGGTCGAGCGCTTCTTCCCCGACAGCCGCCCGGCGGCGGGTGCCTCCGAGGGAGGCGAGCCGGCGTGAGCGAGGCGGCGGGCATCACCGCGGCGTGGATCGAGGCGGCGCTCGCGTCGGCGCGGCCGCGCGCGGTGGCGGCGCTGCTGCGCCACTTCCGCGACCTCGACCTCGCCGAGGAGGCGGTGCAGGAGGCGTGCCTCAGGGCGCTCGCCCACTGGCCGAAAAACGGCCCGCCGCGCGATCCCGCCGCCTGGCTCGTCTTCGTCGGCCGCAACGTTGCGATCGACCACACGCGCCGCCAGAAACGGCTCGCGCCGCTGCCCGACGAGGCGGTGCTCTCCGACCTCGGCGACGCCGAGGCGGGCATCGCAGAGCGCCTCGACGATGCCGGCTACCGCGACGACATCCTCCGCCTCTTGTTCGTCTGCTGCCATCCCGAGCTGCCGGGGACCCAACAGATCGCGCTCGCCTTGCGCATCGTCTCCGGCCTGTCGGTGCGCCAGATCGCCCGCGCCTTCCTCGTCAGCGAGGCGGCGATGGAACAGCGCATCACCCGCGCCAAGGCGAAGATCGCCAAGGCCGACGTGCCCTTCGAGGCGCCGGGTCCTGTCGAGCGGGCCGAGCGCCTCGCGGCGGTGGCGGCGATGGTCTACCTCGTCTTCAACGAGGGCTACTCCGTCAGCCACGAGACGGCGGAGGCGCGCGGCCGCCTGGCCGAGGAGGCGATCCGCCTCGGCCGGCTGCTCTTGCGGCTGTTCCCGGCCGAGCCCGAGGTGATGGGGCTGCTCGCCCTGATGCTGCTCTCCCACGCCCGCGCCCCCGCCCGCTTCGACGCCGACGGCGCCGTCGTGCTGCTCGACGCGCAGGACCGCTCGCGCTGGAACGCCGCGATGATCGGCGAGGGCCTCGCGCTGATCGACAAGGCGGTGCGCCACCGCCGGCCGGGCCCCTACCTGGTGCAGGCGGCGATCTCGGCCCTGCACGCCCGCGCCCGGCGGCCGGAGGACACGGACTGGGCTGAGATCGACCTCCTCTATTCGACGCTGGAACGGCTGGCGCCCTCGCCGGTGGTGACGCTCAACCGCGCCGTCGCCGTCTCGAAGCTGCGCGGCCCGGCCGAGGCGCTGGCGATGATCGAGCCACTCGCCGACCGGCTGTCGGGCTACTTCCATTTCCACGGCCTGCGCGGCGCGCTGCTCTCCGAGCTCGGCCGCGCAGACGAGGCGGCCGAGGCCTATTGCCGGGCGATCGCGCTCGCCAATTCGCCCGCCGAAGCGCAGCACATCCGCGCCCACCTCGACCGCCTGCAGGCGGAAGCAGCGGCGCGCGACGGCGCGCGGCGGTAGGGTCCGGCACGGCGACCCGCGGCCCCGGCGACCGCGGCAGAGACACTTCGGGCGGCGCCGGGGACGCGCCGCGGCATAGGGAGAACGGCCATGAAGAAAGTGCTTCTGGGACTGGTCGCCATCGTCGTGGTGGTGATCGCCGGCGTGCTCGTCGCGGCGGCGCTGCAGCCGGACAGCTTCCGCATCGCCCGCTCGCTCGCCATCAAGGCGCCGGCGGAGCGCATCTACCCGCTGGTCGCCGACTTCCACCGCTGGGGCGGCTGGTCGCCCTATGAGAAGCTCGACCCCGCGATGAAGCGCACGTTCGGCGGCCCGGAGAGCGGCGTCGGCGCGACCTACGCGTGGGCGGGCAACGGCCAGGCCGGCGCCGGCACGATGCGCATCACCGAGGCCGAGCCGCCGTCCCGCGTCGTCATTGACCTCGCCTTCACCGAGCCCTTCCAGGCAAACAACACCGCCACCTTCACCCTCACCCCCGAAGGCGACGGCACGCTCGTCACCTGGGCGATGGCGGGGCAGAGCTCGTTTCCGTTCAAGGTGATGGGATTGTTCTTCGACGCCGACCAGATGATCGGCCAGGACTTCGAGACGGGCCTCGCCAGCCTGAAAAAGCTGGCGGAAGCCCCGGCGGCCTAGGCGCGCTTCGTCGCGGACATGGCGACGGTCCGGTCGTCATTCCGGCAAGGCCAGGCGCAGGCGCGTGCCTCGCCGGATGGCTTTCCGGGGCGCTACTTTTCCCTCACCAGCAGCCCACAGGCGACGGCGCGATCCGTCGACGTGATGTGCGCATAGCAATAATCCAGGGTATCGGCATCGACGAAGACACCGTTGAAGACCCCGTCCTCGTCGGCCATGATGAAACGCTTGCCGTCAACCGATATGGCGCCGATCAGCTTCTCGGACACCTTGGTCGATTGCAGCTTCCCCCAGAAAGTTCGACCGTCCTGCCCTTCGATATTGAAGACGAACTTCGTGGCGTTCCGCTTCAGCGTGTCGTCGCCAGGGACGGGCGCGGTGCCGCTCGGCGAGTGCCGGGTCGGCCCGTCCAGGATATGGGCGCCGCCTGGAGCAGGAATCCACGCCCCCTTCAGGTCCGGAACCTCCTGCGCCGAGGCTGCAACGCCACTCGCCAGGATCAGCAAACCCGCTACCACCAGAAGATGTCTCATGCCGTTTTCTCCCACGTTGCTTCGTGTACCGTCAATCGGAGTGTACCGTCAAGAAGGGATCGCTGGGTAGGGGACCGGAAGGCGGCCAGGGCTGATATCGCAGCAGCGCGGCCGCCGTTCCTCCGTCACCGACGAGCTTGCACGATCGTGCGTGTGGTCTTCTGACATACATAACCTTCAACCCGCTGGCGTTCCGAGACCGCAGCTTGTGCAACGGGCCGAGCTTGCGGGTCGAGACCCGGCCCAAGACACGTAGCATCCGGAACGGTCACGGTCGGGACAGTCGCGCCCCTGCGCCGCCGAGGCCCCTGGCCCGAGGACGCGCCCCTCGTCTCCTGGCACACTCCCTCCGTGTGCCACATCGCGCGCCCCTAGCCCGCTCCCCGCGCTTCTGCTACTCCGCGCGGCGTTCCCCATCCGCTGCGAGGCCCGTCCATGATCCCCCGCTATTCCCGCGACGCGATGGTGCGGATCTGGACGCCGGAGACGCGCTTCCGCATCTGGTTCGAGATCGAGGCGCACGCCGCCACCGCGATGGCGGAGATCGGCATCATCCCGCAGGACGCCGCCGAGACGATCTGGCGGATGGGCGAGAAGGCGGTCTTCGACGTCGAGCGCATCGACGCGATCGAGCGCGAGACCAAGCACGACGTCATCGCCTTCCTGACGCATCTGTCCGAGATCGTCGGCCCCGAGGCGCGCTTCGTCCACCAGGGGATGACCTCGTCGGACGTGCTCGACACCTGCCTCAACGTGCAGCTGACGCGCGCCGCCGACCTTCTGATCGCCGACGTCGACCTGCTGCTGGCCGCGCTGGAGCGGCGCGCCTTCGAGCACAAGCTGACGCCGACCATCGGCCGCAGCCACGGCATCCACGCCGAGCCGGTGACCTTCGGGCTGAAGCTCGCTTTGGCGCACGCCGAGTTCGCCCGCGCCCGCCGCCGGCTCGAGGCGGCGCGGGCCGAGGTCGCCACCTGCGCGATCTCCGGCGCCGTCGGCACCTTCGCCAACATCGACCCGCGGGTGGAGGAGTACGTGGCGGCGAAGATGGGGCTCGCGCCCGAGCCGGTGTCGACCCAGGTGATCCCGCGCGACCGCCACGCGATGTTCTTCGCGACGCTCGCCGTCGTCGCCTCCTCGGTGGAGCGGCTCGCGACCGAGGTGCGCCACCTGCAGCGCACGGAAGTGCTGGAGGCGGAGGAATATTTCTCGCCGGGCCAGAAGGGCTCGTCGGCGATGCCGCACAAGCGCAACCCGGTGCTGTCGGAGAACCTGACGGGCCTCGCCCGCATGGTGCGCGCCTATGCGGCGCCGGCGATGGAGAACGTCGCGCTCTGGCACGAGCGCGACATCTCGCACTCCTCCGTCGAGCGGATGATCGGGCCGGACGCCACGGTGACGCTCGACTTCGCCCTCATCCGGCTCGCCGGCGTCATCGACAAGCTCTTGGTCTACCCGGCGCGGATGCAGGCGAACCTCGACCGGCTCGGCGGCCTCGTGCACTCGCAGCGCGTGCTGCTCGCCCTCACCCAGAAGGGCGTGTCGCGCGAGGACGCCTACCGGCTGGTGCAGCGCAACGCCATGCCGGTGTGGGAACGCGGCGGTGATTTCCTGGAAAACCTCTCGGCCGATGCCGACGTGACGGCGTCGCTGTCCCGCGCCGAACTCGCCGAGCTCTTCGACCTCGGCTACCACTTCAAGCACGTCGACACGATCTTCGGGCGGGTGTTCGGGCGGAGCTGAGGCCGGGCGGCCGAAGCAGAAGAGCCGTTTCCGTCGGCTCGTCGCGAGAGCAGAGGGCGCCGCCGGACTGATGCCGCGTCAGGGAACCGGCGACGCCGGCGCCGTCGGCAGGCCCGCGGCCGCCCACTCGGTCGCGCCACCCGGATACCAGCGCACGTCGGTGTAGCCGAGGGCGAGCGCGCGCTTGGCGGCGTTCCATGACATCCAGCACTCCGGCTCGCAGAAGAAGACGAGCGTCTTCGCCTTGTCGTCCTTGGTCAGCGCCGCGAGGCGACCCTCGAAATAAGTCTGCACCTCCGGCGGCGGCTGTCCGTAGCCGGTGTTGATCAGCCAGTGGCTGCCCGCGATCGAGGTGCGCGGCTTGTCGTGCCAGACCGTGCCGGCCGGCAGGTTCGCCGGCTTCACCGGGCGCGGCATGGCGTCGACGAAGATCGCCGCGTCGCTCTTCCACAAGGCTTCCGCCGCCGCCGTGTCGAGCACCGTGGCGCCGGCGAGGGTGTCGGGCACCGGCGCGCGGTACTCCTCCATCCGGTAGCCGTCGGGCTCCGGCACGCCGGCGGCCGCGGCGGGCGGCGCGAGCCACAGCGCCGTGGCGAGGGCGAACACCATCCCGGCGAGGCGACCGCCGAGCCGGACGGCGCCGCCGGCGCGACCGCGCCGACGCGACAGCTCGCGGGTCGCCCGCCGCATCACTTCGTCTCGACGACGACGGCGTTGTCCTGCTCGTCGAGCAGCGGCACGCCGTAGTCCGCCAGAATGGCGTTGATTTCGTCCTGGTTGTCGCGGATCAGCCGGTTGAGCTGACGCTTCCAGTCCTGGTCGTGGAAGCGTACGCCCATGGTGATGCGGTAGGTCATGCGCGTGCCCGGCTCCTTGGGCAGCGCCACCACCTTGAGCGGCACCTCGGCCTTCTTGGCGTAGTAGCCGCCGATCGGTCCCCACATCAGGCCGCCGTCGATGGTGCCCGACGCGATGTCGGCGATCATCTGCTCGGTCGGCGATTCGAAGCGGCGGTCCACCGTCAGGGCGTAGCCCTTCGCCTTGCCGATGAGGCCGTTCTGGGCGAGCACCGTGGCCGGGGGCGTGCCGGCGACGACGCCGAGACGCTTGTCCTTCAGCAGCGGATCCGACAGCGAGGTGACACCGGCCAGCGGCCCGTCCGCCTTCGTCACGAAGACGTAGGTCGAGCGATAGTAGTGGTTGGTGTTCTGGACGAGTTCATC
This sequence comes from Pseudoxanthobacter soli DSM 19599, assembly GCA_945898215.1. Taxonomy (GTDB): domain Bacteria; phylum Pseudomonadota; class Alphaproteobacteria; order Rhizobiales; family Segnochrobactraceae; genus CAMDHY01. The sequence goes on along the minus strand of CAMDHY010000023.1, from coordinate 22,896 downwards.
GCCCTGGGCGAAGCCGATGATGACGTCGCAGCGGTTGAGGCCGAGCGTCATCCGCACGAAGCCCGTCGCCTGTGGGAACCACGTGTACTCGACGGGAACGCCGAGCTTGGAAGCGATGAGCTCGGCGATCTTGTTCTCGAAGCCCTCGCCGGCGGTGTTGGAGAACGGCATGTTGGCCGGGTCGGCGCAGACGCGCAGCGCGTTGCGCGTCACGAGGTCCGAGGTCTGCGCCGCGGCCGCTCCGGCCCCGGCGATGGCCACGGCGGCAACCGCCGCGGCCGCGAGAACCCGCCGCGCGACCCCGCTGATGCGAGGCGCATCGGCCCGGGGGGCGTTCCCCGGCAGGGGCGCGCTCATCGCGCCCGTCCGCCGGCTGTCAGCTGCGGCCGAGGCATGTGTTCTCGTCCTCCGTCGCCTGCGGCGGCTTGTCGGCGCGCTTGGCCGGGCGGCCGCGATCGAGCGCGCCGTCGGAACGTGCCTTCAGGTAGTCGTAGATGTCGTCGGCATAGCACATCACGTTCAGGTTGTCGCCGAACGCCGGCATAACGCTTTCCTGAGAACTCGAGATGTTCTTGCGGCCGTTGACGACGACTTCGAGGAACTGGGAATAGTCCAGCCGCTTCAGGGAATCGACGAGTGCCGGTGCGTAGCTGGAACCGAGGCCCTCGGGGCCGTGGCAGACGTGGCACTCGGAATGGTAGCGGCGAAAGCCGGAGTAGGTGTACCAGTCGACGACGCCGTCAGGAGTGATGTAGTAGGTCGGGTTGCCTTCGGCATCGAAGTACTTGCCATTCTCGACCGTCTTGCCGTCCGGAAGAGCCTGATCCTGTGCAGTGGCGCCCGCCAGGTTCAAGAGCACGCCGGCCATGGCCAAACCGCCCAGGACAATCCTCCGCATCGTCTTCCTCCTCATACTTATGATACACTTAGCATTGCTGCACGCGATGCCTTGAGAGAGCGATAGCATCGGCAGCCAGCTGCATCAACACTTACGACAGCATTGCGACGTCTTGCCTGCGCGGAGCTTGCAGCGGCGATGCTGAAAAAGCGAAACCCGGCGCAGCGGTATGCTGCGCCGGGCTCCGGGTCGTCGTTCGCCGGGTGAGGCGTGCCTCAGTTCGGCAGGCCGAACACGGTCAGCTGGCCGCCGAGCGCGGTGTAGTTCGACAGGGCGGCGTAGCCACCCACCGCGCCGAGACCCGCCTGCGGATCCGTCAGGCCGGCCGCCAGACCGATGCCCGCCCAGCCGCCGATGCCGGACAGGATGCCGACATACTGCTTGCCGCCGTGCGTATAGGTCATGACGTTGCCGATGATGCCGGACGGGGTCTTGAACTTGTAGAGTTCCTTGCCCGTCTCGGAGTCGACCGCCTTCAGGTAGCCCTCGAGCGTGCCGTAGAAGACGATGTCGCCAGCCGTGGCCAGAGCGCCCGACCACACCGAGAACTGCTCGGGCAGCGACCAGACGATCTTGCCCTTCGTCGCGTCCCACGCGATGAAGTTGCCCATGCCGCCATGGCTGCCGGGCGCCGGGAACATCGACAGCGTCGCCCCGACATAGGGCTGGCCGGCGGTGTAGCTGACGCGGAACGGCTCGTAGTCCATGCAAACGTGGTTCGTCGGCACGTAGAACAGGCCGGTCTTCGGCGAGAACGCCGCAGGCTGCTGGTCCTTGGTGCCGAGCGCCGCCGGGCAGATGCCCGTCGAGTTCACGTCTTCGCCGTTCTGCTCCGTCGAGTACTTGGCAACAACGGCCGGGCGACCGAACGTCGGGCTGTTCCGGTCCATGTCGACGCCAGTGGTCCAGTTCACCACCGGATCGAACTTCTCGGCGACGAGCAGATCGCCGCTCTCGCGATCCATCGTGTAGCCGAGACCGTTGCGGTCGAAGTGGACGAGCATCTTGCGAGGCTTTCCGTCCATCTCCTGGTCGACCAGGATCATCTCGTTGATGCCGTCGTAGTCCCACTCGTCGTGGGGGGTCATCTGGTAGACCCACTTCGCCATGCCGTCATCGGGATCACGAGCGAAGATCGTCATCGACCACTTGTTGTCGCCCGGGCGCTGCGCCGGGTTCCAGGTCGAGGGGTTGCCGGAGCCGTAGTACATCAGGTCGAGCTGCGGATCGTAGGAATACCAGCCCCACGTGCAGCCGCCACCGATCTGCCACTGGTCGCCTTCCCAGGTCTTCAGGCTCGAGTCCTTGCCGACCGGCTTGCCGAGCGCCGTGGTCTTCTCCGGGTCGAACAGAAGATCGCTGTCCGGGCCCATCGAATAGGCGCGCCACACCTGCTTGCCCGTCGCCTGATCATAGGCGGTGACATGGCAGCGCACGCCGAACTCGCCGCCGGAGATACCGACGATGATCTTGTCCTTCACCGGCAGCACGGTGGCGGTGTTGGTCTCGCCCTTCTTCGGGTCGCCGTTGACCGCCGTCCAGTTGACCTTGCCGGTCTTGGCGTCGAGCGCGACGACCGTGGTGTCGGCCTGATGCAGGAAGATCTGGCCGTCGGCATAGGCGAGACCGCGGTTGACGGTGTCGCAGCACATCACCGGGATGACGTCCGGATCCTGCTTCGGCTCGTATTTCCAGACGATCTGCGCTTCCTTGTCGAGGTCCAGCGCATAGACGATGTTCGGGAACGGCGTGTGCACGTACATCATGTTACCGATGACGAGGGGGGCACCCTCGTGGCCGCGCAGCACACCCGTCGAGAACGTCCAGGCGACCTGAAGGTCCTTGACGTTGCTTTTGTTGATCTGGTCGAGCTTCGAGTAGCGGGTGTTGGCGTAGTCGCCGGTCTGGATGACCCACTGATTGGGGTCGTCGATCAGCTTCATCAGGTCGTCGTTCGCCAGTGCAGGCGCGGTGACCATGAGCGGCAGAGCCGCCACCATGGACGACCAAGCGGATCGCCTCATGCCAGTTCCTCCTTGCGTTTTCCCTGAAGTCGACACGCGCGAATGCACAGGCATTCACCCGCCGACTCCTTGTTCTTGGGATCAACGCTCCCGACAGCGTGTCACGGCCTGCCGGACTTCGTCCGGTCATTGTCGCTGGGCATGGCGCCCGCTCGGCCTTCGAACCGGACGGCCCGCTCCCAAACGGGTCGCCGCTGCAGTCGGAAACTGTGGTGATCTTATGGTAGCCTTAGGCCGGTGACAATCCCTTTAAATCGGCTCTGAATTGAGGGGATTCTTGCCTTTTTCGACCCGGGCACTATTCCCACTCGAGCTCTTGGAACGCCGCCGTCGCGTTGTGCGGATTGAACTCGTCGAACAGGGCCCAGGCGTCGCGCTCGCTGAGGCCGGCGCTCTCGGCGGCGGCCGAGATCGAGCGGCCCTCGGCGATCAGGGCGCGCACGTCCGCGGCGATCCGCGCGAGGTAGCGCCGCTGCGGCACGAGCGCGTCCGGCCACGCCATCGCGCGCGGGCCGTGGCCCGGGACGACGCGGGCCACGGGGCGCTCGGCGAGGCGGTCCATCTCGGCGAGCCAGCCGGTGAGCGAGCCGTCGAGCGACGGCAGGTGGCCGGCGAACAGGAGGTCGCCGAGGAACCAGGTGCCGGTCGCAGTGTCGAGAACGGAGAGGTCGGCGTCGGTGTGGGCGGTCGGGTGCGCCTCGAGCAGCAGTTCCCGGCCGCCGAGCTCGAGGCGCATCGTGCCCTCGACGGCGATATCGGGCGCCAGGAAGTCGCTTTGTGCGGCATCGGCCGGGGCGAGCTGGCGATCGGCCTGCTCGCGGTAGAACGGCGCGCGGGCGGCGAGCGCGCGGGCGAGCTTGTGGTGGCCGACGATCTTCGCCCCCTCGCCCGCGAAGGCGGCGTTGCCGGCGAGGTGGTCAGGGTGGACGTGGGTGTTGACGACGTAGCGCACCGGCTTGTCGGTATGGGCGCGCACTGCCGCCAGCAACGCGGCGCCGGTGGCGACGCTGCCGCCGGTGTCGATCACCGCCACCGCATCGTCGCCGACGATGAAGCCGAGATTGGCGATGTCGCCGCGATTCGCCGGCGCGATCAGGGCAAACGGCGCCTCGTGGACGAAGACGCCCGGCGCCACCTCGGCCACATCGAGCGGCGCCACGTTGGAGGCCGGCGCGCTGGCCGGGGCACTGTCCGCGATGGCGGCTGGGACCGCGCCCGGCGCCGTCGCCGCCAGAACCGCCGCCGCGAGGGCGGCGGCGAGAGCGCGCCTCACGAGCGGCCCGTGTCCACCGGGAAGGCGCCGGAGAATATCTTGCCGTCGGTGTCGATCGCCTTGACGTCGAGCACCGGCGAGCCGTTCGAGACAAAGTCGAAGGCGATGGTCGGGTCTTCGCTGAGCGAGATGCCGCCCTCCATCTTCAGGAGCATGCGGCCGCCCTGGCTTATCTCGATATCGTTGACGAAGTGGGCTGGGATGTAGAGCTGGGTCAGCTGGTTCATCTGCAGGCCCGAATAGTTCGGGTGGCGGATCATGATCTGAGCCTTCAGGCGCTTTGCTCCACCGGCGTCCGCCGTGGTGCTGGCGGACGGCACCGTGATCGGTGTCGAGGTGGCCGCGGCCTTGTCCGCGCCCTCGGGGAAGCGGACCTTCATCTTGCCGAGCTGCGCGAGCGCCGCGTCGGCGTCCTTCAGGGCCGGCGCCGAGCAGCCGCCGGAGGCCTTCACATAGCGCTTCGACATGTAGAGCGAGCCGTCGTCGGCCTCGACGATGGCGCGCACCCACGAGTAGGAGTTGATGCGCACGCGCGTCGACACCGCCATATCGGCCTGCGGCTCGCCGAAGGTGAAGGTGGCGGCGACGGGGGCCGGATTCTCGTCGATGACGAGGGTCATGCGCTTCACCGTCCGCCCCTCAGGCAGGTGCGCGGTGACGTCGATCGGCACGATCGCGGCATCGTGGGCGCGGTAGGGCGCCTCGATCGCGACGATGCCCTCACCCGTGCCGATCGCCGTGTCGCCGACGACGTCGAAGCGGATTGCCTCCCACGTCGCCTCGGCAGGCTCCTGGGCCGCCGGTTGTACAGCCTCCTGGGCGGAGGCGGGCGTCAGGAAAAGGATCGTGCCGAGGCCGCCGGCGACAAGCGCCAGCGCCAGAGCCGCACTCGAAAGGTGTCGCCCGGTCGCCGTCATGGTGTTCCCTCCTCGCGCCGGGATGCCACCGTCCCGGTCGTCGTCGTTGCCGTGGAATTTGTCCGTATCACGTTCCGCCATTGTGCCCGAATCACGACGGGCTGACATTCAGGCAGGCCCGTTGGCTCACGTCGCCGGCACGGCCCAGTCGAGCCGCTCGACGCCGCCGGCGCCGACGGTGGCGAGCGCATCGGCGACGCGAACGCCAGCGACACGCAGATCCGGCCGCAGCTCGGCGAGCGGCGCCAGCACGAACGCGCGTTCCATCAGCCGCGGGTGCGGCACTTCGAGACCCGGCTTGTCGATCGTGCGGTCGCCGAAGGTGAGGATATCGAGGTCGATGATGCGCGGCCCCCAGCGCTCGGCGCGACGGCGCCCGAGCGAGGTCTCGACGGCGAGGCAGGCGGCGAGCAGGTCGGACGCCGACAGCGTCGTCTCGACGACGACGCAGGCGTTGAGGAACCAGTCCTGCTCGGTGATGCCCCACGGCTCGGTGCGGTAGTAGCCGGAGCGGGCAACGACGCGGACCCCGGGCACCGCCGCCAGCCGCTCGATGGCGCGGTCGAGGTTCGCCCGCTTGTCGCCGACGTTGCCACCGAGCCCGATCGCCGCCTCGACCGGTACGGGCTCAGCCGACATGGGAACCGCCCGCCGCTTCCCGCCGCCGGCGGACCGTGACGGCGACGTGGTCGAGGATGCCCTCCACCGGCGCGCTCGGCTTGCGCACCGTCACGGTGCTCGCCGTGATCTTGTCGAAGCGCACGAGCACCGCGCGGGCGATGCGGTCGGCGAGCACCTCGATGAGATTGACCCGTTCGCCGGCCACTACCTCGCCGACGACGTCGAGCAGCTTGTCGTAGCCGACGGTGTCGGCGAAGTCGTCGCTGCGGCCGACCGCCGACAGGTCGATGTCGACCGTCAGGTCGACATAGAAGCGCTGGCCGAGCCGCTCCTCCTCCGGATGCAGGCCGTGGCGGGCGAAGTAGGCGACGTTGGCAAGCGTGATCTGATCGCTCATCGCGCGTGGGTTCCCTTGAAGTCACCGCGCGAGATCACATCGGCGATGCGGCAGGCTTCGAAGTGGGCCCGCACGTCGTGAATGCGGACGATGTCGGCGCCGCCGGCGACCGCCAGAACGTGGGTGGCGAGCGTCCCGTGGAGCCGGTCGCCGATCGGCTGGTCGAGCAGCTTGCCGATCAGCGACTTGCGCGAGGCGCCCACCAGCACCGGCAGGCCGATGGCGCGGATCGCCGGCAGCCGGGCGATCAGCTCGACGTTCTGCTCGAGCGTCTTGCCGAAGCCGATGCCGGGATCGAGCACGATCCGGTCGTCGGCAATGCCCGCCTTCTCGGCGATGACGAGCGAGCGCAGGAAGAAGCGGCGCACCTCGTCGACGATGTCGAGGGAGGCGTCGACCGTCGAACGGTTGTGCATGATCATCACGGCCGCACCGTGGGCCGCTGCGACGCGGGCGATCTCCGGCTCGCGCTGCAGGCCCCAGACGTCGTTGACGATGGTCGCTCCGAGCGACAGCGCCCGCTCCGCCACCGCCGCCTTGTAGGTGTCGATGGAGATCGGCACCGCGACGGCTGCGGCGACGGCGGGGATCACCGGGGTGATGCGGGCGAGTTCCTCCTCGGCGCCGACCTCGGTGGCGCCGGGGCGGGTCGATTCGCCGCCGACGTCGATGATGTCGGCGCCCTCGCCGACCATCTGCCGGGCGTGCGCCACCGCCGCTTCGACGCCGGCATGGCGGCCGCCGTCGGAGAACGAATCCGGCGTGACGTTGAGGATGCCCATGAGCAGGGTGCGCGTGCCGACCGGATGATCCAGCCGGCCGAGCCGCAGGACGCGGGTCATGGCGGGGTCCTCTCCGGCGGCCCGAGGGCGGTCGGTGGGCTGGGGGAGCGGCGCGGCGCCACCGGGGGAGGCCGGCGGCGCCGTGGCGGGGGTGGCGGGGCGGAGGGCGTCAGAAGCAGCGGATCTCCGCCTCCGCCTGGGCCCGGCGCAGTTCGGCGACGATCTTGTTCATCACCGGCGAGGACTTGAACATCGACGTCTTCTCGCCGCCGACGCGGCTGACGCTGAGGATCGTCTCGGCCTGCACGTACTGCTCGTAGGGCAGCACCGAGGCGATGACGTCGATCGAGCACGAGCAGCGCTCGAGCGCCGTGCGCGTCTCGCCGTTCGCCGCCATGCAGCCGAACACGTAGTCGGCGCGGGCGATCGTCGGATAGTCGTTCGGCAGGTCCGTCGGCGCCTGCGCGACGGCCGGAGCGGCGGCGAGCGCCAGCGCGACGAGGGCGGCAGCGAGCGCCTCAGCCCTTGGGAGCGGCGCCGACATAGCGGATCTCCTCCTGAAGAAAGGGCTCGCCGGTGCCGGCGAGCTGCGGGGTGACGGCGCGCATCAGGACGAGCGAACCGGGCACCTTGTCCGAGACGACGAACTCGTAGGTCTTCTCCGCGAAGGCGCCGAGCTCGGTGCGGTGGGCGTCATCGACGAAGGGCTTCAGGCGGATGCGCTCGGCTGGCACCTCGACGCCGTCGACCGTGACGGTGGTCGCCTCGACGGTGCCGCCGGCACGGAAGGCCGCCCGGATCTTGTTGCGCATATAGCGCGGATTGCCGCCCACGAGTTCCTTCATGACGTTCACGTCCGCCTCGAGGAACAGCATCACCAGCGGATTGCCGAGCATCTGCGAGAACGGCCCGGCCGGCTTGCGGCGGTCGCCGGAGAACAGCTGCACGACGATCTCCCGCCGGCCGTCGGGGCCCGGGGCGCCGAGCGTCAGCTTGATGTCGTCCTCGAAGGCGCCGCCGAGCTTGGTCGGATCGACGGTATCGCGCTCGTAGCGGTACGACAGCACGGTCCCGTCCGGCAGGGTGTTGAAGTGGGCGTTCTCGAACAGGAGCGACGTCGCCGTCGCCTCCGCGGCCTTCGCCGGCGCCGCCGCGAGGGTGGCGGCGAGGGCGGCGGCGATCAGGGTGCTCATCGTCAGGCGCATCGAGAACTCCAGTCGGACAGGTCGGGCGGCCGGAAAAGTGGCGGGCGCGGCGTGCGCTCGCGGCCGCCGGGACGGCCACGGTTCATTCGGCAGCGAGCAGGAAGCCGCGGCCTCGGATGGTGCGGATCGGGGTCTCGCCGGAGCCGCCGCCGGGGCTGAGCTTGCGGCGCAGGTAGCCGATGTAGACGTCGACGACGTTGACCGCGGCACCGCCCTGGCCGGCCCACATCGTCTCGAAGATCTGGCCGCGCGTCAGCGGCTTGCCGGCGTTGCGCATCAAGAGCGCCAGCAGTTCCGCCTCGCGCTCGGTCAGCGTCGCCCGGTGCTCGCCGCTGACGACGGTGCGGGTGCCGAGCTCGAGCACGAGATCGCCGACCGAAAGCCGCCCGGTGTCGTCGTCGCGCCGCCGCACCTGCTGGACGGCGAGGCGGGCGAGCAGCTCGTCGAAATCGAAGGGCTTGGCGATGTAGTCGTCGGCGCCGGCGGCGAGCCCTTCCACCCGGTCGGGGACGGCGGTGCGCGCCGACAGCATCAGGATCGGGCTCGTCACGCCGATCTGGCGCAGCGAGCGGCAGAGGTCGAGGCCGGACGAGCCCTGCAGCATGACGTCGAGGATGACGGCGTCGAACGCCTGGCGCAGCGCCAGCGCCAGCGCCGCGTCGGCGCTCTCGACGAGCTCGACGGCGAAGCCTTCGGCCCGGAAGCCGCGCTGCAGGAAGCCGCCGATGTCCGGATCGTCCTCGACGACGAGGATGGCGGCGGTCTCGGTCTGCGCGGGCAGTCCGGGGCGGCCGCCGCCGAGCGTCGGCCCGGTGCGCTCCGAGCGGACGTCCGTGCGCGCCGAAGCCCCCGGACCCATGCCGGAAACGCTCATCACGCCTGTCCTCCCATCACCATGACCGACGGATCGGCCGGACGGACTGCCGGCAGACGCAGGGTGACCCGCGTTCCCGGCGGGCGGGCTCCCAATCCCGCTTCGCCGGGAGACGCGGACTGCGCGCCGTCCGTCCCGGTCCCCGCCTGCGGCCCGTCCGGGCGCGCGGGGCTCTCGATTTCGACGGCGCCATGATGTTGATCGACGATCCACTTGGCAAGCGACAGGCCGATGCCGTAGCCGAGCCCGCGCTCGGCGCTCTCGCCGCCGCGGTAGAACCGCTCGAAGACGTGCGGCAGCACCTCCGCGGCGATGCCGGGACCCTCGTCGACGACGGTGACCGCGATGGTATCCCCGCCCGCGCGCGCGAGGACGCCGACGGTGCCGCCGGACGGCGAGTGGCGGACCGCGTTCTCCAGCACACCGGCGACGACTTGCCGCAGCCAGTCGGCGTCGCCGTGGGCGGTGCAGCCGGCCGGCGGCAGGCTCGCGGCGAGCCGGACGCCGGCGGCGCGCGCCAGAGCTGAGACGTCCTCGACGGCCTCCGACACCATCCGCGCGATGTCGAAGTCAGCATCGGCGAGCTCGATCTGGCCGCTCTCCGAGCGCGCCACCCGCAGCAGGTCCTCGACGCGGCGGCGCAGGCGCCGGCCGCGCTGGCGGATCGTCGTCAAGGCAGCGCGGTAGACCGGCTCCGGGTTCTGGGCAGCGCGCAGCGTCACGTCAGCCTCGCCGAGGATGACGGTGAGCGGCGTCCGCAACTCGTGGCTGACGTCGGCGAAGAAGCGACGGCGGGCGATGTCGGTCTCCTCCAGCGCCCGGTTGGCGGCGCGGAGGTCGGCAGTGTTCGCCTCGATGATCTCGGTCAGCCGCGCCCGGTCGGCGGCGACGCACGCCTCGCGGCGGGCGAGACGGGCGGCCATGCGGTTGACGCTCAGCATCAGCAGGCTGAGTTCGTCGCGGCCGCCGATGGCGAGGCGCGTGTCGAATCGGCCCGCGCCGATGTCGCCGACGGCGCGGGCGACGGCGGCGGCGCGCGAGGCCACCGGCCGCACGATGCCGAGATAGACGAAGCCGGCGAGGAGCAGCACCGCGCAGACGGCGGCGACACCCAGCATCGTCAGCCGGCCGCGCAGCGCCTTCGTCTCCGTCTGCGCCACCGACGACGTCCGCCGCTCCTCGTCGATGAGTTCGGCGAGCAGCGGCGCGAACGAGGTGGCGAAGGTGTCGAGCATCGCACGCAGCCGGCCGGCGTCGGCGGCGGGGTCGTCGCCGTGCCCGAACACCAGCGGCTGCACCTGGCGGTCGAGAGACTGGAAGCGGGCGCGCATGCGGGCGAGCACGATCGAGCGGGTCGCCACCAGCGTCTTGCCGTCGGCATCGGAGGTGCGGTCGATCTCCTCGCGCAGGGCGCCGTCGAGGTCGGCGAAGGCGCTCTCGACCTGGCCGCGGGCGCTCGCGAGGCGCGTGCCGGCGACGTCAACGCCGCCGCCCTGGGGGGCGGTCGCCGCCGGCGACAGCGCCTGCAGCAGCAGCACCGCATAGTCGGAGACGCGCGCCGACAGCGCGCCGAGGAGCTCGACCCGGCGATGCGCCGCCGCCGCGGTGTCGATGTCGCGCGTCGCCGCCGAGATGCCGATGACGAGCGCCACCGCCGCCGCCATCGCGACGAGCGCGAGCAGGCCGACGGCGAGCAGGAAGCGGGCGCGCAGCGAGCGCAGCAGGGCGAGGGCGCGCCTCATCGCCGCCGGCCGCCCGCGCGCGAGCGTTCCGTCGCCGGGACGCGGCGAGGCCTTATCTGTGGTGCGTGCCGCACGGCTCCCGACCCGTGGGGGTATCACCGCCGGCGGCGGTGATCGTCACCCGCGGCGCAGTAGAGGCCGAAAGCGGCCGCGCCGCCAAGCCCCCGGGAATAACTCCCTGTCGGCCGATGCCGGCTTCAGATCTCGCGGCCGTCCGATCCCGGCACGGCGCAGCGCCATTTCTTGATGACGAACTGCGGGTGATCCCCGGCCCACTGGGCGAGATGGGGGATCGCCTTCGCCATGCAGAGCGACTGCGGGACGGGCTCGAGCGCGACCGAGAGGTGCTGTTCCTCGCAGACGGCGACGTTGGCGGCGAGGCAGACGAAGACGATGAGTTCCACGGGCATCCCCTCGGGGAGCGGTCGCAAGTGCGGGACGCGCGCAGCGAGCCGGGAGTGCCGCGCCGAGCCCCGCCGATCGCCGGGTTTGACGGGAACTTTTACGCCCGCCGGCGGGAACGGATGCCGGCTGCGACATCACATCCCTGCGATCCGCTCAGGCAGGCCACTCCTTGCGCGAGCGGTCGGCGCAGCGCCAGCGCTTGACGACGAGCTTCGGATGCTCGCTCGCCCACTGCGCGACGATCGGCATCGCCTGCATCATGCAGGTGGCGGGCGTGATCCGCGCGTCCGGATCGAGCCCGATCGAGCGGTCCTCGCAGGGGTGGGCGGCGAGCAGGGCACAGACGGTGATGACGATTTCCACGGCCAAGTCACTCCAGGGACCGCCGGCCGGTCTGGCGGCCAAGCGGTCGGGTGGACCTCGCGCGTTTCGCTCCCGCGGGCTCGATCCCCCGATCGTCCCGCTGTGACGACGACCGTGCACCGCGGCCGCCGCGTCGTTTCTCCCTAAGATCATGCAGGAAGAATGCCAGCCGCGGCTCACGATTACGCGAGCTTGCCGCGCGCTCCGCGGGCAACGGGCGCCGCGGATTCGGGGCACGCACCGCCGGCCCCGGGGCCATCGCAGGCGTCAGCGGGGAAGCGGGAAATCCGACGCCGATGCTGCGCCGGCGGCCGTGCTCAGGCGGAGAGCAGGATCTCGCCCTGGCCGAGGGCAGCCATGTCGCCCTGCAGGCGCGTGACGCGGCGCGGCACGGCGGGCGGGTTCGCGAGGCCGAGCGTCGCGACCCAGGCGGCGAGCATCGGCAGCACCTGCAGGTCGTGCTCGCCGCACGACACGAAGGTCGGCGGCGGCGGCCCGTCGAGCCTGCCTGCGATCAGCGTGCCGCGCTTCATCAGCACCCCGGCATCCGGGCCGAGCCGGCCGGCGAGGATGGTGCCGGCGACCATCCGCGAGCCCGCCTCGTGGCCGCAGGCACCGGCGACGATCAGGCCGCGGCGCATGCGGTCGCCGCAGCGCGGCCCCGCCGTGCCGCCAATGGTGAGGATGCCACCGGCCATGCCGGCCATGCGGCCAGGGAGCGCCCCGCCGACGCGCTCACCCGCGTCGCCGGTGACCGAGATACGCCCCTCGGTGAGCCCGGCGGCGAGCCACGGTCCAGCCGAGCCCTCTATGTGGAGACGCCCACCGCGCATGCCGGCGCCGGCGCGAGCGCCGACGTCGCCGGTGACGCGGATCGTGCCGCCGCCCATCTCCGCGCCGACCGAATCGAACAGCCCCGAGCCGCCGTCGATAACGATCGTCCCAGCGTCGCCGGCGCGGACAGTGAAGAGATCGCCGACCGTGAAGCCGTCGCGACCGGCCACCAGGGGCAGCTTCGAGAGGTCCCGCGGCTTCAGGCCGGCGAGTTTCTCCGGCGTCAGCGGCGACAGGTCGACCCGGACCGTCGGGGGCGCCTTCAGCGTGAAGGTGAGCGCGCCCATCAGACGAGGTCCTTCAGGTGGAAGTGGTGGCGGCCGAGCTTGCCGCCGTAGTTGCCGGCGGCGATGCGCCGCAGCCCCGATTCGCGCCCGAGTGCCGCCGCAGCGTGCAGCCCAGCCCGCATTGCCTCCTGCACGGCGGCGAACGACAGCCCGTCGATGACGATCTCCAGCACAGCCTCGATCTCGGGATCGAGCGCGCTTTTGACGCCGCCCTTCAGGGTCGGGCAGTAGGCGTCGTTGGTGGAGGCGGGCTGGCCCTTGTACTTCGAGCCGACCTTGGAGCCGGAGCGAACCACCCCGCCGGGGAACGGCATGATGACGTCCGGAACGTCGCGCATCGCTGCCACCGCCGCCTCGGCCGCGGCGCGGGCGGCGGCCCGAGAGGTGGCGAGGAACAACAAGTTGCCGCCGCCCACCGCCCCTTCGACCGCAAAGGTGTGGTGCTCGACGAGGAACTCGCCGTCCATCACCGGCACCCGCCAGTAGCGGCGGCCGGCGATCTGCTTGGCGATCTGGTGGCCGTCGCCGAAGTAGCGCAGGCTCGCCCCGAGCTTGATCGGCGTGCCGTCGGGGAGCCCCGCGAAGCAGGCGGTGCCGGCGCAGGTGAGCACGCACTGGCCGACGCGGGTGACGATCTGCGTCTCGCAGATCTGCGGCGAGAAGCCGAACAGCAGCACCCGCACGCCGGGGCGCCCGTCCGGCGTCTCGTCGGGTGAAAGCTCGCGCTCGATGCCGGCCTCGCAGCCGCAAGCGATGACGGAGGTGGCGAAGCCCGTCATCGAGAAGGCCGCGACGCGGGCCCACTCGATCGTATCGGCGGTGATGACCACGCCGGTGGCGGCCATGTCGAAGGCCTCGGCGAAGCCCTCGTCGATGCCGATGCCGTTGACCTTCAACTTCGGCATGGATGCACCCGGAACGGTTCGTCGCGGCCGATCGCGCCGGCCGGCACCGTGAACTGCCGCGTGTCGGTGCCGTAGAGGTCGCCGAGACGGCCGTCGATCGTGCGCACGATGGCCTTGTCGAAGCCGGGCTCGACCGTCTCGGCGCGGCCGAATCGGTACTCCGTCACCTCGCCGTCGCGCACGACCAGGTTACCGTCCTTGAAGACCAGCGCCGCCCTCTCGAACATCGCCGTGCGGTCGGTGGTGTCGGTGTAGACCGACACGTCGGCGATCGCGCCCGGCGAAAGGTGCCCGCGGTCGGTCAGGCCGAGCAGGCGCGCCGGCGCCGCGCGCGTCATGATCGCGACTTCCTGCAGCGTGAACTCGCGGGTGATCGAGGGCAGCGCCGACAGCGCCATCGCCGCCTTCGGCAGGCCGGCGATGTAGCGGGCGCGCTCGTCGCGATCCATCAAGAGGTGCAGGATCTTCGGATAGGTGGTGAACGGCGCGCCGTTCGGATGGTCGGTGGTGAAAAACACCCGCCAGGGATCGTGCGCCGACAGGAAGATCTCGAGCCCGATCGCCCACTGCAGGGCGTTGATGACGTTCGAGGCCTTGTAGTGGAACGGCACGATGCCGCCGCCATTGCCCTCGCCATCCCAGACGATCCACTTGTTCGGGCTGGCGAGCGCATTGGCCGAGTACTGCCGCAGCGAATCCGACGAGATCGTCACCGTCTGGCCGAACATCACCTGGCCGACGTCGACCGTGACGTTCGGGTTGAGGTTGAGGGCGCGGATCAGCTGCTGGGCGCCGGAGGAGAAGCCGCGCTTGCCCTCGCTGCCGTAGGCGTAGAACTGCACGTGGGCGAGGTGCAGCGGCAGCCCGTCCGCCGCCTCGATCGTCTCGACCAGGGTGTCGATGGCACCGGCGACGCCGAGATTGTTGCAGTGCAGGTGCAGCGGATGGCGGATGCGCAGGTCGACGACGGCCTGCTGCAGCGCCTTGAAGATCTGGCGTGACGACAGCCCGTAGGACGGGATGACGTCGTCGAGGCCGAAGGTGCGGACATTGTCCTTGAAGGCGGCCGAGCCGCCGGCGTTGATGCACTTGACGCCGATGGCGCGGCTCTTCGCCACCACCAGCCCGACATAGTCGGCGATGGCGTCGCGCCCGGCCTTGTCGCGCATCAGCCCGAGCAGCACCTCGTCGTTGCCGAGCACCGACAGGGTCGCCTTGTCGAGGATCGGCAGGTCGGCGAGCTCGAGGTGGGCCTGCAGCGCTTGGCTCGGCGCCACCGCCGGCTCGACGACGGTGGTGAAGCCCATGCGGGCATAGAGCCGGCCGGTCTCGTAGCTCGACCAGCGGGCGGTGCCGAACGGCTGGCCGTCCGGCGGCGCCTCGGTGCCCTCGTGCAACTCCGGCAGCAGCAGCCGCGACAGCGTGACGTTGCCGCCGGCGACGTGGCTGTGGATGTCGATGCCGCCGGCCATGACGATCTTGCCGGCGACGTCGTAGACGGCGTCCGGCTCGGTGCCGCGCGGCGGGCGGGCGACGATGCGGCCGTCCTGCATCCAGACGTCGTCGATGCCGTCGCGGTCGTGCGCCGGGTCAATGACGTGGCCGTCCTTCAGTCGGATCAGCATGACGCGCCGCCCTTGCCGGAGAGCCGCAGATGGATCGCCGCGATCACAGCCGCGACCGTCGGCAGCGCATCGGCCGCGGCCTTGCCGCGCGGCGCCGCCACCGGCGTGAGCGTGTTGGTGCGGGCGTCGTGCAGCACGGCATCGGTGGTTCGATCGGCTCGGCGGACCTCGATGACGACGGCCGGCGGCATGACGAAGCGGGTGCCGGCAGCGACCAGCGCCACCGTCGGCGGCGCCTCGGTCCAGGCCGGAGCGGCGGGTGTCATGGCGGAGATCCACAGGGCGGCGTCGGCCTCGCCGCTCGCCACCATGCGGTCGACGTCGAAGCGCCACGGGTCGTGGGTGGCGATGCCGCCAGGGAAGCCGAGAGGTGGCGGAAAGCCCGTCGTCCAGGCACAGGCGAGCACGGCCCCGGCGGCGTTGTCGTCGCCCGGAAACGGCACGGCGGCGTAGCGCGCGGCGGCGTTGAGGTCGCGCACGAGGCCGGCGGCGGCCTCGACCGAAAGCCCGTCAAGGCCGGCCGCGTCCCAGACGACGACGCCGTACTTCGCGGCAGCGAGCGTCTTCGCCGCGTTGTCGAGATCGCGCAGGCCGGAGCGTCCAAGGCGCTTTTCGTCGACGGGCCGGCCGCCGACGCGGGCCTTCAGCGCCAGCAGCGTGTCGCGCACGCCGACACCCTTCACGGCGAGCGAGAGCGGTGCGCCCTCTGTCCCCATCGCAGCCGCGGCCTTAGCCGAGGCGCCGAGGCTCACGACCGTTCGCGCCGGCGCGCCATCACGGCCGAAAACCTCTGCGAGCCAGCCGGCCCGGGTGGCGAGATCGCCGACGAGCAGCACGGTATCGGCCCGTCGGCCGGCCTCGGTCGGGGTAACGAACAGAATTCCGGTCTCGGACAGCACGGCGAGGTCGCGCGACAGCGCCGGAGCGGCGCGGTGGCCAACGGCGGCGCGCAGGTGCTCGGCGAGCTTGAGCGCCGCGCGCACCCCGGCGATGTCGGTGCCGAGGCCGGCGACGACGGGCGCGCGCCCGGCCGACAGCACCGCCGCCGCCCGTTCGACCGCGTCCTCGAAGCTCGCCGCCTCGCCGTCGATGCGCACGCTCATGGCCGCCGCGGGCTCCCCGCGGCAGCCGTGCAGCGGCGCGGGGCCTCCGTGGTGGCCCCCGCGCCGTCGTCTCGGCGGCTGGTCATTTGTCGTACTTGACGTAGGCGAAGCGCAGGTCGCCCTGGGGCGTGCCCTCGAGCCCGGCACCCTCGCCGCCGGGCTGCCACTGCACCACCTCCTCGATCTTCTTCGCGAGCGCGAAGTCCTTGTCGGTGATGCCCTTGGCCGAGTGCGTCTGCAGCCGCACCTCCACCCACGCATAGGAGGCGGTGAGGTCGGGGTGGTGCCAGGCGGCCTCGGCGAGGTGGCCGACGGTGTTGATCACCATCAGCGTTCCCTTCCACGAGGCGGTCTTGTAGGTGCGGCGGATCCAGCCGTCCTCGAACGTCCAGTGCGGCAGCTCGGCGGCGAGCTTCGCCGTCACCTCCTCCGGCGCATAGACGTGCTCTTTCCTCGCGTCGGACATCGCGATTCGACCCTCCCTCGGCGTTTCGCCGGCAGCACGGTCGGCGGACGCTCCCAAACGCCCGACGACCGCGATTTGCCTCTCGCCCGCGGCTTTGCCACACTCGTGGCGCCCGCGGACGGGCATTGTTGCCGGCCGATCTTAGTCGTTCGTCGCAAGCCGTCTAGGGTGATCCCGGTCCGCGGCGTCGCGGCAGGGGCGATTGCCCGAGGCGGAGCGAGGTCGACGACACCCCATGGACGACATCGCCGCCCTGCCGGCCGACGCCGCGCCGGACACCACCGAATCCGACCCGATGGCGATGCTCCGCCGGCTCGCGCGCGGCTTCGTGCCGGACTTCACCGCCCGCGCCGCCGGCCGCGCCGTGACCGCCCGCGTCAGCGCGCCGGCGCGCCTGCACTTCGGCTTCCTCGACCTCAACTTCTCGCTCGGCCGCCGCTTCGTCGGGCTCGGGATGGCCGTGGACGCGCCCGCGACCGTGCTGTCGCTCGCCCGAGCCCCGGCCGGCAGCCTCACCGCCGAGGGGCCGGAGAGCGAGCGCGCCCACGCCCACCTCGCCCGCCTCGTCGCCGAGCATGGCACCCGCTCCGGCTTTCGGCTCACCATCGAGCGCGCCATTCCGCCGCACGCCGGCCTCGGCTCGGGAACGCAGCTCGCGCTGGCCGTCGCCGCCGCCTACGCGGCGCTCGAGGCCCCGGCCGCGGAGGCGACGCATCTCGCCCGCGAGCTCGGCCGCGCCGAGCGCTCGGCGATCGGCTTCGCCGCCTTCCGGGCCGGCGGCGTCGTGCTGGACGGCGGCCGCGGCCCCGCGACCGAGGTGCCGCCGATCGTCTCGCGGCTACCCTTCCCGGACGACTGGCGGGTGCTCCTGATCTTCGACGGCGCCCGCGTCGGCGTGCACGGCGAGGCGGAGCGCGCCGCCTTCGCGACGCTGCCGCCCTTCCCCGAGGAGGCGAGTGCCGCGCTCTGCCGGCTGGTGCTGGTGCGCGCCCTGCCGGCGCTCGCCGAAGCCGACTTTCCGGCCTTCGCCGCGGTCATCGGCGAACTGCAGGCCCGCGTCGGCGATCACTTCGCCCCCGCCCAGGGCGGCCGCTTCGCCAGCGCCGACGTCGCCGAGGTGCTCGCCTGGCTCGGCGCCGAGGGCCACGCCGGTCTCGGCCAGACCTCGTGGGGACCGACCGGATTCTGCCTCGTCGCCGACGCCGCGGCCGCCGAACGACTTGCGGAGACGGCGAGACGCCGCTACGCACATCGGCCTCAGCTTTCGTTCGCGGTGGTGCGCGGCCGCAATACCGGTGCCCGCATCACCGTCCGGTAGGGCCTCCCCGGCCCCGCCTTCGAAACCGCACCACCGCCGGCGCATCGCCGGCGGCCGACAGGCGAGCGGCGCGGCCGATTTCGGCCGGACCGCCTGTCGCAACAACAAAATCACCAGCAGCGCTGGGCCCGCACGCGCGGGTCCAATCGTTCGGCCGACGGGAGGCGATCGATGGGCAACCCCCACATCCTTCACATGATCACGCCCTTGAAGCACATGAGCCCGTTCGACGTGAACATGGCGCTCGATGCCGGCTTCGACGCGGTGATCCCCTACACCCAGGTGACGCTCGAGGAGGTGCGCGGCCTCGTCCAGGACGCGATCTTCTCGCGCTCGCCCGCCGACGCCAGCCGCACCGGCCTGTTCATCGCCGGCAAGAACGCCAGCCTCGCCCTCGACATGGCGGAGGCCGCCGAGGAGGCGATGGTCGGGCCGTTCCGGCTGTCGATCTTCGCCGACCCCGCCGGCTCGTTCACCACGGCGGCCGCGATGGTGGCGATCGTCGAGGCGGAGCTGAAGAGCCGCCATGGCCGCAGCCTGAAGGACGCGAAGATCGCGATCTTCGGCGCGACCGGCGTCGTCGGCACCTCGTCCGGCGTCATCGCGGCGCTCGAGGGTGCCGACGTGACGCTCGTCGGCTATGACGGCCCGACCCGCGTCGGCCGCCTCGCCGACGAGATCAAGATCCGCTTCGGCGCCCCGGCGCTCGGCGCCGACGGGTCAAGCGCCGAGAAGAAGCGCGCGGTGGTGGCCGAGGCCGACGTGGTGTTCTGCGCCGCCGCCGCCGGCGTGCAGGTACTGTCGGCCGCCGACCTCGCCGCCGCACCGAACCTGCTCGTCGCCGCCGACGTCAACGCCGTGCCGCCGGCCGGCATCGAGGGCCTCGCGATCGACGCACGCGGCGCGCCGATCCCCGGTTCGAAGGCCGTCGGCGTCGGGCCGCTCGCCATCGGTGACGTCAAGTACAAGACCGAATCCGGCCTGTTCAAGCGGATGATCGCGTCCGACGAGGTGCTCAACCTGGACTTCCGCGATGCCTTCGCGCTCGCCCGCGAGATCGTCGGCTGACGGTCCGATCCTGGTCGTCGCCGTGTCCGCCCGCGCCCTCACCGAGGCCGTCGTCCGCAGCGGCCGCCCAGTCCTCGCCGTCGACCTGTTCGGCGACGACGACACGCGCGCCGCCGCGGCCGGGTTCGCCGTGGCGCCGGGATCGCTCGACGATGGGCCGGAGCTCGCCGCCGTGATCGCCGCCGGCGAGCGCCTCGCCGCCGCTCACGGCGAACCGGCCGGCGTCGTCGTCGGCTCGGGCTTCGAGCACCGGCCGGAGGCGCTCGCGATCCTCGCCGCGCGCTGGCCGCTCCTCGGCTGCTCGCCGGAAGCGGTGGCGGCGGTGAAGGACCCCGCCCGCCTCGCCACCCTCTGCGGGACGCTGGGCATACCGCATCCAGAGATCGCCGCCACGCCGCCGGCCGATCCCGCCGGCTGGCTCGCCAAGCGCGCCGGTGGCAGCGGCGGCGGTCACGTCATGCCGGCGACCGCCGCGATGGCAGGCGCCTCCCCGGCCGACCGCACCTTCCAGCGCCGCGTCGATGGCCGGGCGATGTCGGCGACGATCCTCTGCGACGCCGACGGCGCCCGCCTCGTCGGCTTCTGCGCCGCCGCCTTCGCCCCGACGCCGTCGCAGCCCTACCGTTTCGGCGGCCTCGCGGGCCCCGTCGCGGTCGACCCCGACCTCGCAGCCCAAATCACCGCAGCCGCCGATCGCCTGGCGCACGCCACCGACCTGCGCGGCCTGGTCGGCCTCGACCTCGTCGTCGACGGCAGCCGCTGGTGGCTGATCGAGGTGAACCCGCGCCCGACCGCGGCTCTCGACGTGCTCGACCGCGGCTCGCCGCCGCTGATGGCGCTGCACATCGCGGCATGCGAGACGGCGCCCGCGTCTGCCGAGCCATCCGCGACGGACGCCGCGCCCGCCTGGACACCACCGGCGACGATCGCCGCCACCGCCCTCGTCTACGCTCCCCGCGACGGCGTCACCGTCGCCGTCGACTGGCCAGACTGGGTCGCCGACCGGCCCCTGGCCGGCACGACGATCGCGGCCGGCGCACCGATATGCACTGTGCGGGCGGTGGATGACGACGCCGACGCGCGCACCGCCTGTCTCGAAGCCCGCGCCCGCTGCGCCATGACGCTGGCGTTCGGCGAAAAGACCAAGCACTAGAGCGCCGTAGAAAAACAACGCGACACCCGAGGGAGACGACCGTGGCAGATGCGCATGAAGGGGCCGACCGCCATCCGCGACCGAGCGGACGCGGCGGCCGGCCGAGCGTGGGTGAGAGCGTCGCGCCGCTGGTCGCAGCGCTCGTCGCCGACGCCGCCCGGCTGCGCGTCGCCGTCTCCACCGGCTCCCTTGGCGAAACGCTGATCGACGCCGGCGCGAAGGTGCCGGGCGGCATCGAGGCGGGCCTGCGCCTCGCCGAGATCTGCCTCGGCGGCCTCGGCCGCGTCTCGGTGGAGAGTTCCTCGGCGACGCCGCGCTGGCCGTTCACCCTGACGGTGCGCACCTCCGACCCCGTGCTCGCCTGCCTCGGCAGCCAGTATGCCGGCTGGAGCCTGTCGCACGAGAACTACTTCGTGCTCGGCTCCGGCCCCGGCCGCGCCCATGCCGCGGTGGAGGACCTCTTCGCCGAGCTCGGCTACCGCGACGATGCCGACCGCGCCGTGCTGGTGCTGGAGACCGACGCCCCGCCGCCACCGCCGCTGGTCGAGACGATCGCCGCCGACACCGGCCTGACGCCGGACCGGCTGACCTTCCTCTACGCTCCCACCCAGAGCCTCGCGGGCTCCGTGCAGGTGGTGGCGCGCGTGCTCGAGGTGGCGCTGCACAAGGCGCACACCCTGCACTTCCCGCTCGAGCGAATCGTCGACGGCATCGCCTCGGCGCCGATGGCGCCGCCGGTGCCGGACTTCGTCGCCGCAATGGGGCGCACGAACGACGCCATCATCTATGGCGGCCGGGTGCAGTTGTTCGTCACCGGCGACGACGCAGCGGCGGCCGACCTCGCCGCCCGCCTGCCGAGCCGCACGGCGAGCGACTACGGCGCGCCCTTCGCGGAGATCTTCAAGCGCTTCGGCGGCGATTTCTACAAGATCGACCCGATGCTGTTCAGCCCGGCGGCGGTGATCGTGACCAACCTCGACAGCGGCGTCAGCCACCACGCCGGCGCGATCGACCTCGCCCTGCTCGACGCCTCCTTCGGCTGACGATGGGCGCGGGGCCGGACGTCGCGCTGTTCATCTCGGGCGCCGACTGGCACGCCCGCCGGCTCGTGCTGGCGCTGCGCGCCGCGGGTGCGGCCGTGACGCGCACGTCGCTGACGCGCTGCCGCTTCGCGACCGCCCACCCCGCCGGCCTCGACATTCCGGGCTTCCCCGACCGGCTGCCGGACGCCGTGTTCGTGCGCACCATCGACGCCGGCAGCTTCGAGGCGGTGACGCTGCGCCTCGGGCTGCTGCACGCGCTCGCCGCCGCCGGCGTGCCGGTGTGGAACGCGCCGCGGGCGATCGAGGCGTGCGTCGACAAGGCCCAGACCACCTGGCGCCTGCAGCGCGCCGGCCTGCCGACGCCCGCCACCTGGGCGCTCGAGTCTCCCGAAGCGGCGGTCGCACTCGTGGCGGCCGAGGCGACGCCCGAGCGGCCGCTGGTGCTGAAGCCGCTGTTCGGCTCGCAGGGCAAGGCGCTGCGGCTCGTCAGCGCGCCCGACGACCTGCCGCCACCGGAGGCCGTCGCCGGCGTCTATTACCTGCAGCGCTTCGTGGGGCCGGCGCCGGGCGCGCAAGGCTTCCACGACCACCGCGTGCTCGTCGCCGGCGGTCGGGCCCTCGCCGGCATGATCCGCCGCGGCACGGGCTGGATCACCAACATCAAGCAGGGCGCCAAGGCCGAAGCGTGGGTGCCCGACGCCGAGGCGGAGCGCCTGGCGGTCGCCGCTGCCACGGCCGTCGGCGCCGACTATGCCGGCGTCGACCTGATCGCCGACGGCGCCGGCGGCTACCTCGTGCTCGAGGTGAATTCCATGCCGGCCTGGTCGGGCCTGCAGACCGTCACCGGCTTCGACCTGACCGAGCGGGTGGTGGCGGCCTTCCTCGCCGAAGTCGCCGAGCGCACCGGCCGCGGCCGGCCGCCGCTGCGCGCCGTCAGCCCGTGAGCCCGCGCCCGTGCGCCGCCCCGCCCACGCCCCGGAGACCATCGCCGCCGCCTTCGTCGCGGCCTGCGAGGATGAACTCGCCGCGCTGAAGCCTGGCAACGTCCACCGCTTCGCCGACGGCCACCGCATGACGGTGGCCGACTTCGAGGCGTCGGCCCGGGCGGCGGCACCGGCGCTCGCGGCCGCGGGCACCGCGGTCGGCGCCCGCATCCTCGCCGCCGTCGAGGCGACGCGGGCGGCCGTCGGCACCAACACCAATCTCGGCATCGTGCTGTTGTGCGCCCCGCTCGCCGCCGCCGCGGAAGGTCCCGGACCGCTGCGCGAGCGGCTGCTGCCCATACTCGCCGCGCTGACGGTCGCCGATGCCGACGCGGCCTTCCGGGCGATCCGGCTCGCCGCCCCGGCGGGCCTCGGGACGGTGCCGGGCTACGACGTTGCCGATGCCGCCACGCTCGACCTGCGCGCCGCCATGGCGGTGGCGGCGCCGCGCGACCGCATCGCCCACCAGTACGTCACCGGGTTCGCCGACGTCTTCTCCACCGCCCTGCCGCTGTTCCGCACCGCGGTCACCGTGCTCCGCGACCGCGCGGCGGCGACGACGCTGCTCCACCTCGGCCTGCTCGCGGCGATCCCCGATACCCACGTCGCC
>CAMDHY010000022.1 GCA_945898215.1 Pseudoxanthobacter soli DSM 19599 | reverse complement strand
CGAGGTCGATCTTGTTCACCGCCAGCACGATGTGGCGGATGCCGAGCAGCGAGGCGATGAAGGCGTGGCGGCGCGTCTGGGTGACGACACCGAAGCGGGCATCGACCAGTAGCACGGCGAGATCGGCCGTCGAGGCGCCGGTTGCCATGTTGCGGGTGTACTGCTCGTGGCCGGGGGTGTCGGCGACGATGAACTTGCGCTTCTCGGTGGTGAAGAAGCGGTAGGCGACGTCGATGGTGATGCCCTGCTCGCGCTCGGCCTCGAGGCCGTCGACGAGGAGGGCGAAGTCGAAGTCCTCGCCTGTCGTGCCGTGCTTGCGGCTGTCGCGCTCGAGCGTCAGCAGCTGATCCTCGAAGATCAGCTTGCTGTCGTAGAGCAGGCGGCCGATCAGGGTCGACTTGCCGTCGTCGACGCTGCCGCAGGTGAGAAAGCGCAGCAGGCCCTTGCGCTCCTGGGCGGCCAGGTAGTCGGTGAAGGCGGCGGGGTCGAGCTTGCTCGCGGCGTGAGCCATCAGAAATACCCCTCGCGCTTCTTTTTCTCCATCGACCCGGACTCGTCGTGGTCGATGAGCCGGCCGGAACGCTCCGACGTGCGGGCGATCAGCATCTCGCGGACGATCTCGGGCAGCGTCGTCGCCGGCGACTCGATCGCCGCGGTAAGCGGATAGCAGCCGAGCGTGCGGAAGCGCACCATCTTCTCGACCGGTGTCTCCCCCTCGCGCATCGGGATGCGGTCGTCGTCGACCATGATCAGCATGCCGTCGCGCTCCACCACCGGCCGCATCGCGGCGTAGTAGAGCGGCACGATTGGGATCTCCTCGGCGAGGATGTACTGCCAGATGTCGAGCTCGGTCCAGTTCGACAGCGGGAACACCCGGATCGATTCGCCCTTGGCGATGCGGCCGTTGTAGAGGTGCCAGAGCTCGGGGCGCTGGTTCTTCGGGTCCCAGCCGTGGGCGGCGGTGCGGAACGAGAAGACGCGCTCCTTGGCGCGGCTCTTCTCCTCGTCGCGGCGCGCGCCGCCGAAGGCGGCGTCGAAGCCGTAGGACGTCAGCGCCTGCTTCAGCGCCTCGGTCTTCATGACGTGCGTGTAGTAGGACGAGCCATGGTCGAACGGGTTGATGTTCTGCCGAAGGCCGTCCTGGTTGCTGTGGGTCAGGAGCTGCAGCCCGAGCCGCTTCGCGGTGTCGTCGCGGAAGCGGATCATCTCCCGGAACTTCCAGGTGGTGTCGACGTGCAGAAGCGGGAACGGCGGCTTCGACGGATAGAACGCCTTCATCGCGAGATGGAGCATCACCGACGAGTCCTTCCCGATCGAATAGAGCATGACCGGGTTGCGGAACTCAGCCGCGACTTCGCGGATGATGTGGATGCTCTCGTCTTCGAGCCGCTTCAGATGGGAATATCGGTCGACTGCCACTGCGGAATCGCCTTGCGCTGGGTGCTATCGAGGTCGCGGGAGGAAATGCGGAGAGATTGCGGCCGCATCAGGACGGGCGGGCTGTGTCCGCGAACGGATCGAAACCGCCGGCCGCCACGAACCACGGGTTCGCGAAGTCGGTGTCGGTCGCCTGGTTGCGCTTGCCGTACAGCAACGGCGCCCCGTCGACCGTGGTGACGCGGCCGCCGGCCGCCCTGAGCACAGCGTCGCCAGCGGCGGTGTCCCACTCCATCGTGCGGGCGAGGCGCGGATAGAGATCCGCCGCTCCCGTCGCGACGCGGCAGAACTTCAGCGACGAACCGGCCGCGACCATGTCGCGGACGACGAAGCGATCGATGAAGGCCTTCGTCTCCGCCGTCAGGTGCGAGCGGCTGGCCACGACGTCGAGGCCGGCCACGGGGGCCGGGCGGACGCGGATGTCGGTCCACGTGCAGCTTCCGTCGGCGGCGACGCGGGCGGTGCGGGCGCCCTCCCCGACGGTGCCGATGCAGAGGTCGCCGAGCGCCGGGGCGTAGACGACGCCCATCACCGGTGCACCGTCCTCGACGAGGGCGATGTTGACGGTGAACTCGCCGTTGCGGCTGATGAATTCCTTGGTGCCGTCGAGCGGATCGACGAGGAAGAACCGCCGCCCAATCTCCGGCACGCGGCCGGCCGCCACCTCTTCCTCGGCCACGACCGGAACGCCCGACGCGACACGGCGCAGGCCCGCCAGGATCACTGCCTCGGCCGCGGTATCGGCCGCCGTCACCGGCGAGCCGTCCGCCTTCGTCTCAGCACCCTGGTCGCCGTCGTAGATCGCCATGATCTCCCGCCCGGCGGAGAGGGCGAGCGCGACCAACTCGTCGGCGAGAGAGCGTGAGGACAACGGCGGATTCCTTGGATGGGGCGCAAGGCGTGCGCACGCGGGGCGTCGCTAGCCGAAAACGGCGCGTGCATCAACCCTGCCCGCTGCCGCGTCCCGTGTGCCGGGCGTCGCCTCAGCGGCTGGAGCGCATCACCTGGATGTCGAGATCACGGATCTTCTTGCGCAGCGTGTTGCGGTTGACCCCGAGTAGCTCGGCCGCCTTGATCTGGTTGCCCCGCGTCGCAGCCAAGGCCGCCGACAACAGCGGATACTCGATGTCCTTGAGGATGCGGTGATAGAGGCCGGGCGGTGGCAGGCGCTCGCCGAACTCGCCGAAGTAGACGGAAAGGTGCCGCTCCACCGCACCCGACAGCGTCTCGTCGCGATCGCCGCCCTCGAGGCCGGGCGTCAGGGCCGGCTGGTCGAGCTCGGCCTCGATCAGCCCGGCCCCGATGACGTCCTGTGGATAGAGCGCCGCCAGCCGCCGGACGAGGTTCTCGAGCTCGCGGATGTTGCCGGGCCAACGGTAGCGCTTCAGCCGGTCGAGCGCCGCCGGCTCGACCTGCTTGGAGGGCAGCCCCTCGCGCTCGGCGAGGGTGAAGAAATGGCGGACGAGATCAGGAACATCCTCGGCTCGCTCGCGCAGCGGCGGTAGGCGGATCGGCACGACATTCAGACGGAAGAACAGGTCCTCCCGGAACAGACCCTGGTTGATCAGGAGCCTGAGGTCCTTGTTGGAGGCAGCGACGATACGCACGTTCGTCTTGATCGGGGTGCGCCCGCCGACGGTCGTGTACTCGCCCTGCTGGAGCACGCGCAGGAGACGCGTCTGCGCCTCCATCGGCATGTCGCCGATCTCATCCAGAAACAGCGTGCCGCCTTCCGCCTGCTCGAAGCGGCCGGCGTTGCGGCTGGAGGCGCCGGTGAAGGCGCCCTTCTCGTGGCCGAACAGCTCCGATTCGATCAGATCGCGCGGGATCGCCGCCATGTTGACGGCGACGAACGGGCCGTTGCGGCGCTTGCCGTAGTCGTGGAGGGCGCGGGCGACGAGTTCCTTGCCGGTGCCGGATTCGCCGGAAATCATTACCGTCAGGTCGGTCTGCATCAGCCGGGCGAGGATGCGGTAGATGTCCTGCATGGCTGGCGAGCGGCCGACCAGCGGCATGTGCTCGGCCGGCTCTTCCTCGGGCAGTGTCGGACGCCGTGCCTTCGGCTCGGCGAGCGCACGGCCGACAATGGTGATCAGCTCCTTCAGATCGAAGGGCTTCGGCAGATATTCGTAGGCGCCGCGCTCGGAGGCGCGGATCGCCGTCATGAAGGTGTTCTGCGCGCTCATCACCACGACCGGCAGTTCCGGCCTGAGCTTCTTGATGCGCGGCAACAGGTCGAAGGCGCTCTCGTCGGGCATCACCACGTCGGTGATGACGAGATCCCCCTCCCCTTGCGCCACCCAGCGCCAGAGGGTGGCGGCGTTGGAGGTAAGTCGGACTTCGTAGCCAGCCCGCGACAGCGCCTGATTGAGGACCGTGCGGATGGCCGCGTCGTCGTCGGCGACGAGAATCTTGCCGTTCATCGAAACCACGTCACCCCGGAGGGGTCCTCGTTGCACCGCCGGCGTGGGCCGGCATCAGGATACGGAAAACGGTTCGGCGCGACTGCGATTCGCACTCGATGATGCCGCCGTGGTCGCCGACGATCTTGGCCACCAGCGCGAGCCCGAGCCCGGTGCCGTTGACCTTGGTGGTCACGAACGGGTCGAACAGGTGCGGCAGCAGGTCTTCCGAGACGCCCGCGCCGTTGTCGCGGACGCAGAACTCCAGCGGCAGGCTGACGCGCTGCTTGGAGCCCGGGATCGACAGCCGGATGCCCGGACGGAACGCCGTCGTCAGCACGATCTCGCCGTCGGGGTCGTTGCCGATCGCCTCGGCGGCGTTCTTGAGCAGGTTGAGGAACACCTGCACCAGCTGGTCGCGGTTGGCGCTGACCGGCGGCAGCGACGGGTCGTATTCCTCGACGATGCGGATGTGGCGCGCAAAGCCCGACTGCGCGAGCCGCTTCACGTGATCGAGGACGGCGTGGATGTTGACCGGCTCGCGCTCGATCGGACGCTCGTCGGAGAACACCTCCATGCGGTCGACGAGCTTGACGATGCGGTCCGTCTCCTCGGTGATCAGCCGCGTCAGCGCCCGGTCGTCCTCGTCGGCCGACTGCTCGAGAAGCTGCGCGGCGCCCCGGATGCCGGAAAGCGGGTTGCGGATCTCGTGGGCGAGCATGGCCGCAAGCCCGCTGACCGTCCGCGCGGCGCCCCGCGATGTCAGCTGGCGGCCGATCTTTTCGGCCATGGTGCGCTCCTGCAGCACCAGCACGACGGACCCCGGCTGCTCGCCGAGCGGCGAGGCGTAGACGTCGACGATGCGGTCCGGACCGAGCCGTGGCGAACCGATGTCGACGCGATACTCCGACACCGGCGCGGCGCGCTCGCGCACCTGCGCCACCAGCGCCAGCAGCGGACTGCCGAACGGCACGAAGTCGGAGACGGCGTGGCGGCGCAGCACCGAGGTACTCGCCTGGAAGAAGGCCTCGGCAGCGTCGTTCGCGGCGATGATGAGGTTGTTGCCGTCGACACAGACGACCGGATGCGGCAGCGCGTTGAGGAGCTCGGCCGACAGGTCGGGCCGGGCCGGCGTGGGGGTGCGGTCGGGCGGCTTTCCGGTACGTCCGTGCATCAGGCGGCCACCCGTGTCTCTGCCGTGTCGTCGAACCACGCGGCGATCAGGTTCATCACCATCGCGGGGTCCTCCGACGTCAGCGCCGTCTTGCGGAGCGCCTGCACGCCGCCGCGCGGCCAGGCGTCGAAGCTCCAGCCGATATGCTTGCGGGCGACGCGGATGCCGAGCCCACGGCCGTAGAGCGACAGCATCTCCTCGTACTGGCCGAGCAGCATGTCGCGCCGCTCCGCCGCGCCCGGTTCGGCTCGCCGTTCGCCGGTGGCGAGGAAGTGGGCGATGTCGCCCGGCAGCCATGGGCGTCCCTGTGCCCCCCGGCCGACCATCACGGCGTCCGCGCCGGAGCGCGCCAGCATCGCGGGTGCTTCCTCCACGCCGGTGAGATCGCCATTGGCGACGACCGGGATCGAGACCATCGCCTTGACCGCTGCGATCGCGTCCCAGTCGGCCGAACCCTTGTAGAACTGGCAGCGGGTGCGTCCGTGCACCGTAACCATTGCGACGCCCGCCGCTTCCGCGCGCCGCGCGAGATCTGGCGCGTTGCGGCTCGCATCGTCCCAGCCGAGTCGCATCTTCACCGTCACCGGAACGGACACCGCCCCGACGACCGCTTCGATCAGCGACAGTGCGTGATCCGGCTCACGCATCAGGGCCGAGCCCGCCCAGCCGTTGACGACGCGCTTCGCCGGGCAGCCCATGTTGATGTCGATGATGTCGGCGCCGGTCGCCTCGGCGATCCGGGCGGCCGTCGCCATGCTCTCGGCCGTGCAGCCGGCGATCTGCACCGCATGGGGCGACACGTCTCCGCGCTCCGCCTTCAGCCGTGCCTCGATCTCGCCGTTGGCGAGCGCCTCCCCGGCAACCATCTCGCTGACCACGAGCGGTGCACCGAGACGCGAGGCCAGCCGGCGAACGGGCAGATCGGTGATGCCCGCCATCGGAGCGAGCAGGCACCGGCCCGCGATCTCGCGGGTGCCGATACACAGGGGTGGGAGGGCGTGGGGTTCGGTCGGCTCTTCGGACATTCTGGCGCTGCTCAGCAACTGAGCATCCCTACATGATGCACAGATAATGTTCAACGCTCGGCGAGGGACTGTCCACTGCGGCATCAAGGTGGTGGCCGCTTGTCCAAGGCGGGCCGCTCGCCCTACACCCTTGGGGGCAGGAGAGCGAGCAAGCCATGGCGTTTGAACAGGCGGAGCACCATCAGGACGGGTCCGGCGGGACGCCGGCAAGCCGCACCGCCGTCGTCCTCGTCGCCGGCGGCCGCGGCACGCGCGCGTCCACGACCGCGGGTGACGCGCCGAAGCAATATCGCTCCATCGGCGGCAGGGCCGTCATCGCCGAGACGGTCGCCCGCCTCGCTGCCC
The DNA here is from genome assembly GCA_945898215.1 of Pseudoxanthobacter soli DSM 19599. Lineage (GTDB taxonomy): Bacteria > Pseudomonadota > Alphaproteobacteria > Rhizobiales > Segnochrobactraceae > CAMDHY01. Next base: position 42,188 of record CAMDHY010000022.1, on the reverse strand, counting down.
ATCCGGCGATCACGATCATTCAGCCGGTCATCCATGCCGACGACGACGATGCCTTCGCGCGCGCCGTCGCGCCTCACCCCAAGCTCCTGCCTCCCGTCCACGGCGGCGTGACCCGGCAGCATTCCGTCCGCAACGGCCTGACGGCCCTCGCCGCCACCCTGCCCGACCTCGTTCTCGTGCACGATGCGGTGCGCCCGTTCATCGGCGCCGCCGTCGTCGACCGGGTTCTCGGTGCGCTCGCGGCGTCGGCAGGTGCGATCGCCGCCCTGCCCGTCACCGACACCGTCAAGCGCGCCGGCGACGGTCGCCGGATCGCCGAGACGATCCCCCGCGACGGGCTGTGGACGGCCCAGACCCCCCAGGGCTTCCACTACGCGGCGCTGCTTTCGGCACATGTGAAGGCGGCGGAGGCGGGCCGGGCCGACCTCACCGACGATGCCGCCGTCGCCGAATGGGCGGGCCTCGACGTCACGCTGGTGGAGGGCGATCCGGGCAACGTCAAGCTCACGACCGCCGCTGATCTCGCGGCCGCCGATGCGCGCCTCACCAGCGCCGCCCTCGCCGACCTGCCGGACGTCCGTGTCGGCCAGGGCTACGACGTGCACGCTTTCGGCGATGGCGACACCGTCACGCTCGGCGGCATCGTGCTGCCGCACACGCATGGGCTGGACGGCCATTCGGACGCCGACGTCGGCCTGCACGCGATCACCGACGCCATTCTGGGTGCGATCGCCGACGGCGACATCGGCTCGCACTTCCCCCCGACCGATCCGAAATGGCGGGGTGCCGATTCGGCTCGCTTCCTCGCCGCCGCGGTGGAGCGGTTGCGGGCGCTCGGCGGCCGCATCGCCCATCTCGACCTCACCTTCGTCTGCGAAGCCCCGAAGATCGGGCCACACCGGGATGCGATGCGCGCCCGCATCGCCGCGATCACCGATCTGCCGATCGGGCGCGTCGCGGTGAAGGCGACGACGAGCGAGCGGCTCGGCTTCACCGGCCGGCGCGAGGGCATCGCGGCGATGGCGACCGCGACGGTCCGCCTGCCGATCGAGCCGGGAGACCACGGGCGGTGACCGATCTCGCGCCGCTCCTCGCGCCCGCCGCGGCGCTGCTCGACCAGTGCCGGCGCGCCGGCCTCAGGGTGGTGACGGCCGAATCGTGCACCGGCGGGCTCATTGCCGCGGTGCTCACCGAGATCCCGGGCTCCTCGGACGTCGTCGAGCGCGGCTTCGTCACCTACTCCAACGCCGCGAAGAGCGAGTGCCTGGGGGTCGATCCGGCGGTGATCGCGCGCGACGGCGCCGTCAGCGAGGCTGTGGCGCGCCTGATGGCGGAAGGGGGGCTCGCGCACGCCCACGCCGACCGCGCGGTCGCCGTCACCGGCGTCGCCGGACCGGGCGGCGGGACGGCCGCCAAGCCGGTGGGGCTCGTCCACCTCGCCGTCGCCGTTCGGGGCGGGGCGACGATCCACCGGGAAATCCGGCTGGGGCCGCAGACCCGCTCGCAGATCCGTCTCGCCACGGTCGCGACCGCTCTCGAGATGCTCTCGGCCTCGCTGCCCTGAACTCCGGTGTGCCGGCGTCGAGCCGACCGCCGGGGAATGACACGGGCAGGCGATCGACGGTGTCGGGTCCAGCCCCGCTTCGGGAGCTCTGAGCGCCGCCTCAGCGGCGGCGACCGCGTGCCGCGCGCAGGTCCTCGCTGCGCAGGCGACAGCCATCATTCTGTCGGCTATGAACAGAGGTGATGATAGAGACCATAACGACATCCGAGGCGCTGGCCGAGGTCTGCGCTCGTCTTGCTGCGGCAGAGTTCGTCGCTGTCGACACCGAGTTCATGCGCGAGACGACCTTCTGGCCGAAGCTCTGCGTCGTGCAACTGGCCAGTCCCGATGATGCCGTGATCGTCGATGCGATGGCGCCTGGCCTCGACCTCGAGCCGTTTCTTGATCTGATGCGGGCGCCGGATGTCCTCAAGGTCTTTCATGCCGGGCGGCAGGACATCGAGATCGTCTACCACCGCGGCGGCTTCGTGCCGGCGCCGATCTTCGACACCCAGATCGCCGCGATGGTCTGCGGATTCGGCGATTCGATCGCCTACGACCAGCTCGTCGCCCGTACGACCGGCGGCCGCATCGACAAGACGCACCGCTTCACCGACTGGTCGCGACGCCCGCTGTCGGACCTGCAACTCGACTACGCCCTGGCAGACGTCACGCATCTGCGTGACGTCTACCGCCATCTGCGCGCCTCCCTCGAGAAGAGCGGGCGCATCGACTGGGTGGCCGAGGAGATGGCCGTCCTGACGTCGACGCACACCTACCGCGTCGATCCGGAGAGCGCGTGGACCCGCTTCAAGGCGCGGCCGAAGTCGCGCGAGGAGTTCGCCGTCCTGCAGGCGGTCGCCGGCTGGCGCGAGCGCGAGGCGCAGACGCGCGACGTGCCGCGCAGCCGCGTCCTGAAGGACGACGCCGTCAGCGAAGTCGCCACTCGCCGCCCCCGCACCGCCGAGCAGCTCGCCGGGCTGCGAACCGTCCCAAAGGGCTTCGAACGTTCGCGCTCGGGCGCCGAACTGGTGACGCTCGTCAACCGTGCCCTCGACGGCGTCCTGCCCGACTTGCCGCAAGTCGACAACGAGCGGCCGGCCAGCAATGGCGGCGCCGCGTCCGAGCTATTGAAGGTCTTGTTGAAGCTCACGGCGGAACGCCATGGCGTTGCAGCCAAAATTATCGCTACTTCCGATGATCTCGACCGTCTCGCCGCCTCCGACGACGCCGATGTGCCGGCCCTGTCGGGGTGGCGGCGCGACCTGTTTGGACAGCCCGCTCTCGATCTCAAGAACGGCCGCACCGCGCTGGCGATGAACGGCGGCCGGATCGTCCTCATGGATCGGGTCGGAGACGCCGGGCAGTCGCTGGCGCCCGTGTCCCAGCCCGCCCCACCGAAACGCCGCAAGCGCCGCCGCCGCAAGCCGGAGGGCGAGGCGCGCGGTAGCGCTGCCATCGATGGCGGCGCACCGTCACCCCCGGCAGAGACCGCCTGATCCGGAGGCCTGCGGAACGGCAGGCCGGCCGCGGCACGCCCCCCCGCGGGCGCCGCGGCCTGTGCCTGATCCGTCGACCCTACTTCGCCCGCACGGCGGCGACGGCGACGAACGCGTCCGACTTCTTGTCGATCAGGAGGCCCGTGAACGCCGTCTGATCGAAGGTCATGTAGGCATCAAGCTTACTTTCCGTCGAAGCGTTCTTCGCCTTGATGGTCAAATTTGCCGTCACCGTACACTTCTTGTCGACGACGATCTTGCCCTCGAGGGTGGCGACCTCCTTGTCGGTCTTCTTCTCGATGCAGCTGGATGAAGTGATCGTGCGGTCGTTGTCGACCGTGAAAGTGCACTGGGTGGCGACCCGCTCGAAGAAGACCATCGACCAGCCGCCGACGGCGTCCTTCGACGTGCACTTGTATTTCTGCTGGTTCGGCTCGATGTCGCTGGCCTGCTGAGCGAGGGCCGGTGCGGCGAAGGCGACGAGGGCCGACGCGGCGAGGATGACGAGAGAGCGCATGGTGCCTGCTCCTGGATGTCTGCCCGCGTGGGGCTGAAAGTTCGAAGACGAAAAGCGGCCGCTGCCCCTGGCGGAACCGGATACAGCGGGCAGCCGGCCTCACTTCATCCGAATGGCCTGGACGACGACGAAACCGTCGTCCTTGGCCGTCAGCGTGCCGACGAAGCTCGTCGCCGCCGCGTCCATATAGAGTTCGGCTTCCGTCTTCGTCCCCTTGCCGCTCGTCGGGTTAATGCTGACCTGGCCGCTGATCGCGCACCTGCTGGTAATGGAAAGCTTGCCCGAAAGATCGCCGATGATCTTGTCGGTCTTCTTCTCGTAGCAGGCAGACGTGTTGATGCTGCCGCTCTTGTCGACGGTGGCTTCGCAATAGCTCGGCTTGTCACTGCCGCCGATGATGATCAGCCAGTTTGCTTCGAGAGACTTGCTCTTGCACTTGTAGCCCTTCTGGGGCTCGATGTCTTGAGCGACGGCGGGAGCGGCGGCGAAGAGAGCGACCGCGCCAATGGCCATCAGGAGGTTGCGAGCGTTCATGACGTCTTTCCTCGGAGATTTCGGAAGGAGGCGGTTCGACAGGGATCGACCGCGCTCACTGCTCCATGCGGATGGCGGTGAAGGTTCCGAACTGGCCCTTGTCTGATCCCTTGGAGCCGACCGTGATCCCGATGATGGTCGTCTGGCTCTTCGTCATGTTGGCGGAGATGTCCGCCTTCACGACTTCGCCCCCGGACTTGAGGGTGAGGGTGCCGCTGACGGCGCACTTGCTGGTGACGGACATGTCCCCGGTCGCCTTGATCCGCGTGTCCGGATCAATCGCGTCGAAACAGTCACCCGTCATGCCGTTGCTCTTGTCGACGCTGAGCTTGCAGTAGAACGGCACGCCGTTCGTGGCGATCAGCATCCAGTCCTGCTTCACGGCCTTGCCGGGGCAGGTGAACTTGCCATTGGCGCGATTGGGCTCGGTGTCGGCGTGCGCCGACACCGCGCCGGCGCAGGCGAACAGGCCGGCCAGGATGGCCATTGTCGTCTTCGAGGTCATGGGGTGGCTCCGGTCGAATTCTCACGGGGGCGCACCGAATCCTGTGCCCCCGATGAGGAGGCTAACCTTGACAGCTTCTCGTCACAATGACGTGAAACGGATTTGCACGACCACCACGGGCCCGCTTGATCGCAAGACCCGCGTCTCAGGTTTCGACGATGGCCGAGCCCATGCCGCCGAGGCGGGCGAGCTGGTCCAGCCGCTTGCGCACTACCTCCCCGTCGAGCGTTGCGAGCTCCTTCGGAAGCCGCAGCACCAGCCGGTCGCCGACGCTGTCGATGGCGATGCGTGACAGCACCCCGGGGGCGGATGCCGCGAGGATGTAGGCAAGCCGCAACGCGGCGCCGAGGCAGCGCGCGCGGTCCTTGATCCGCGTCGTGGCGAGTTCGCGCAGGCGCGGCGACAGGGCGTCGTCCACGAGCCCGAAGTGACGGTAGTAGACGGCGAGCGCGAGGTAGGCGCGGCCGTGGTGATCGACTCCGATGAAGGAGGCGTTGGAGATGATCGCGACGCTCTGCTCGCCGCGGTAGTCCGGGTGGGCCCGCCAGCCGATGTCGGAGAGCAGGCAGGCGGCGATGCGCAGTCGTCGCTCGTCGACGGTCTCGTCGATCCCCATCAGCTCGAAGATGCGCCCGGCGAACGCCGCCAGCTCCGCTACCATGCGCGGCGAGCGTGACCGCAGGAAGGACAGCTCCTCGCAGGCCGAGATCAGCGGGTCGGCCGCCCGCTCGGTCTCCGACAGCCGCTCGTAGAGAAGCCCCTCGCGCAGGCCTAGCGCCGACAGCACCACGGCGCGAGGCTTCGCGGTGCGGATGATCTGGGCCAGCACCAGGGCGCCGTAGGGAAGCAGCGCGCGGCGCTGGCGCGACACCACCTCGATCGAATCGAGCGTATCGATGTTGCCGCGCGCCACGGTCCGGCAGAACTCCAGCGCCTCGCCCGCCTGGATCGTGTACTGATGCATGACGTGCAGCGGGTAGCCGGTCTGGAACATGTGCAGGCGCGCGAGCGAGCGCCACGTTCCGCCGATGGCGTAGAAGTCCCTGCCCTCGCCGTCGGCGAGCAGCGGATCGGCGGAGAGCAGGTCGGCGGCGATCTTCTCGGCCTTGCGCAGCGACGAATCCGACGCCTCCTGCAGCCTGAGGCCGCCGAGGGGGAAGGTCTGGCCACCCCCCATTTCACCGCCGCGGACGTCGACGATCTCGAGGCTGCCGCCGCCAAGATCGCCGGCGATGCCGTTCGGATCATGGATGCCCGAGGCGACGCCGAGCGCCGCGTAGCGCGCCTCGCTCGCGCCCGACAGCACGGTGACCGGGGCGCGACAGATGCGTTCGACCTCGGCGATGAAGGCCGGACCGTTCTCGGCGTCGCGCGAGGCGGCCGTCGCCAGCACGTCGAAGGAGCGGACGCCCAGCTGGTCGGAGATCTGGCGGAAACGGCGCAGCGCCACGAGCGCCTGGTCCGTCGCCTGATCGATCAGCCGGCCAGTCTTGGCGATGCCGCGGCCGAGGCCGGCGAGCACCTTCTCGTTGAACACAACCGTCGGCGAGCGGGCAAGCCGCTCGTAGACGACGAGGCGCACCGAGTTCGATCCGATGTCGACGACGGCGATCGGGCCGTTGCCGGGCAGGCGACCGGGCGCCGGCTCGGCGACGGGCCGCCGCTCTGGGGCGTCAGCTGCCACGCCGCTTCGCGAACGGCTTGGGCGAGTCGGTGAGGAGGGATTTGCCACGACCGGACAACGAGGGGTTGTTCATGAAGTACTGCTGGGCGTTGAAGGGTTCTTCGCCGGGAGCCGGGTGGATACGCCGATGCCCGCCGTCCGGCAAGAGCTGCCAACTCTGTTCGTTGTCGGTGAGATTCGCGACCATGATCTGGTCGAGGATCTGCGCGTGCACGGTCGGGTTCTCGATCGGCACGAGGGCCTCGACCCGGCGGTCGAGGTTGCGCTGCATCATGTCGGCCGAGCCGATGTAGACATAGGCGTGCGGCGACGGCAGGCCGCGGCCGTTGCCGAAGCAGAAGATGCGGCTGTGCTCGAGGAAGCGGCCGACGATCGACTTCACCCGGATGTTCTCCGACAGCCCCGGCATGCCCGGCCGCATGCAGCAGATGCCGCGGATGACGATGTCGATCTGCACGCCCGCTTCGCTCGCGTCATAAAGTGCGTCGATGATCTGCGGGTCGACCAGCGAGTTCATCTTCAGCCAGATCTGCGCCGGCCGGCCGGCGCGCGCGTGGTCCATCTCGGCGTTGATGTGCTCGAGGATGCGCTTGCGCAGCGACAAGGGCGAGACCGCGAGTTTGGTCTCCTCGGTCGGGCGCGCGTAGCCGGTGATGTAGTTGAAGATGCGCGCGACATCCTGCGCGATCACCTCGTCGCAGGTGAAGAACGACAGGTCGGTATAGATGCGCGCCGTGATCGGGTGATAGTTGCCGGTACCGAGGTGGCAGTAGGTGACGAGGTTTCCGCCCTCGCGCCGCACCACCATCGACAGCTTGGCGTGGGTCTTGAGTTCGATGAAGCCGAACACGACCTGCGCGCCGGCGCGCTCGAGATCGCGTGCCCAGCGGATGTTGGCTTCCTCGTCGAAGCGCGCCTTCAGCTCGACGAGGGCGGTCACCGACTTGCCGGCCTCCGCCGCCTCGGCCAGCGCCCGCACGATCGGTGAGTCCTTCGAGGTGCGGTAGAGCGTCTGCTTGATCGCCACGACGTCGGGATCGCGCGCCGCCTGGGCGAGGAACTGCACGACGACGTCGAACGACTCGTAGGGGTGGTGGACGACGAGGTCCTTCGCTCGGATCGCTTCGAAGCAGTCGCCGTTGTACTCGCGGATGCGCTCGGGAAAGCGCGGCGTGTAGGGGACGAACTTGAGCTCCGGCCGGTCTAGGCCGACGAGCTGTGCGAGGTCCTTCAGGGCCAGCGACCCGTCGACCAGGAAGATCTCGTCGTCCAGCACGCCGAGGGCGTTGGCGACGAAGCGGCGTAGCGGCTCCGGCGTCGTGTGCTCGATCTCGAGCCGGATGACCGAGCCGCGCCGGCGGCGCTTCAGCGCCGTCTCGAACAGGCGGACGAGGTCTTCCGCCTCCTCCTCGATCTCGAGGTCGGAATCGCGGATGACGCGGAACGCCCCCTCCCCGAGCACCCGGTAGCTCGGGAACAGGCGCGCGATGAACTGGCCGATCGTCGCTTCCAGCGAGACAAAGCGGGCGCCATCCGCCGGATCCCCGGGACGGCCCGGCAGGCGGATGTAGCGATCGACCTGCGCCGGCACGCGGATCAGGGCGACCATCCGGTCGCCTTCCGGGGCCGCCAGCTCGACGACGAGCGTGAAACCGAGATTGGGAATGAACGGGAACGGATGCGCCGGGTCGATGGCGAGGGGCGTCAGCACCGGGAAGATGTGGCTGAGGTAGAAGCGCTCGAGCCAGACGCGCTCCACATCGGTGAGATCGGCGCCTTCGACCAGCCAGATGTTGGTCTCCGCCAGGAGCGCCCGCAGCGCGCGCCATTGTTCCTGCTGCGCCTCCTGCAGCCGGCCGACGCCGTGGGCGATCTGCGAGAGTTGTTCACTCGGCGTCAGCCCGTCGTCGGAACGCGTCTCGATGCCGATCCGCTGCTGTCCGCGCAGACCGGCGACCCGTACCATGAAAAACTCGTCGAGGTTGTTCGCCGAGATCGACAGGAAGCGCAGCCGCTCGAGCGGCGGATGGTGCGGGTTGGCGGCCTCTTCGAGAACCCGGCGGTTGAACTGGAGCCAGGAGAGCTCGCGATTGACGAAGCGTGCCGGCAGGTCCCGCAGATCCGGCTCCGCACCGTCTGCTTCCACCGAGAGGCTAACCCCCGCCGCTTCATCGTCCATTTTGTCCTCCTGCCGCACGCCGCCCGGATACACGGAATGTATGACGGAAGTGTTCGAAGGTCCTCACGAACCGTCGCCGCGGCCGCCCCCGGTCTCCAGCCGTTCAAGCACCTCGGCCGCCAGAGCCCGCGAGGGCGCGCGCTTGCCGGCCATCGCCGCCTCGTCGAGGGCCGCGACGAAGGCGTTGGCGGCGGCGAGCGAGCGCTCCATCCGCCGCAGTGCGAAGTCGACGACGGTGCGGTCGACGGTGATCTGGCGGTCGGCGAAGAGCTTGACCAGGACCTGCGCGAGCAGCGCATCGTCGGGCTCGGCGATTGTCACCGGGGTCGCCGCCCGCAGCCGCGAGGCGAGATCTGCCACCGGCGTCGCCCAGTCGAGCAGGCCGCTGCGGGCCGTCATCAGCACCGAGCGACCGCGCTCGCGCGCCGCGTTGAGGAGGTGCAGCAGCGCCGTGTCGCCGGTGCGGCTCCGGTCGATGTTCTCGATGACGACGTGGCCCGCCTCCGCCAGGGCCAGCGGATCGGTACCGGCGAGCGTGGCGAGGTCCATCACCGACGCCCTGGCGCGCCCGGCCCAGACGGTGGCGAGATGAGTCTTGCCCGACCCGGGTGGTCCGACGAGGAGGGCGGTCTGGGCCGGCCAGTCTGGCCAGCGGTCGACCAGCGCGGCGGCCGCCGCATTCGCCGAGCCGACGATGAAGTCTTCCCGCGTCCGCGAGACCGGCATCGCGAGCGAGAGCGGCAGCTGGCCTCCGCTATCGGACACGGGACGGCTACCCCGGACCCGACCGCGAACCGCCCGTGTAGAACGGGCTGGTGAGGTAGCGGGCGATGGCGAAGCGCGCCAGCACCCCGACCGCCGCGGCGGCCGGCACCGCGATCAGCATGCCAACGAAGCCGAACAGCGATCCGAACGCGAACAGAGCGAACATCAGCCACACCGGATGCAGCCCGACGTGCTCGCCGATCAGCTTCGGCTGCAGCACGTTGCCCTCGATGAACTGGCCGACCGCGAAGACGGCGGCGACGGCGGCGACCATCGGCCATTCCGGCCAGAACTGCGCCACGGCGAGACCGACCGACAGGATCATGCCGATGGTCGCGCCGACATAGGGGATGAAGCTGATCATGCCGATGAAGATGCCGATCAGCAGACCGAAATCGAGCCCGACGATGGTGAGGCCGATGGCGTAGTAGGCACCCAGGATGAGGCAGACCGAGACCTGGCCGCGAATGAAGCCGGAGACGCCCTCGTCCATCTCGCGGGCGATCTGGCGAACCGTCTCGACGCTGCGGCGCGGCACCCAGCCGTCGATCTCGCGGACCATTCGGTCCCAGTCGAGAAGCATGTAGAACGCGACCACCGGCGTGACGACGAGGAGCGCCAGCACCGACAGCAGCGCCTGGCCACCGCTCCAGATCGACGTCAGCATCGTCGCGAACCACTGCGCGCCCTGGGTCAGGAGCCCGCCGAGGGACGATTTCAGGTCCGTCGGCTGCATGCCGAGCACCGTCGGCAGCTGGCCCGCGCTGTCGATGTTGCGCGAGACGAAGTCCTGCAGCGCGGTGACATAGCCCGGCAGGCTGCGCAAGAGTGCGCCGAGCTGGTGGCCGACGATCGGCAGCACCAGGATCAGCACGAGCACGAACAGCACGACGAACGTCGCGAGGATGATGAGCGCGGCGATCAGACGGTTGATGCCGAGACGCTCGATGCGATCGGCGACCGGGTCGAGCAGGTAGGCGAGGATCATGCCCGCCACGAACGGCAGCAGGATGCCGCTGAAGACGTAGAGAAAGACCAGGAAGCCGACAAGCGCGGCGACCCAGAAGCCGATCTGCCGTCCGACACTCACGGTCGCTCGTCTCCGGGTCCGGATGTGGGGGCCTGGGGCGGCCCGGCCGTCATGTGCGCCATCCATTCGACGAGATAGGCGCCAGCCGACGTGACGGTCAAGACGGCCACGGCGACCGCCAGGATCAGGGTCGGCCAGTACAGTTCCCAGCCGAACGCGTTCGCCGCCAGGACCACGGCGGCGAGCACGATCTGGACGAGCGTGTTCGCCTTGCTGATGGCGATGGGGCGCACCCGAACCGGCCGGCCGAGCACGACGGCGAGCATCACGGCACCGACGATGAGGAGATCGCGGGCGACCACCAGCGTCGTCACCCAGACCGGCAGTTCGCCGGCGATGGCCAGCGCGACGTAGATCGAGACCAGCAGCGCCTTATCGGCGATCGGGTCGAGGTAGGCGCCGAGTTCGGTTTCGAGGTGGAAGCGCTTGGCCAGGAAGCCGTCGATGGCGTCGGAGATGCCGGCGGCGACGAAGAGTGCGAAGGCGATGCCGGATTCGCCGGTGGCGATCGCCCAGACGACCACGGGGACGGCGAACAGCCGGGCCAGCGTGATCATGTTCGGCACGAGAAAGAACCAGGACCTCAACGACGTCTCCCCAAGCGGACCGCCCGCCTCACATGGCGATCCCGGCGGCGTCCGCCAAGCGGCCCCTCGGCCGTCGCGAGACGCCGCCTTGCCACGGGGACGCGCAATGCGCCATAGCATCGCCGGTCGACCGGCGGAATGCGCCTCCCGCCCCGCACGGCCGCCCCAGCGGAGCCTCCATGAGCGATCCGGCCTCTTCCGAGCCCTTCACCTACGCCGCCGCCGGCGTCGACATCGACCGCGGCGACGCGCTGGTCCGGGCGATCGCGCCGCTCGTGCGCCGCACCGCGCGCCCCGGCGCTGACGCCGCGATCGGCGGCTTCGGCGGTGTCTTCGACCTGAAGGCGACCGGCTACCGCGATCCGCTGCTGGTGGCCGCCACCGACGGCGTCGGCACCAAGCTGCGGGTGGCGTTGGAGGCCGGCGTGCACGATACGGTCGGCATCGACCTCGTCGCGATGTGCGTCAACGACCTCGTCGTGCAAGGCGCCGAGCCCCTGATGTTCCTCGACTATTACGCCACTGGCCGGCTCGACGTGGCGGTCGCCACCGCCGTGGTCGCCGGCATCGTCGAGGGCTGCCGGCAGGCCGGCGCGGCGCTGGTCGGCGGTGAGACGGCGGAAATGCCCGGTCACTACCGTGACGGCGACTACGACCTCGCCGGCTTTGCGGTGGGCGCCGTCGAGCGCGACCGGCTGCTGCCGCGGACCGACGTCGCCGCCGGCGACGTGGTGCTCGGCCTCGCCTCCTCCGGCGTGCACTCGAACGGCTACTCGCTGGTGCGCCGCATCGTCGAGGCCGACCGGCTCGGCTACGGCGACCCCTGCCCGTTCCAAGCGGAAACGACGCTCGGCCGCGCCCTGCTGACGCCGACCCGCATTTACGTGAAGTCGCTGCTTTCGGCGTTTGCCGCCACCGACGGCATCAAGGCGCTCGCCCACATCACCGGCGGCGGGCTGGTGGAAAACATCCCGCGCGTGCTGCCGGCGTCACTCGCCGCCCGCATCGACCTCGACGTCATCGCGCCGCCGCCGGTGTTCGGCTGGCTCGCCCGCGACGGCCGCATCGCCGAAGCCGAGATGGTGCGGACCTTCAACTGCGGCGTCGGCATGGTGGTGGTCTGCGCGCCGGCCGCCGCCGACACCGTCTTCACGACGCTGGAAGCCGCCGGCGAGACGGTGATGCGGCTCGGCACCATCGTGCCGCGCGGCGACCGCGCCGTCGTCTTCGACGGCCGCCTGTCGCTGTGAGCATGCCCACCCGCAAGCGGGTCGCGGTGCTCGTCTCCGGCGGCGGCAGCAACATGGCGGCGCTGATCGCCGCCGCCCGCGACCCGGCTTATCCGGCGGAGATCGTGCGGGTGATCTGCAACCGCCCCGACGCCGGCGCTCTTCAGAAGGCGGCGGCCGCCGGCATCGAGACCGTGATCATTGATCACAGATCATATTCGAGCCGCGAGACCTTCGACGCCGCCATCGACACGGCGCTGGCGGCGGCGGAGGCGGAGATCGTCTGCCTCGCCGGCTTCATGCGGCTGTTGACGCCGGGTTTCGTGGAAAAATGGCGGGACCGGATGATCAACATCCACCCGTCGCTGCTGCCGTCCTTCAAGGGCCTGCACACCCACGCCCGCGCGCTCGAGGCCGGCGTGGCGCTGCACGGCTGCACCGTCCACTTCGTCCGCGCCGAGATGGACATGGGGCCGATCATCGTGCAGGCGGCGGTGCCGGTGATCGACGTCGACACCCCGGACACGCTGGCGGCGCGTGTGCTCGCCGCCGAGCACCGCATCTATCCGCTGGCGCTCGCCGCCGTCGCCGGCGGCCGCGCCGTGGTCGACGGTGAGCGGGTGGTGCACACCGGCGGCGGCGTGCCGCCGGCGGCCTTCGTCTGGCCCGCGGCCTGACCGCCGGTCAGGCGCCGCAGGTCGGCAGGGCCGCAAGCACGGCGTTGCGCGCCGGGCCGACCAGCGGCCGGGTGTAGGAGACCGGGGCGATCTCCTCCGGCTTCAGGTCCTTGAACACCTTGTTGGTCACGCACTGGCAGCGCTTCACCGCCGTCTCGCGGGCTTCCGTCATTTCCGGCCGCCGCCAGATCTCGACGACGCACGCGTCCGTCAGCTGCCGCTTCAGGCCGTCGGTGTCGACCACCACCGCGTCCTGAGCCGCCACCGGCCCCACCAAACCCGACGCGACCACCGCCGCCGCGACCCACGAAACCATCCGCATCATCATTCACCCGCACGGACGCCCGGCCCTTCGGCACGGCACGTCACCCGATCTCGATCCAAATCCGATTGTCGTGGAAGGCAGCGCCGCCGAACGGTGCCACCGGGTCCGCGCCGGTGAGCACGTTGATACCCTCACCGTCGAGGAAGGCGTCGTTCGGCCAGAGCCCCTCCGAAACCACCACGCCACGCTTCAGCCCAGCGAACAGCGCGACGTGCAGCCGCACCTCCCCCCGGGCGTTGCCGATGCGGGCGATCGCCCCCTCCCCGACGCCGACCGCCGCGGCGTCCTCCGGGTGCATCAAGAGCGTCGGACGCTTCTCGCGGGCGAGCGACGACGCCATCTCGTTGAAGGTGGTGTTGAGGAACGACCGCGCCGGCGCCGTGACGAGGCGGAACGGCTCGGCCTCGCTCGCCTCCTCGATCACCGGCCAGTAGTCCGGCAGCGACGGTGCCTGCGCCCACGGCCCCATCGCGCCCGCATTGGCGAACGGCACCGCCGTCCAATCGGGGCGGAAGCGGAACTTGCCGTCGGGATAGGCGAAGCCGTCGAGATAGTGCGCCGTGCGGAAATCCGGCTGCATGTCCTTCCAGCGGCCGGTCTCGAGCTCGTCGACGGTGCCGTAGCCCGACGCCTGCAGCATCCAGTCGACGTGCGCGCGCGGGCTCATGGCAAAGCCCGGGTGCTCGGCGCCGAGGCGGCGGGCGAGCTCGACCTGGACGAAGTGATTCTCCCGGCACTCGCCGGGCGCCTCGACCAGCTTCGGCCCGTAGAGCAGGTACTGGTGGCCGCCGCCCTTGTAGATGTCGTCGTGCTCGGTGAACATCGTCGCCGGCAGCACGACGTCGGCCGTCCGCGCCGTCTCCGTCAGGAACTGCTCGTGCACGGCGAGGAACAGGTCCTCGCGCGCGAACCCTGCCGCCACCTTGCGCTGCTCCGGGCAGACGGCGGCCGGGTTGGTGTTCTGCACGATCATCGCCTTCACCGGCGGACCGCCGAGGAGCGCATCGGCCTCGCCGATGAGCACGGGCCCGAGGCGCGACTGGTCGAGCTGGCGCGTCGCGGGATCGACGACGTCGAGCCCCTCGATCATCGTCTTGTCGAGCCGGTAGATCGCGCCGTTGTTGTGGAAGGCGCCGCCGCCCTCGTGCTGCCAGAGGCCGGCGACGGTGGCGATCGAGGCGGCCGCGTGCATCGAGACGACGCCGTTGCGCGAGCGGGTGAAGCCGTAGCCGAGGCGCAGGAAGCTGCGCGGCGTCGTGCCGATCATCCGCGCGAAAGCCTCGATCTCCGCGACCGACAGCCCGGTGATCGCCGATGCCCATTCCGGCGTCCGCGACTTCAGGTGCTGCTCGAGATCCGCCGGGCAATCGGCGTACTTCACTATATATTCCCGATCGGCGTGGCCGTCGCGGAAGAGCACGTGCATGACCGCGCAGGCGAGCGCCGCGTCGGTGCCGGGCTTCAGGATCAGCGCGAGGTCCGCCTGGTCGGCGGTGGCGTTGCGGTAGACGTCGACGACGACGATCTTCGCCCCGCGCGTCTTCCGCGCCTTCACCGCGTGCGTCATCACGTTGACCTGGGTGGCGACCGCGTTGGTGCCCCAGATGACGACGAGATCGGCCACCGCCATCTCGCGCGGATCTGGTCCAGCGAGCAGACCCGTGCCGGCGATGTAGCCGGTCCAGGCGGGATTGACGCAGATCGTCCCGAAGGTGCGCGAGTAGCGCTTGGCGTGGGTCAGCCGGTTGAGGCCGTCGCGCTGCGCGAGCCCCATCGTGCCGGCGTAGAAATAGGGCCACACCGACTGCGCCCCGAAGCGCGTCTCGGCCTCAATGAACGCCTCGGCGATGCGGTCGAGCGCGGCGTCCCACGAGATCGGCTCGAAGCGGCCGGAGCCCTTCGGCCCGACGCGGCCGAGCGGGTGCAGCAGGCGGTCGGGATGGTTGGCGCGCTCGGCGTAGCGGGCGACCTTCGCGCAGATGACGCCGGCGGTGTAGGCGTTGTCCGGCGCGCCGCGGACGCGGCCGATGCGGCCGTCGCCGCGCACCTCGACCTCGAGCGCGCACGTCGACGGGCAGTCGTGCGGACAGGCGGAGGCGCGGACGATGACGGCTTCGGCGTTCATGCCGGATCCTTCGGCGGGCCTGCGCGGCGGAGGGGGCGCGGCAGGACGGCTGGCCAGACGACATTAGACCTCGCCCAAGGCGCGGCAAGCGCGCGGTGGCGAGGTTGCCGGCCGCGAGATCACCGGGCGGCGCTGCGCGGTCCCGCGTGACCGGAAAGCCACAACAATCATGTCCCCAAACGAAAAAGGCCGGCCAACCGGCCGGCCTCGTTCGTCTCAACAGTCGGCTGGTTCAGCCGGTGATCTCGCTCTCGGAGAAGAAGAAGGCGATCTCCTGCTTGGCGGTGTCCGGGCCGTCGGAGCCGTGGGCGGAGTTCTCGCCGATCGAGACGGCGAAGTCCTTGCGGATGGTGCCGGGCTCGGCCTTCGACGGATCGGTGGCGCCCATCACTTCGCGGTTCTTCAGGATGGCGTTCTCGCCCTCCAGCACCTGCACGACCACCGGGCCGGCGGTCATCGTCTCGACGAGCTCGCCGAAGAACGGCCGCTCGCGGTGGACGCCGTAGAAGGCCTCGGCCTGGGCGCGGGTGATCAGGATGCGCTTCTGGGCGACGACGCGCAGGCCGGCCGACTCCAGACGGTCGACGATCTTGCCGGTGAGGTTGCGCCGGGTGGCGTCCGGCTTGATCATCGAGAAGGTGCGTTCGATCGCCATTTTCGTACGGGCTCCGGTCGTTTCTGGCCGCCAATGCGGTGGGAATTGCGCGCGGACGTATAGCCGCCGCCCGCCGGGGCGACAAGGCGGCCGGCGCGGTGGTGTTTGCCCCTGCGCAATTGGCCGCGCCGGAGCGCGGTGCTGCCACCCGATCAGGCGGTGACGGCCCGGCGCCCCATGCCGTCGTAGAGATCGAGACAGCGCTCGAACCAGGCGTGCACCGGGTCGCCTTCTGCGAGGATCGCGACGGGGCTGGTGATGCGCGCCCACTGCAGGGTGCCGAAGACGCAGTAGTCGGACATCAGCGGGCCCTCCCCGCCAAGGAACGGCTGCAGGGCGAGCGTCGCCCGCAGCGGCTCCAGCGCTGCGCGGACGGATTGCACACGCTCCGCCGACTTGTCCTCGATCTCCTCCAGCGACTTCGAGAACCGCGCTTCGCGCGACTGGCGAAAATAAGCCTGGTCGGCCGGCTCGAGGCGATCGTGGATGTCGCGCACGACGATGCGCACCAGGGGTGCATGAAGCTGCGTCACCGCCCAGCGGTCGACGAAACGCGCCGCCGCCCGCCCGCCCGGTCCGCCATAGAGGCTCGGCCGACCGTGATAGGTATCCTCCAGATAGTCGGCGATGGCGAGGCTGTCGGCGACGATGGTGCCGCCGTCGTCGAGGATCGGCACGGTCTTAAAGCGCCCGCCGAGCACGCCAGGGATGCCGGTGAACGGCACGGCCGCGGTCTCGAAGGCGAGGCCCTTGTGGGCGAGCGCCAGCTTCACCCGCCAGCAATAGGGCGAGAAGCGGCGGTCGTCGGTGCCGCAGAGATCATAGAGGACGCGGGCGTGCGAGGCGGTCATGCGGTTCTTCCCCAGCGCGGTCGGCGCTTGCTCTGCGCCTAAAGTATGTCAGTATCACTGACCTATAAGCCAGTCCACCGACGGCGGCCGCCCACCATAGCGGTTCGCCCGCGGCGGCGAAGACGGGAGATGACGATGGTCGAGACCCTGTTCCCCATGCTCGCCCGCTACAATGCCTGGGCGAACGAGCGCGTCTACGCTGCGGCCGGCGCGCTCGACGACTATGCGCTGCGGATGGATTGCGAGGCCTTCTTCGGTTCGGTCCACCGCACGCTGAACCACATCATCACGGCGGACCGCATCTGGATGCGCCGCTTCACCGGCGAGGGCCCGTCGCCGCGGGCCCTGAACGAGGTGCCCTACGAGGCCTTCGCCGACCTCGCCACCGCCCGCCGCGCTGAGGACGCCCGCATCATCGCCTGGGTGGAGGGCCTCACGCCGGCGGAACTCGCCGGCCGCTTCCGCTACCAGCCGATTTCGAAGCCCGTCGACATCGAACAGCCCCTCGCCCCGGCGCTGCTGCACTTCTTCAACCACCAGACCCACCACAGGGGCCAGTGCCACGCGATGCTGACCCGGCTCGTGGGCAAGGCGCCGGAGCTGGACCTGATCCTGTTCCAGCGGGAGAGTGGGATGGGGATGTAGTGGTTGCGTGAGATCCTCGGCACTTGTGGCAAGCGGCCTGCTGAGCGGCGACACCCGATCCGCAAGGCAGTCCTTCCAAGGCCGCGCGAGTTTAGTGGGAGAATAGGTGGTGCAGTTTGTAGTGATGGATGCCGGCGAGCAGCGTCGAGCCGACGAAATCCTGACGGGGATCAAGAGCGCCGACTGGAGCCGCGTGCGCTCCTCAGTCGACAGCGTGATTGGCCCAGAAGACGAAATGGAACACTGGTTTCTATATTTCTGTAATATGACTTCACGATCGCACGCATCTTATGGTTTTGAATTTTACCAAACCCCAGATGGCTCACGCGTCTACAAGCATATTGCCACCATCTCGGATTGCAACGAAGTGATATTATCCTGGGTTTCCGATATCGAAAGTACAGGAAGAAGCTTCAAGCTTCTTTATCCATCAGGCCCGCTCGACGAAGATGGCGTGCTGGAATAGCGGTACATGTAGGCAACCGATAACACGAAACTCGCCGCCACAATTGGACTTGGTTCGTGATCATCGCGATCCACTCCCATTCCGTCATCGCCCGGCTTGACCGGGCGATCCATTCTGGCTGAGGCGCCGATCGCGTCCTCGGCTGGACGCGGTGTGAACAATCGGCAGGGGCATCCAGGCAGCGGAGACTACGAACACTTGGTGTGTGGGATGGATCGCCCGGTCAAGCCGGGCGATGACGGATCGAGGGGTTGGCGTCGCGGGCAGGAGAGCTTTGGCACAAAGTTCCGAGCGCCGAGGGTCCTCGCGCGACTAGGCGGCGACGGTCACGTCCCCTGCCCTCCCCCTCAAACCAGCGCGATCAGCCGGCTCGGGCCGCCCGTGCCATCCTTAACCTTCGGCGCGCCGACGACGAGCGTCGCCCCCGTCGCCGGGACGTCGTCGAGGTTTGCGACGCACTCGAGGCCCCAGTGGCCGGAGGGGAGCCAGGAATAGTGGACGGCGAAGTCCTTCGAGTTGCCCGGGTCGAGCGACAGCGTGTCGACGGCGATGCCGACGACGTTCTTGGCCGACAGCGCGTCGGTCGCCGCCTTGCTGAAGCCGGGGAAGCTCATCGCGCCGGCAGCGTTGGCGTTGCGGAAGCCTGGGGTGCCGACCTTCGACGACCAGCCGGAATTCATGGCGACGCAGGCGCCGGCGGGGATGGCGCCGTTCGCTGCCTCGAAGGCGGCGATGTCGTCCGCCGTCACCATGTAGTTCGGATCGGCGGCCGCCTTCGCCTTCACGTCGATGACGCAGAGCGGCACGACGAGCGAGCCGACCGGGATCTCGGCCACCGACTGGGCGCCGCTGTCGGCCTTGGAGAAGTGCAGCGGCGCGTCCATGTGGGTGCCGACGTGCTCTTCGAGCGTCCAGATGTTAAGGTTGTAGCCGTCCTTGTCGATGACGTATTTCGGCTTGATCTCGATCGCCGGGATGCCGGGAAAGGTCGGGAAGTCCGGCGCCAGCACGTGGGTGAGGTCGACCGCCTGGGTGAAGGTCGCCGCCCGCGCCGGCACCGCCGAGGCCTGGAAGACGGTGGCGGCCGCCGCAGTCGCCCCGAGACCGCCGACGCCCTTGAAGAAACCGCGCCGCGACAGCTTGCGCGTGATGAATTCCTGACAGCCCGGAACGCACATGGCCTGATCCCCTCCGTGGAACGACGGTTCCCGTCGGGCGATCCTAGTGCCGGGCGCGACCACGCGGCAATCCGCCGATGGGTCATATTGCAGCGCAGCGATTGTCTAACGCGCCGAAAGCGGGCACATCAGCGCCGTCATGCTCACGATCTCAGACCTCACCTATCGCATCGCCGGCCGCACGCTGCTCGACAAGGCGAGCCTGCTCGTGCCCGCGCGCACCAAGATCGGCTTCGTCGGGCGCAACGGCGCCGGCAAGACGACGCTGTTCCGGCTGATCAACGGCGAGATCACGCCCGACGGCGGCGAGATCTCGATCAACCGCGGCGTCCGCATCGGCCAGGTGGCGCAGGAGGCGCCGGGCACCGAGCAGTCGCTCGTCGAGGTGGTGCTGGAGGCCGACAAGGAGCGCACCGCGCTTCTCGCCGAGGCCGAGACCGCGACGGACCCCGACCGCATCTCCGAAATCCACGTGCGGCTGGCCGACATCGAATCCCATTCGGCCGAGGCCCGGGCGGCGGCGATCCTGTCCGGCCTCGGCTTCGACGCGGCGGCGCAGGCGCGGCCGTGCTCGTCGTTCTCCGGCGGCTGGCGGATGCGCGTGGCGCTCGCCGGCGTGCTGTTCTCCGCCCCGGACCTTTTGCTGCTGGACGAGCCGACCAACTATCTCGATCTCGAGGGCACGCTCTGGCTCGAGAACTATCTCGCGCGCTATCCGCACGCCGTCGTGCTGATCAGCCACGACCGCGACCTCCTCAACAAGGCGGTCGACACCATCGTCCATCTCGACCAGGGCAAGCTCGTCTCCTATCGCGGCGGCTATGACAGTTTCGAGCGCCAGCGCCTCGAGGCGCAGTCCCTGCAGATGAAGTCGCGCGAGAAGCAGATCGCCGAGCGCAAGCACCTGCAGGCCTTCGTCGACCGCTTCCGCGCCAAGGCCTCGAAGGCGCGCCAGGCGCAGTCGCGGATGAAGCGGCTCGAGAAGATGGCGACCATCTCCGCGGTGGTGGAGGACAACGTCCGGCCGTTCCACTTCCCGAAGCCGACCGCGATCCTCGCCCCGCCGATCATCACGCTCGACGGCGTCTCGGTCGGCTACGCGCCGGACAAGCCGGTGCTGTCGCGGCTGTCGCTCCGGATCGACGACGACGACCGCATCGCGCTCCTGGGCTCCAACGGCAACGGCAAGTCGACCTTCGCCAAGCTGATCGGTGGGCGGCTGCCGCCGCTCACGGGCCACATGATGCGGGCGCCGAAGCTCAACGTCGCCTTCTTCGCCCAGCACCAGCTCGACGACCTGATCCCGGCGCAGTCGTCCGTCGAGCACGTCCGCGCGCGGCTGCCGCACCTCGGCGAATCGCAGATCCGCGGCACGGTCGACCGCTTCGGCCTGCCGACCAACCGCATGGACACGCCGGCGAAGGACCTTTCCGGCGGCGAGAAGGCGCGCCTGCTGATGGGGCTCGCGACGCTCGGCGGCGCCAACCTGATGATCCTCGACGAGCCAACCAACCACCTCGACGTCGACAGCCGCGCGGCGCTGGTCGATGCGGTGAACGGCTTCGAGGGCGCGGTCATCCTGATCAGCCATGATCGCCACCTGGTCGAATCGACCGCCGACCGGCTGTGGATCGTCGCCGACGGCGGCGTGCGCTCCTATGACGGCGACCTCGAGGACTACCGACGCCTCGTCCTCGGCAACACCCGCGAGAACCGTGGCGGGCGCGACGGCGGCGAGAACTCGCAGGCCCGCCGCAAAGCCTCCGCCGACCGCCGCGGCCAGCTCGCGCCCCTGAAGAAGCAGATCTCCGAGGCCGAGAAAAAGGTGGAGAAGCTGCAGGCGGCGATCGCCCGCCTCGACGCCCAGATGGCCGACGCGGCCGCCTTCACCGCCGACCCGCAGCGCGGCACCCGCCTCGCCAAGGAACGCGCCGACGCCGTGCGCTCGCTCGCCCGCGCCGAGGAGGAATGGCTCGAGCTGTCGTCGAGCTACGAACAGGCGATGGCGGCGGAGTAGGCGAGAGCCGGGTGGGTCAGCGCCCGCATTCGGCTGCGAGCTCTGTGACCACTGCCGCCAGAAACGCCTCGGCACCCTTCGAAGCGAAACGCAGGTCGGGGCTCGCGCGGTTGATGAGCCCCTTCAGCTCGGCCGGCGTCGAGCTCTCCAACGTCGATCGCAGATAGACCAGCAGGTCGCGGTGCTGTTCCGGCGGGACGCCGCGAACGACTACGGCGGCAAGACCAGCCGGGTCGTCAGCCGGCAACAGCGCATCCTGATGGAGGCCACGGCAGAGCTGGCCGAAGGACGCCGGCGGAGCCCTGCGCATCGAGAAATCTCACCCCGGCGCCGGGTGGTCCAGCCGCGCCGCCGCGCCGTGCAGAGCCGCCCACGGCGCCACGACGACGTTGAGGGGGGCGTCCTTCAGCATGCGGCCGACGCGGCCCTTGTTGTGGAAGCGGGACAGCAACTGACTTTCTGGCACGAGCGGCAACAGGCGGGGCGTGATGCCGCCGCCGATGAAGGTGCCGCCGGTGGCCCCGAGCGTCAGCGCCACGTCGCCGGCGACGGAGCCGAGGATCGCCAGGAAACGCAGGAGAGTCGCCCGCGCCGGGCCGTCGGCGGCGAGGCCGGCGGCGGTGATCGCGGCGGCGTCGGTCAGCCCGTCGTCGGGGCGGCCGTCGATCTCCTCGAGCGTCTGGTGGAGCAGCACGAGGCCGGCGCCGGAGAGGATGCGTTCGGTCGAGACGCGCTCGTAGCGCTGCGACAACCGGGCCAGCACCTCGCGCTCCAACGCATCGACTGGGCCGAAGGAGACGTGGCCGCCCTCCCCCGAGATCGGCATCCAGCGCCCCGGCCCAATCGGCAGCAGGCCGCCGACGCCGAGGCCGGTGCCGGGGCCGACCACCGCCAGCGGCTCGGTCGCGCGCACCGGCATGGCGGGGCCGACGGGCACTAGGTCGGCGCCGGTCAGCCGCGGCAGCGCCAGCGCCTGGGCGGTGAAGTCGTTGATGACGTCGAAGCGGGACAGCGCGAGGCGCTCCTTGGTGGCGCTTTTCGAGAACACCCACGGCGAGTTGGTCAGCTTGATCAGGTCCTCGTTGACCGGACAGGCGACCGCGATCGAGGCCTGCTCGACCGGCACGCCTTCGGTGAAGGCGAGGAAGGCCTCGGCGATGCCTTCGTAGTCGCGGACCGGCAGGACCTTGACGCCGAAGGGTTGGCCTGCGGCGTCGAGCCAGGCGAAGCGGGCATTGGTGCCGCCGATGTCGGCGACGACGGATGGTGTCGGCTGCATGTCGCCTCCCGGCCCGAACTCGGTGCCGCGATCTTGGTTTCGCGGCGGACGGCCCCATCTTGCGATAAGACCCGCGGCACGGCGCGGTTCCCGCCGCGGGCGACAAGGTCGATGCTGCGGCGCCCGAGCGCAAGCGGCAACCTTGCCCCCCGCGCCCCCTTGCGCGAATGTGCCGGCAGTTCGGCACGCCCGCCGTGCCCGTGCTTTCGAGGAATCCGTCCGATGTCCGCACCCGCCGAGAAGACCGGTCACCCAGCCGCCGCAGCCGCCTCCTTCGTCTGGGAGGACCCGTTCCTGCTGGAGGCGCAGCTCACCGAGGACGAGCGGATGGTGCGCGACGCCGCGCGCGACTACGCCCAGGAGAAGCTGCAGCCGCGGGTGCTGTCGGCCTTTGCCGAGGAGCGCTTCGACCGCGAGATCATGACGGAGCTCGGCGCGCTCGGCCTGCTCGGCTCGACGATCCCGGAGGAGTACGGCGGCGCCGATGCCTCCTACGTCGTCTACGGGCTGGTGGCGCGCGAGGTCGAACGGGTCGATTCGGGCTACCGCTCGGCGATGAGCGTGCAGTCGTCCCTCGTCATGCACCCGATCTACGCCTATGGCGACGAGACGCAGCGCAAGCGCTACCTGCCGAAGCTCGCCACCGGCGAGTGGGTCGGCTGCTTCGGCCTCACCGAGCCCGACCACGGCTCCGACCCCGGCGGCATGCGCACCCGCGCCGAGAAGGTGTCCGACGGCTACCGCCTCACCGGCTCGAAGATCTGGATCACCAACGCCCCGATCGCCGACGTCTTCATCGTCTGGGCGAAGTCGGAGGCGCACGGCGGCGCCATCCGCGGCTTCATCCTGGAAAAGGGCATGAAGGGCCTGACCGCCCCGAAGATCGAGAACAAGGTGTCGCTGCGCGCCTCGATCACCGGCGAGATCGTCATGGACGGCGTCATCGTGCCGGAAGAGAACCTGCTGCCGAACGTCTCCGGCCTCAAGGGCCCGTTCGGCTGCCTCAACCGCGCCCGCTACGGCATCGCCTGGGGCGCCATGGGGGCGGCCGAGTTCTGCTGGCACGCGGCCCGCAACTACACCCTCGACCGCAAGCAGTTCGGCCGGCCGCTCGCGGCCAACCAGCTGATCCAGAAGAAGCTCGCCGACATGCAGACCGAGATCGCCCTTGGCCTGCAGGGCGCGCTGCGCGTCGGCCGGCTGATGGACGAGGGCAGCGTGCTGCCGGAGGCGATCTCGCTCGTGAAGCGCAACAACTGCGGCAAGGCGCTCGACGTCGCCCGCATGTCGCGCGACATGCACGGCGGCAACGGCATTTCCGGCGAGTACCACGTCATCCGCCACATGGTGAACCTCGAGACGGTCAACACCTACGAGGGCACCCACGACGTGCACGCCCTCATCCTCGGCCGCGCCCAGACCGGCATCCAGGCGTTCTTCTGAGCAGGCAACCGGCGCACCGGAGCGAGGAGCCGATCATGGTCCGCATCACCCTGGTCGGCGCGACCGGCTGGGTCGGCAAGGCGCTGGTGGCGGCGATCACCGGCGCCGGCGACCTGACACTGGCCGCCGCCGTGGCCCGCACCGCCGCCGGCCGCGATGCCGGCGAGGCGGCGGGGCTAGACCCGGTCGGCGTCACAATCGTCGCGACGCTTGAGGAGGCGCTCGAGGTCTCGTCCGACGTCGTCATCGACTATTCGAAGCCGAACGTCGTGAAGGGCCACGTGCTGGCGGCGCTCGCCGCCGGCCGCCACGTCGTCGTCGGCACCTCCGGCCTCAATGCCGACGACTATGCCGAGATCGCCGACGCCGCCGTGACGCTCAGTCGTGGCGTCGTTGCCGCCGGCAACTTCTCGATTACCGCGACGCTGCTCCGGCGATTCACCCTGGAAGCGGCCAAGTATGTCGCCGACGTCGAGATCATCGACTACGCCTCGGCCAAGAAGCCGGACACGCCCTCGGGCACGGCCCGCGAGCTCGCCGAGATGCTGGCCGCCGCCCGGCAGGCGCCGACCTCGAAGCCGGTGGCGGAGCTCTCCGGCCTGCCGGCGACGCGCGGCGCCGCGGTCGGCCAGCCGACGCCGGTGCAGGTGCATTCGCTGCGGCTGCCGTCGTTCGTGCTGTCCTGCGAGGCGGTGTTCGGCGCGCCGGACGAGCGGCTGACGATCCGCCACGACGCCGGCTCGTCGGCCTCGCCCTATGTCGCGGGCACGCTGCTCGCCGCCCGCAAGGTCGGCGCCCGCTCCGGCCTCACCCGCGGCCTCGACGCCCTCCTCGACTGAGCGCCCCGCCGGCCAGGCGGGACGCCCCTGCCCGCGCCGGCCGGCGTCAGAGCGAAACGCCCGCCTGCTTCGCCCGGTAGCGGGCGATCGGCGGCAGCGGCCGCTGGCGGACCGGTCGACCGGTATCCGCCGCGCTCGACACCCGTTCGCGGCTACCACCCGCGACGAGCGCCGTCAGCGGCGCGATCTTGGCGGAGTCCGGGAAGATCGACTTGTCGAGCATGCCGGCCGGCACGTCGAGGTGGCCGCGCAGCACGCCCTTGAAGACGGCGCGCAGGTCCGTCGTCGCCTTGAGGTCGCTGTCCTCGAACAGCTTGCTCGGGGCGAGACCCGGCCAATCGCCATAGACCTTGCCGCCGGCCACCGCACCGCCGGCGAGCAGCGCGACGGTGCCGACGCCGTGGTCGGTGCCGCTGTCGCCGTTGACGCGCGCCGTGCGCCCGAACTCGGTGGCGCAGATCACCACCGTCTTCTTCCACGCCGAACCGACCGCCTTGCGGAAGTCGGCGAGGGCGTCGTCGAGCTCGATCAGGCGATCCGCGAGGAAGCCCTCGGCGGCCCCCTGCCCGGAGTGCGTGTCCCAGTTGCCGACCGACAGAACCGCGATGCGCGGCCCGTTCGGCTCGGCGAGCAGGTGACCCGCGCCCCGGAAGCCCTTGCGCAGGGCACTGACGTCCGCGTCGTCGGAGGCGTCGGACTTCAAGGCGAGATTGTTCGCCTCGATCCCGCGGGTGAGAGCCGAATAGAGCGGCCGGTCGATCTCGTCGTAGACGGAGAGCAGCGGCCGCCGGACGTCGCGGCCGACGGGCGTGAACCAGGTCGGCGACCAGCCGAGCACCGGCGCCGGTCCGCGCAGGATGAGCGGCGCCTCGCCCACCTGGATGGCGCCGCGCTTCGCCACCGGATCGCCGCTCGGCAGCGCCGAGAGCAGGCGGTTCAGCCAGCCGGTGGAGTTGACCGCGCCGATCCCCGGCAGGCCGTTTTCCAGATTGTCCTGGCAGTCGAAGTGCGAGCGGTTGCGCAGCGGCACGCAGGTCGCGTGCACGACCGCAGCCTCGTTCTTCGCGAACAGCTTGCCGAAGGTCTTCAGGGCCGGATGAAGCCCGAAGTCGCTGTCGAGCTTGATCGTTGCAGACGTCGGGATGGCGATGTCGCGGCGCAGGCGCTCGTAGTCGCGGTCGCCGGTCGGCACCACCACCGAGAGCCCGTCGGTGCCGCCGCGCAGCACCACCACGAGCAGGCGCGCGTCGCCGTCGGCGGCCATCGCGTCGCGCGGCAGATAGGCGGCGGAGAAAAGGCCGGCGGTGACGCCCAGCATGGCGCGGCGGGTCAGCAGCAGGCGCGACTCGGCGCAGCCCTCGGCGGCAGCCCGCCGCAGATCGTTTTGATCGCGCATCGTCACCTCCGCTGGAATTCGGGCAGCATCAACAGGAGCGTCATCGCACCGCGATTGTCCGCCGGCTTGCGCAGCGCGACCTTCGAGGGCTGCGACAGCGCGCTGTCAAACAGGTCGCGCGCGAGGTCGGCCGGCACCGGCCAGTCGTCCGCGCCGAACATGTCGACGAACAGCAGCGACGTATCGAGCCGCACGCGCATCGCGTCCGGGTTCAGCCACGCCGCCGTCTCGTCCGGGTAGCCGTCGGGTGGGCCGTACTCCCACGGCAGGTTGTCGAGCGCCCGCATCGGCTCGGTGAAGGTCCAGAAGTCGTCGTCGTTCGGAACGTCGGTGCCGGTGGCGCGGTACTGGGCGATGGCGAGCTCGTAGGGGGTGCGCAGCTTCTTCAGCGGCAGCGACCACGCGTCCGGCAGCTCGACGAGGGCCCGGGTCGTCGCCCCGAGATCACCGCCCGAGGACAGGAATGCGTCGGCGACGGGCGCCACCATCGCCTCCGTCGGCTCGTCGGTGAGGAAGTGCAGCACCAGCTTGAAGGCAAGGTGCTCGGCCGTCTTCGGGTGTACGGCGAGGTCGCGCAGCACCGCCTCGCCCTGCTCCTGGCCGGCGGCCGGATAACGCTTGCCCATCAGCTCGATGCCGCCGGGCTCGTGCCAGTCGGCTCGGAAGATGAACTGGCCGCGGTTCTCGTCGTTGCCGCCGTTCCACTCGTTGTCGGCCTCCCAGCCGCGCACGTAGGACCAGCCGGTCAGGATGCGGGCGAACGCCGTCACGTCGCCTTCCGTGTAGCCGCCGCCGACGCCCATCGTGTGCAACTCCAGCACTTCGCGGGCTAGGTTCTCGTTGAAGCCGGCACCCCACGACTTGCCGATCGGCGAGCGCGGGCCGATCGAATCGTCGTTGTCGAGATAGGCGATCATCGCCGGGTGGCGCATGACGCCGAGCAGCATCTGGGTGAAGGAGCCGAGCACGTTCGGGCGGATGACGTCGCGCTCGAGCTGGCCGATCGTGCCGAGGATCGCCTGATCCTTCCACACCGTCATCGAGAAGTGGTTGGTCCAGAACGTCACCAGGCGCTCGAGCAGGCCGATCTCCGGCTTCAGGGCCTGGGTGAGCCGCGCCCGCCGTTCCTGCTGGAAGACCTCGTAGGGGAGCGCGAAATCGCGCTGGCTGTCCGCACAGGCCGCGCGATAACCCGGCAGCGAGCCGGAGGTGATGAGCGCCGAGTTCGGCCGATCGATCTCGTCGAGCAACGCCGCCCTCGGATCCTCGCCGATTCGCTGCGGCCCGCCGCGCTTCGGGCCGAGGCCGAAGCGTTGAAACACGATCCGCGCCTGCCGCGCGGCCGCCACCTCGAGTGCCATGGAGATCGCCCCTCTCCGAGCGACCGGACAGCGATCCGGCCGTGCACCCCCCGTCCCGTCACGATGCCTAGCACGCCGGAGCTCGCCCGGGGCTTCACGGTTGGGGAGTTGGTGAAAACACTCATTTGATCGGCTAAGGCTGCGGCGGCCCAAACTTCGCCGCCTTCAACCCGCGGAAGAGTGCTCCATGACGCCACCCCTCGCCGGCCTCCGCGTTCTCGAGCTCGCCCGGATCCTCGCCGGGCCCTGGGCCGGGCAGACGCTCGCCGACCTCGGCGCCGACGTCGTCAAGGTCGAGCGCCCGGAGGTCGGCGACGACACGCGGACCTGGGGGCCCCCCTTCGTCGCCGGGGCGGCGGGCGGCGACCTCGGCGCCGCCTATTTCCACTCCACCAATCGCGGCAAGCGCTCGATCGCCGTCGACTTCGAGACCGACGAGGGTCGCGAGATCGTCCGCCGCCTCGCCGCGCAGGCAGACGTGGTGATCGAGAACTTCAAGGTCGGTGGCCTCGCCCGCTTCAGGCTCGACTACGCCTCGCTGAAGGCGATCAACCCGCGCCTCGTCTACTGCTCGATCACCGGCTTCGGCCAGGACGGCCCCTACGCCAAGCGGGCCGGCTACGACTACATGATCCAGGCGATGGGCGGGCTGATGGACCTCACCGGGGCGCCGGACGGCGAGCCGATGAAGGTCGGCGTCGCGGTGGCCGACATCTTCACCGGCGTCTATTCGGTGGTCGGCATCCTTGCCGCCCTGCAGCGCCGGGCGGTGACGGGCGAAGGCGGCCACGTCGACATGAGCCTGCTCGATACCCAGACGGCCGTGCTGGCGAACCAGGCGATGAACTACCTCGCCTCCGGCACGGCGCCACGCCGGCTGGGCAACGCTCATCCGAACTTGGTGCCCTATCAGGTGTTCGCGGTCGCCGACGGTCACCTCGTCGTCGCCGTCGGCAACGACGGGCAGTTCCGAAAACTCTGCGTGCTGCTCGGCCTGCCGGAACTCGCGGAGGATCCCGACTTCCGCACCAACCCGGGCCGCGTCTCCAACCGCGAGCGGCTGGTGCCGATCGTCGCCGAGCTCATCGCCCCATGGACGCGCGACGCCCTGCTCGCAGGGCTCGAGGCGGCCGGGGTCCCGGCCGGTCCGATCAACTCGGTGGCCGACGTCTTCGATGATCCGCAGGTGCGCCACCGCGGCCTGCAGGTGAGCCTCCCCGATGAGGCCGCTGCCGGTGGCGTCATTCCCGGCGTACGCACGCCCGTCGTCATCGACGGGGTCGGCCAGGTGGCGCCCCGCGGCAGCCCGGCGCTCGGCGCCCACACGGACGAGATCCTCGCCGAGATCGGCTGGACGACGCCCGCGGCGTGAAGCGCGTTCAGAACTCGACGTCGAGCTCCTCGAGCTCGTCGGGCTCGAGCTTCGCGGCCTCCGCCCACGCGACGACGTCCGGCAGCGCCAGGATGCGCGCCACATAGGCCTTGCAGGCCTTGTCGAGCTTCACGTCGTAGGTCGAGAAGCGGAAGCAGACCGGCGCGTACATGGCGTCGGCGAGCGACGGCGCGGGTCCGAACAGGAACGGCCCGCCGTGGGTGTCGAGGCACTCGCGCCAGATCACCACGATACGGTCGACGTCGGCCTGGGCGCCGGCCCACACCTTGAAGCCCTTGTGATGGGCCTTGATGTTCATTGGCAGCGCCGAGCGCAGGGCCGAGAAGCCGGAGTGCATCTCGCCGCAGATCGAGCGGCAGCGCGTCCGGGCGGCGAGATCCTTCGGCAGCAGCGACGTGCCCGGGAACCGCTCGTTGAGGTACTCGGCGATCGCCAGCGTGTCCCACACGGTGATGCCCTCGTGGCGCAGGCACGGCACCAGGAACGACGGCGACAGCAGCAGCAGTTCGGCGCGCGTCGACGGGTCGTCGTGGCTCCGCAGGATCTCGTCGAAGTCGAGGCCCGCCATCCGGCAGATCAGCCAGCCGCGCAGCGACCAGGACGAATAGTTCTTGCTGCTGATGGTCAGGGTGGCCTTCGCCATCGTCCTCTGCCCCCTCGCCGGCCGCCGCCGTCAATGGCGATGCCGCAGTTCGCCGCGCGCCTTGCGCGATGCAAGCGCCGGGCCGCCCCCGCCGTCGCAACGACTATCTCGCACCGCAATAAAATATGCACTAGCCTTCGCTTGCCGGGCGGCAGGGACATCGTGCCGCCGGCGTGGGGGAGCCGGGATGATCTACCAGGCCTACCAGGCTCGCAGCGACGCCCTGCGGCCGCTGCAGGCTTCGGCCGCGGTCATGGCCACGTCGATGCGGGGCTGGTTCGGCGACTGGCCGATGCCTCTGGCGCTCGACAACGCCGCCGCCGCCCTCGACGTGTTTTCCCAGACCCGCCTCACCCACAGCCGCCCGGCCTTCGGCATCGAGAGCGCCACCGTCGGCAATCGCGTGGTGCCGTTGGTCGAGGAGGTCGCCGCCCGCACGCCATTCGCGACGCTCGTGCACTTCGCCAAGGACGTCGATGTCCCGCAGCCGCGGATGCTAGTGATCGCGCCGCTGTCCGGCCATTTCGCGACCCTGCTGCGCAACACCATCGAGGTGCTGCTGCCCGACAACGACGTCTACGTCACCGACTGGCACAACGCCCGCGACGTGCCGCTGTCGGCCGGACGCTTCGGCTTCGACGAGTACGTCGACCACGTCATCGGCTTCCTCGAGGCGATCGGGCCGGGGGCGCACCTGCTGGCCGTCTGCCAGCCGTGCGTGCATGCGCTCGCCGCTGTCGCCGTGATGGCCGAGGACGACAACCCGGCGCAGCCGCGCTCGATGACGCTGATGGCGGGGCCGGTCGACACCCGCGTCAGCCCGTCGGAGGTGAACAAGCTCGCCACCGGCAAGCCGATCGAGTGGTTCGAGCGCAACCTCATCGCCACCGTGCCGATGTGGCACCAGGGGGCGGGCCGCCGGGTCTATCCGGGCTTCGTGCAGTTGACGGCGTTCATGAGCATGAACGCCGACCGCCATCTGAAGGCGCACGTCGATCTGTTCCACCGCATCGTCGCGGGCGATACCGAGAAGGTCGAGCAGGTGCGCGCCTTCTACGACGAGTACTTCGCGGTCCTCGACCTCGCGGCGGAGTTCTTCCTGGAGACGGTGAAGCTCGTGTTCCAGGATGCCGCCCTCGCGAAGGGCACCCTGACGTGGCGCGGCCGGCGCGTCGACCCGAAGGCGATCCGGCGCACGGCGCTTTTGACGGTGGAGGGCGAGCGCGACGACATCTGCTCCGTCGGCCAGACGCTCGCCGCGCACGACCTCTGTGCGAGCCTGCGCCCCTACCGCAAGCGCCACCACCTCCAGGCGGGTGTCGGCCACTACGGTGTCTTCAGCGGACGGAAATGGGCGGGCCAGATCTATCCGATCGTGCGCAACCTCGTGCTATCGAGCGACTGAAACCGCCCGCGCATCCGAGGCCCCGCAGTGTCGATCGCCACCCTCGTCCGGGACGGCCTGCTGCCGGAGCCCACCGCCGCCGAGTCCGCTGCCGCGGCGCCGTCCACGGCGCTGGCCTTCGCTTTCGACGCCGGCTACCGGCTGCCCTTCAAGGTGATGCTCGCCTCGCTGGCGAAGGCCGGCACCCTCGTCGACCTGCCGGTCTTCGTCTACTCGACCGACGCGACGCTCCTCGATGATCCGTTCGTGCGGGCGGCGACCGACCGCTTCTTCCTGGTCTCGGGCGCTCTCGCCGAGACGCTTGAATACCTGGCGCGCGAGCGCGTCCGCCGGCCGGAGCGGGCCGACTGGAACCGCGGCACGTTTCTGAAGTGGGCGGTGTTCCAGCCCGCCGGCGTCGACCAGGTGCTCTTCCTCGACGCCGACATGATCGCGCTCGGTCCTGTCGAACCGCTGCTCTCACGCGCGCCGGACGCCCAGCTGGTCGGTGGGCCGCAGTTCCCGCGCTCGCTTGCCCGCGACGCCACCGGTCCGGTGCCGGCGGCGATCCTCGCAGACCGTCTCGAAGGGCTCGTCACGGGAATGGCGCCGCTGCCCGGCCGCCTCAACAGCGGCGTCATGGTGGTGCGCCGGCCGCTGCTCGAAGACGACGTCCGTCGCGCCCTCGTCGACCACGCATCGCGGAAGCTTCTGGTCAACGAGCAATCGCACCTGACCTCGTTCTTCGCCAGGCGGCCGGGCTCGCTCGCGCTGATCGAGCCGGCGTGGAACTTCCACGAGAGCTATCTCAAGCGCCTGCCGCAGCCGGTGGCCGACCGCATCCTCGCCCACGTCCGCATCCTGCACTATCCGGGTGCCCAGAAACCCTGGCTCGACCTCGACCGGCCCGCCCGACGCCGCTCGATGGCGCTTTGGCGGGAGATGGCCGCGTGGGCCGGGGTCTCCTGACGGCTCAGGGCGCCGGGTCGATCATCCGCGCCCGCAACTGCTCGAGGCGTGCCAGCCGCTCCGCCGCTTCCTCGCCGATCAAGTCGGTGGTGCGCGCCATCAGCGCCTCGGACAGTGCCAGCAGAGCCGAAAGCGAATCCCAGGCGCCGCGGCTTTTCACCGGCGCGATCAGGGAATGGGAGGCGAGGCGGCAGCCGGGCGCCATCGGGTCGTCTGTAAAAAGAACGATGGTGGCGCGCTGATCGGCGGCGGCGGCGAGGAAGCGCAGCACGTCGGCCTGGTAGCGGCGGATGTCGTAGGCGACGATGACCGTGCGCCGGCCGACGTCGATCAGCCGGTCCGACCAGGCGACAGTCGGGCCGGTGATCTCGTGCACGTCTTCCCGGACGATCGACAGGTGCCGCACCAGCAGCCCGGCGAGCGAGTGCGTGAAGCGACCGCCGATGACCGCGACCGTCCGCTTGCGGTCGGCGAGCGCCACGGCGGCCGCCTCAAATTCCGTCCGCAACACGCCGCCGAAGGTGCCCTCGACGTTGCGGCAGACCTGTCGGCCGAAGGCGTCCAGCCAGTCGCTGTCCGACGCCACCGGCCCGGTCGCGGCGAGGCGGGCGAGCGGCGTCTGGGCGCCGGTGGCGAGCTCGCGCCGGAGCGCGTCCTGCAGATCGCGGTAGCCCTCGAAGCCGAGGCGGGCGGTGAGCCGCAGCACTGTCTGCGGACTGATGCCCGCCGCCCGCGCCACCCGCGACAGCGAATCGAGGCCGGCCACCGGATAGTGGGCCCGCAGGTAGAGCGCGGCGCGACGCTCCTGGGCGGCGAGGTGCGGCAGCACAGTGTCGAGCCGATCGGCGACGGACCCTTGCGGCGCGGGCGTGATCATGCGCGTCTTCCCTCCTCCGACCCTGTGCCGCAGGCCGGATCAATCGATCCATATTGACTCCATCTCGCCGCCGAAGGAACGTTCCTTCCGTACTCAGGGTGACGCGGCGCCGCGCTCCCGTCCGTCCTTCAGTCCGTCCCGATCCTCGAGGGTACATCGCATGTCCGTTCCCCCCGCTATGCCCACCCTCAAGGGATCGTGGAACTACCCGACCCGCGTGCTGTTCGGGCCTGGGCGCATCGCCGAGCTCGCGGACGCCTGCAAGACGGCCGGCATCGCCAAGCCGCTGCTGGTCACCGACAAGGGCCTCGAGAACGCCCCGATCACCCATCGGGCGATGGAGATCATGAAGGCCGCCGGTCTCGCGCCCGGCTTGTTCGCCGAGGTGAAGGGCAACCCGACCTCGAAGAACCTCGACGACGGCATCGCCGCCTTCCGCGCCGGCGACTACGACGGCGTCGTCGCCTTCGGCGGCGGCTCCGGCCTCGACGTCGGCAAGACCGTCGCCTTCATGGCCGGGCAGACGCGCCCGGTGTGGGACTTCGAGGACGTCGGCGACTGGTGGACGCGTGCCGATCCGGCCGGCATCCGCCCGATCGTCGCCGTGCCGACGACGGCCGGCACCGGCTCGGAGGTCGGCCGCGCCACGGTCATCACCAACGAGTCGACGCACGAGAAGAAGATCATCTTCCACCCGCTGATGCTGCCGAAGGTGGTGATCGCCGATCCGGAGCTCACCATAGGCCTGCCGCGCAACCTCACGGTCTGGACCGGCTTCGACGCCCTCGCCCACTGCCTCGAGGCCTATTGCGCGCCGGGCTTCCACCCGATGGCCGACGGCATCGCGCTCGAAGGCCTCCGCCTGATCGACCACTACCTGCCGAAGGCCGCCGCCGACGGCACCGACATCGAGGCGCGGGCCGCCATGCTCGCCGCCGCGGCGATGGGCGCCACCGCCTTCCAGAAGGGCCTCGGCGCGGTTCATTCGGTCTCGCACCCGGTCGGCGCCTTCTACGACACCCACCACGGCCTGACGAACGCGGTGATGCTCCCCTACGTCGTCGCCCACAACCGGCCGGCGATCGAGGCGCGGATGGAGATCCTGTCGCGCGTCCTGCAACTGCCGACGCCCGGCGTCGACGGCGTCGTCGCATGGCTGCTGAAGCTGCGCACCGACCTCGGCGTGCCCCACACCCTCGCCGATCTAGGCGTCGGCGAGGACCGCCTGAAGGAGCTCGCCGCCGCCGCCGAGCGGGACCCGTCCACCGGCAGCAACCCCGTTGCGATGGTCGCGGCCGACTTCGAGCTGCTCATCACGGACGCGCTGCACGGCGCTGTCTGATCAGGGAGAAACGTCGATGGCCCGGCTTCGCCTGCTGGTCGCGGACGGCAACGTCGCGGAGGTCCGTGAGCGGGTCGCACGGCTGACGGGGGCGACGCCCTCGCAGGCCTATGCGGCCGTTCTGGGCGAGATCGCTCCCGACGCCACGGTGGACGTCGTCATGCCCGCGGACCCGGGTGCCAACATCCCGGATGCGGGCGGCCTCGCCGGCTACGACGGTGTCGCCATCACCGGCTCGGCGCTCAACGTCCACAAGATGGACCCGCCGTCGGTGGCGCAGGTGGAGTTCGCCCGCGCCGTCTTCGAGGCGGGCGTGCCCTTCTTCGGCTCGTGCTGGGGGCTCCAGGTCGCGACCGTCGCGGCCGGCGGCACGGTGCGCATCAACCCGAAGGGCCGCGAGGTCGCCTTCGCCCGCAAGATCTCGCTCACCGCCGAGGGGGCCGACCACCCGCTCCACGTCGGCCGGCCGACGGTCTTCGATGCGCCGGCCGTGCACATGGACGAAGTCGGCGAGCGGCCGCCCGGCATGGTGGTGACGGCGACGAACGCGATCTCGGACGTCCAGGCCGCCACGATCCGGCATGGCAACGGCACCTTCTGGGGCGTGCAGTACCACCCGGAATATTCGCTGACCGACATCGCCGGCGTCATCGAGCGCTACCGGCCGATCCTCATCGCCGAAGGCCTCGCGGCCGACGACGAGGCGGTGACGACGATGCTCGCCGATCTGCGGACGCTCGCCGCCGCGCCCGACCGTCGCGATCTGGCCTGGCGCTACGGGCTCGACCGCGACGTCCTCGACCGCGACACCCGCACGGTTGAACTGAAGAACTGGATCGAGCACCAGGTGCGGGCCACCGCCGCTACCCGCGGTCGCGGCTGAAGCGACACTGAATGGTGGGGCCCTCGCCCGCGACTGCCGCGGGCCACCGCCTCGTCTGGTAGCCGACGCCTCGTCCCGTCAGTAGATGCGTCGCGCCGGTGTGGGAGGGCCGCCGCCCTCGCCCGCCTTGCCGGGCATCAGCGGCGTTGACGGCACGGCGTCGACATCGTCCGCCGGCGCGGCGGCTGGTTCGGCCGCCGACGCCTCCGCGACGCTCGGACGCTCCCCCTCGGCGAGAAAGTGGACCTCGACGGACCCCTCCCGCCAGGCGACGAAGAAGTCCGCCGACGGCGCGAGCGCCTTGAGGACGTCGGTGAGGCTGCCGCGATAGACCCCGGTGACCAGCGCGTCCGGCAAGTCGGCGGGCGGCTCGATGGTGCTGCCGACGGCCTCGGCGACGGCGACGATGACGTCCTCGACCGTCGCCTCGCTCGCCTCGACCGTGAGGTCACCGGCGTCGCCGGTGACGGTCACCTCGGCGGCGGCGGTTGCGGCCGACAGGGCGGCCGCGCACCAGACGGCGGCCGACAGCGCCCGCAGGGAGCGGTTCATTCGTCCTCTTCCGCAACGGTCTCGGCCGAGAGCACCACGGTGTGCTCCTGCGTGCCGTGACGGAACACCACCGAGCGGGGCGCGACGGCGATCAGCGTCCAGTCCGAGAAGCTCTGCCCCTCGCGCAGCCGCACGACCTCGTCCTCGACCTCGTCGTGCAGCATGGCGATGCGCAGCGTGCCGCTGATAACGACACCGGCGAGGCGGACCTGCGGCGGCGTCGCATCCGGCTCCGCGGCCACCTCCGGCTCCGGTTCCGGCTCGGGCTCCTCCTCGACGGCCACCGGCTCCGGCTCATCACTGCGCCGGTCCGGTGAGAACAGCGGCCGGTCGCGGGTCGCCGCGAGCAGGTCGAGGGTGAGCCACGGGAACGGCGTCGGCCGCGGCGCATCGGCCGACGGCTGGATCTCGGGAATGGTCTCGCCGGACGCGTCGACCAGGACAAAGCTCTGGGCGCGGAGCCCCTGCCCCGTCGAGCCGAGCATCGCGCCGAGGCCCACAACGAGCCCCGCGGCGAGGATGCGAGCCCACACCGCCGTCACGTGCCGCCCTCCGGCGCCGTCGAGACCTCGGCGGTTGCGGGCGCCGGGGCGCGCCAGAAGCCCGAGACCACCAGCCCGACCCGCAGGCGCTCGTCATCGACGCGGCCGCCGGCTTCCGTCGGCACGAGCGTCAGCGCGTCGACGAGGACGAACGGCACGCCGCTCTCCAGTGTGAACAGCGCCTGCTGCACGGCGGCGATGTCGCCCTCGAAGGCGATCGAGACGACGATCCGCCGCGTCGTCTCGATGCCGTCGACGATGCGCACCACCTCCGCCGTCGCGACCTCGCCGCCGGCGTCCTCGACGGCGCGGGTGACGATCTCCTGCAGGCCGTTCGCCGCCACCGCCTCGGTCTCACCGGCGAGGCGGGCGGTCTCGGGGGGAATGGCGACGCCGCCGTCGGAGGCGCGTGTCGGCAGCGGCCGTCGGCGCAACGTCTCCAGGATGTCGGCCTTGGTCGAGGCCTCGACATCGAGGGCCCCGAGCACAGTCGTGCCCATCCACGCGACGCTCGACAGCACGAGAACGAGCACCAGCACGCCGATCCCGGCGGCGGCGAGTTGCGCCCGTGGCACGCGGTCGCCGGGGGTCATGGCGCCGGCTCCAGTTCCGGCACGACCGCGGCCTCGATGTGGAAGCGGTCGCCGGCGGCGATGCGGATGGTCGGCGCGAAGAACGAGGCGCCGTCGAACGCCGAGGAGCCCTCGAGCAGAGGCACGAGGTCGGCGACGGACTTGGAGACGCCGATGAGGCGGACGCGCCCGTCCTCCAGCCGGAAATCGGACAGGTAGGCATCGTCCGGCAGGACGCGCGACAAAGACTCCATCACGACGACGGCGATCGGGCTCTGGCGCTTCAGCTGGTCGAGCGTCGTCGGCGGGCCCGAGGGGCGGCCGGCCGCGTCCGCCGCGCTGCGCAGGAGGGCGCGGCGGTCGGCGGTGGCGGCGTCGATCTCGGCGATGCGGCCGGTGAGGTCATACCAGCGCACCGTCGACCAGACGGCGTCGACGGCGGCGAGCAGCGTCAAGGCGGCGAGGATGCCGGCGGCGGCGGTGCGGGCGTGGCGCCACGTCCGGGCGTCGCTCTCGCCGAGCGCCACCGGGATCGGGCGCGCGTCCGGGCCCGGCCCGACGACGGCGATGCTCTTCGCCCGGCAGCGGGCGGCGATCGCCAGCGGCGCCGCCAGCGCCCGCCGGCTCGTCGCCGTGACGGTGACGGCGATGCGCCCCTCGGGCGCCGGCGCGATGTCGAGGGCGTAGATCACGTCGGCCGCCCGCCACGGCACGAAGCGGTCGAGCTGGTGGCGGACAATGCCGTCGACGAAGGGCCGGCTTTCGGCCGGCAGCGGGTCGAGACGGTGGACGACGACCCCGCCCGGCGGCGCGGCGATCTCGAAGCGGCCGCCGGCGAGCGACTTCTCGGCGCCGGCGGGCATCAGCTCGACCTCGCCCGACGGACTGCGGGTCGCCGAGGCGATCGGGCGGTCGCCGTCCCGGCCCGGCACGCCGATCACCCAGCGCCCGTCATTGAGGCGCAGCGTCAGGCGCTTGCCACCGGTGAACATGCCGACGGCGGCCAGCAGCAACGCCGCCAGCCCGTCGATCCACCCGTTGATCCAGGTCCGGACGCGCATACCTCACCGACCCGTCAAGGCCCGTCGCCGGCGAGGACCTCGTCCAGCATGTATAGCACCCGGTAGGGGCGCGTGTCGTCTTCACGGTCGACGAGCAGGGCGACGAACCGCCTCGGCCGGCCGCGCGTCGGCGTCACCGTGATCGTCGCTCGCCAGCCCGGCGCCGGGTCCTGGCTGACATACTCGTCGGAGGCGCCGAGCTGCACCACGGCGAGCTCGCTGTCCGGCAGCCCCGTCTGGCGTTCCTCCAGGAAGGAATCGATCCGCGAGGCGGAGGTTCCGGGCAGCGCCTGCAGCACGACGGCATCGGCGACGAACGGGTCGACGAGCCCGAACGGATTGCCGACGGTGACGTAGGGGAGCGCGCGCTGGACCAGCGCCGGCGGAACGTCGAGCACCGAGCCGAGTTCGAGGGGGTGGACGAAGGGTCCGTTGCGCGGGGCCGCCAGCCCGGAGCCGCGGTAGGCTCCCACCTCGGCGCCGCCGGCCCGCACCTCATCGTCGGGGTCGCGCCAGTCGATGATGCGGGCAGCGATCGCGTCCGCCCTCTCGCCCTCCTCGCCGAGCGCCCGGAACAGGCCGGCGAAGAGCTCTTCGGGTGCCCCATTGAGGTCGATGCGGCCGCGCTCATTGACGACGTCGATGGTGACGGTCGCCCCGTCGAGGGCGACGGTGCGGGTGCCGGCGCCGAGCATCTCGAGCTCGCCCGAGCGCAGCATCAGGCCGGCGAGCTCGAGGCCGGCCCGGGCGGCGACGAAGGCCCGTTCGCTCGCGACCGACGTGGAGAGGTCACGGGCGGTACCGCCGACAACCCGGCCGACGACGGCGGCGAGCACGGCGATCATCCCCAGCATGACGAGGACCACCAGCAGCGCCGAGCCCGTGCGGGGGCCGGGTGCACGCTGGAGCGGCCCGAGGTGGCGGCGAGCGGCCATCAATCCTGGCCTCCTGACCCACCGCCCTGACCGTCGCTGTTCTGATCGGTCTCCTCCTCGCCGTCCGCCTCGCAGAAATCGGGCGGCTCGTCGGTGATGCAGGCGGCGGAGAGGTCGGCCGGGACGAAATAGGACAGCGGCAGCGGCAAGAGCGGGCCGGTCGGCGTCAGGATCGTCAGCTCGACGCGGGCGGGCATGTCGAGGCGGTCCTGCCACTCTCCGACCTTGGTGCCGTCGGCGGCGACATAGTCGAAGCGGTACTGGTACGGCCCCGTCAGCAGCGTCACCGGGTCCTTGAAGCCGCTCGCCGCCGGCGCGGCGTCGCGGAGCGGCGATCGGCGCCGGACGATCGCCTGGCCGGCGGCGCCGTCGGCCTCGATGCCCACGGAGACGAGCTCGATGCCGCCGCGGCCCGGGCCGAAGCCGGTCGCGGTGGCGAACATGAGGTAGCCCGGGCCGCCGCGGAAGATCATGGTGGTCTTCTCGCCGCGCGTCAGCGTCATCGGCACCACCGCCAACAGGTCGCGGGCGAGGCGGTCGTTGCCGCGTGTCAGCATGTCGACGAGTTCGGCCGTCCGTGCCCCCCGCCCCCAGGTGAGGATGAGCTGGCTCGCGAAGGGCGCGAACGTCACCACTAGCAGCACGGTGATCGCCAGGGCGACGAGCACCTCGAGCAGCGAGAAGCCCGCGCGCCCGGACGCCGGAGTGCGGCGTCGATCGGCTGGGGGCTCACGGCGCATCGCCGTCTCCGCCGGCGCGGGCGAGCCGCACCGTCTCGAGCCGCACAGAGCCGCCGCGCGGGCCGGTGACGACGACGCGCAGGCGCATCGGCACCGGCGGCGGCGTCGCCGCCTCGTCCTGGGCGATATCCTCGGCTGGCGCCTCCAGCGTTGTCGGCGCCACGGGGGCGAGCAGCTGCGCCATCGACGTCGCCTCGAGCTGCCAGGCGTAGCCGCCGGCGGCGCCGACGGTGGTGCCGGGCGCCAGCGCCGCGCCGCTCGGCACCGCGTCGAGGACGGCGCGCGCGACGGCCCACGAATCGACCTCCTCGCGCAGGCGCACGGCCTCGCCGCGGACGCCGGCGAAGAAGCGCACGAGGGCGGCCGTCATGACGATCGCCACGATCAGCGCGACCATCACCTCGACGAGGGTGAAGCCGCGCCGCGAGGGCGCCGGGCTACGACCGCTCGGGTCCGACCACATCGACCCATCCCGTCAGCCAGTTGACGCGGATCCGGAAGCTCCGGCCGCCCTTGGCGAGCCGGACGACGCCGCCGCAGGAGCTGCCGTCCGGGTTGAAGGTGATCTGGTAGCGCCGGTCACCCAACGAGCATGGCGTCGCGGTCGTGACCTCGAAGGCGAGGTCGCGCGGCACCTCGACCGTGCGCCCCGAGGCGTCACGGACGGTGCGCCCGTCGAGGTCGATCACCGTGCCGACGCGGCGGCCGTCGCGGACCGCGCCGGTGCGGTCGGCGCGCAGCATCGTCGCCACGTCCATGACGGTGGCGGCGAGCCCGGCCGACGACGTGCCGCGCGGGATCGCTGGCCAGATGATGGCGGCGGCGAGCAGCACGATGGCGAGCGCCAGCGCCATGTCGAGCAGCAGGAAGCCGCTGCGCCGGCCGGCGGTGCGACCGTCGGCATCCGCGGCGTCGTGCCCCGGTGGGTCGCGGTCAGCGCGTCCAGGACGTGACGTCGGCGTTGCTCCCCTCACCGCCGTCGCGCCCGTCGGCGCCGAGCGAGACGATGTCGTAGTTCCCGTGCTGCCCGGGCGAGCGATAGACGTAAGGATTGCCCCATGGGTCGGCGGGCACGCTGCCGCCCTTCACGTAGGGACCGTTCCAGGCATCGATGCCCGGCGGCCGCTGCGACAGCGCGGCGAGCCCTTCCGCCGACGTCGGGTAGCGGCCGGCGTCGATGTAGAAGAGGTCGAGTGCGTTCGAGAAGCTCTCGATCTGCAGCCGCGCCGTCTTCTCGCGCGCGTCGGTGAGGTAGTTCAGCACCCGCGGCCCCACCAGGCCCATGATCAGGCCGATGATGACGAGCACGACGAGCATCTCGACGAGCGTGAAGCCGGCGCGCGCCGCGGCGACCACGGTTCCCGTGGGCGACGTCACGCTCGCTTCGACTTCCGGTGTCCGCTGGAACGGCATAGGCACTCCCTAAAGCGCGATCTGGTTGATGCTGAGCAGCGTCGACATGATCGAGACGATGAGTGACCCGACCACGACGCTGATGACGACGATCGCTGCCGGGCCGACGATCGCCGCCAGCCGGTCCAGTCGCTCGCCGAGCTTGCCTTCGTAGAAATCGGCGCAGCGCCGCGCCACCGTCGCGAGTTCCCCCGATTCCTCACCCACCCGTAGCATGCGCGCCGCCAGCGGCGGAACGAGGGCAGTTTCCGTCAGGCAGTCGACGAGGCGTCCGCCGCGCCGCACCTTGTCGAGCACCACCGATATCGGCTCGGCGTCGGCGCCGGCTGTGTCGGCCATCACTTTCAGGGCGTCGGTCAGCGTCACGCCGTTCGCGAGCAGCGTGCCGAGGCCGCGACAGATGATGGCGGTGCGACGAAGTTCCACCACGCCGCGGATGCCGGGCAGCTTGCCGAGGCCGCGCACCAGCCGGTTGCGCAGGGAACGCGTCCGCAGCGCCACGAACAGGAGCAGCGCCACGCCGGCGAGCACGCCGAGCACGAGGTCGCCGTTCTCCGTCAGCCACGACGACAAGCCCAGCACGACGGAGACGAACGGATCGGGCTCGGTGCCGAAGTCGGCGATGACGCCGGCGAACTGCGGCACGACGAACAGCAGGAAGAACACCAGAACGGCGACCGCGACGATCAGCAGGAAGGCCGGGTAGCGCAGCGCGCCCGAGACCTTGGCGGCGACGCGCTCCTGGCGGGCGCGGTCGTCCGCGACGGCCTCGAGCACCGTTTCGAGCCCGCCGGCCGCCTCGGCGACCCTGACCATGGCGATCACTTCCGTTGGGATCGTGTCCGGATGGGCGGCAAGCGCCTCGGCGAAGCCGGAGCCGGAACCGATCGCCGTTCGGATGTCGGTGAGCAGGCGTGACGCCGCCGGCTTGACGTCGTCGCCGAGGAGCTTCAGGGCGTCGTCGAGCGGCAGGCCCGCCTTCAGGAGCAGCGCAAGGTCACGGATCAGCACCGTCACCTCTTTGGGGTTCAGGCGGCCGATCGACAGATACCGCCGCCAGCCGGCGCCGCGCGAGGCGGCCCGCTCCTTCGTCTCCAGCGGGATGTAGCCGAGATCGACGAGATGGGCGGCGGCGGCGGGCACCGAGTCCGACTGCAGTTCGCCGGAGACGAAGCGCCCGTCGGCGTCGAGCGCCTTGTAGCTGTAGACTCCCACGTCAGCGGCTCGCGGTGACGCGCAGGATCTCGTCGTAGGACGTCATCCCCTCGCGGACCTTGCGGATGCCGTCCTCGGTCAGTGTCGTCATGCCTTCCTGCCGTGCCGTCTCCTCGATCATCCTTTCGCTCGCACCCTCGACGACCAGTTTGTGAATCGCCTCGCTGATCGGCAAGATCTCGAAGACGGCGCGGCGGCCGATGTAACCGGTGCCGGCGCACCGCTCGCAGCCGACCGGCTCGTAGAGCATGTCGCCGGGCGAGAAGCCGAGCGCGACG
>CAMDHY010000021.1 GCA_945898215.1 Pseudoxanthobacter soli DSM 19599 | reverse complement strand
AAACTTGAGTTCGGATTGACGGGCCCCACCCTGACCGCTTTGCGGTCTGTCCCTCCCCCTAGCAGGGGAGGGACAAGTTTTCCTAAGCCGCCGCCGCCGCATTCTCCGCAGGATCAAACAGGTGGCACGCCGCAAAACCACTGCGGGTCGGGATCGGCTTCGGTGTCTCCACCCGGCAGCGGCCGAAGGCGGACGGGCAGCGGGAGGCGAACGAGCAGCCGGGCGCGATGTCGATCGGGCTCGGCGGCTCGCCTTCGAGCAGGTACTTCGTCGCGTCGAAGGGCTTCTCCTCCAGCGTCGGCGCGGCCGAGAGCAGTGCCTTCGTGTAGGGATGCTGCGGGTCGAAGAAGAGGTCGTGGTTGTCGGCGAGCTCGACGATCTCACCCAGATACATCACCGCGATGCGCGTGCAGACCTTCCGCACCATGGCGAGGTCGTGGGAAATGAAGACGTAGGTGAGGTCGTTCTTCGCCTGC
Source organism: Pseudoxanthobacter soli DSM 19599 (assembly GCA_945898215.1). Classification (GTDB taxonomy): domain Bacteria; phylum Pseudomonadota; class Alphaproteobacteria; order Rhizobiales; family Segnochrobactraceae; genus CAMDHY01. The sequence goes on along the minus strand of CAMDHY010000021.1, from coordinate 49,411 downwards.
AGCTCGCCGAACAGCTCGAGCAGCTTCGACTGCTCGCCCTGGTCGAGGGAGGACAGCGTCTCGTCGAGGATGAGCAGCTTCGGCTCCAGCACCAGCGCGCGGGCGATCGAGATGCGCTGGCGCTGGCCGGTCGACAGCGCCGTCGGGAGCTCGTGGTAGAGCCCGTCGGCGAGGCCGACCTCCGCCATCGCCTTGCGCACCCGCGCCTCGATCTCCTTCTTCGGCAGCTCGCCGCGCAGCAACAGCCCCTCGGCGATCATCCGTCCGACGGGCGAGCGCGGCGGCAGACTGTTGTAGGGATCCTGCAGCAGGAGCTGGAACTCGCGCCGCTTCGCCAAAAGCTCGCGCGAGGAGAGGGTGGCGAGCGAGACGCCGTCGAGCCGGATCTCGCCGGCGTCGGGCTTCTCGAGCCAGGCGAGCAGTCGCGTCAGCGTGGACTTGCCGCAGCCGGATTCACCGACGATGCCGAAATTGTCGCCGGGGCGGATGTCGAAGGTGACGCCGCGCACCGCCATCACGCGGTTGTAGGAATTGAAGTGGCCGCGCCGGCGCACGAGGTAGGTGCGCTCGGCGTCGATGACGCGCATCAGCGGCTCGGCGTTCGGCCGCGTCGGCCGGCGCTCGGCCTCGCCCTCCGTCCAGATGCGCGGCACCTCGGCGATGACGCGCTTCGTGTAGGCGGTCTTCGGCGTCTTCAGGAGGCCCGAGATCGGCTGCTCCTCGACGATTCGCCCCTCGTGCAGCACGCCGACCCGCTCGGCGATCTGCGCCAGCGAGGCGAGCGAGGAGGCGAGGAAGATCAGCGCCATCTTGTGGCGCTCGCAGAGGTCGCGCAGCAGCAGCACGGTCTGCGCCGCGATCGTCACGTCGAGCGGCTGCACCACGTTGTCGGCGATCAGCACGGCCGGGTCGGCGCAGAGCGCGTCGACGATCATGGCGCGCTGCATCATGCCGCCGGAGTAGCGGTTGGGGTAGTCGTGGAAGCGCTCGCGCGGGGAGGGGATGCGCACCTCGGCGAGAAGCTGGATGATTTTCTCCGTGGCTTCCTTGCGCGACAGGTTCGGGCGGACGGCGAGCAGCTTCTCGAGGATCTGCGGCCCGACCGGCACCGTCGGGTCGAGCGCGCTCTGCGGCTTCGAGCCGATGTAGGCGATGTCGCGGCCGACGCGGAAATCCACCGCCTGGCGGGGGTCCAGGATGTCCTTGCCGGCAAAGGCGATGCGGCCGCCGGTGTAGGCGAGGCTGCTGGGCAGCCAGTTCGCCAGCGCCCGGCTCAGCACCGTCTTGCCGGAGCCGCTCTCGCCGTAGACGCCGTAGGACTCCATCGAATCAACGGTGAAGGAGATGCCCGAGAGGATCGGCGCGCCGCCTCCGACGGCAGCGACCGACAGGTCGGAGACCTCGATGATCTGCGACCGCTCCATCACGCGCCTCCGTAGATCTTGTTGCGCGCCTTCTCGAGCGCAGCCCCCATCAGGTTGATCGAGGTCAGCGCCACGGCGAGGAAAACGCCGGGGCTGGTGGCGATCCACCAGGCGTTGATGAGGTACTTGCGGGCATCCGAGATGATCGTGCCGAAGCTCGGCGTCGGCGGCTGGATGCCGAGGCCGAGGAAGCCGAGGATCGCCTCGAAGATCATGATGCGGGCGATGTCGAGCACCGCCACGAAGGCGATTGGCGGCAGGATGTTGGGGGCGGCGAACAGGAGCAGGATGCGCCAGTCGCCGGCGCCGACCACCCTGAGGCCGCGCACGTATTCCTTGCCGCGTTCGGCGACGGCGGCCGAACGGGCGACGCGGGCATAGAGCGGCCAGCCCGACAGCCCGAGCACCAGGATGATCGTCGGCACCGTCGGCTTCGACACGCCGAGGATGGTGATCGCGAGAATGATCATCGGGATCGACAGCTGCGCGTCGGTCAGGCGCATGATCGCCATGTCCCACCAGCGGCCCTTGAAGCCGGAGAGCAGGCCGAGGCCGCAGCCGACGATGAACATCAGGGCGACGGTGGTGACGCCGATGAACAGCGAGTAGCGCAAGCCCACGAGGCAGCGCAGCAGCATGTCGCGACCGAGCTGGTCGGTGCCGAGCGGGTGACCCCACTCCCACTTCTCGCCGAGGAACAAAGGCGGCAGGAAGCGCGCCTTCATGTTCATCTTCGTCGCCTCGTAGGGCGAGATCTCCGGCACGATCGCCGAGGCGAGCAAGAGCAGCACGAACACCGTGAAGCCGATGCGGAAGCCGGTTGAGCGCCAGGCGGTGCCGAGGATCTGGCGGGCGATCGAGCCCTCGACGCGTTTCGAGCCGAGCTCGTCCGGGCCGATGGCTGCCATGGTGTCAACCATCGCTCAGAGCTCCACGCGCGGGTCGATCGAATAGGAGATCAGGTCGACGATGATGTTGACGAAGACGAACACCGCGCTCGTCGTGATGGCGATCCCCTGGATGGTCGGGAAGTCGCGGCCGACGACGGAATTGACGGTGAGGTGGCCGAGGCCCGGATAGTCGAAGATGTATTCGACCACGAGCACGCCGCCGATCAGGCTCGACAGCTGGATGCCGAGCAGATTCGCCAGCGGCACGGCGGCGTTGCGGAGCGCGTGGCCGTAGACGATGCGCCGCTTCGGCAGGCCGCGCACCCGCGCCTCGTCGATGAAGTGGCTCTGCATGATCTCGCCGAGCGAGACGGTCAGCGTCCGGATCAGGAAGGGCGCGATCTCCACCGCGAGCACGATCGCCGGCAGGATGACGTAGGCGAAGCCCCGGTAGCCGAGCGCCGGCAGCCAGCCGAGCTGCACCGAGAGCAGCAGGATCAGGATGATCGCCAGCCAGAAGTTCGGGATCGAGACGAACAGCGACTGTGTGGCAAAGGCGAGCACGCCCGGCCAGCCGTTCGGTCTGAGGCCGCCGGCGATGCCGATCGGGAAGGCGATCAGGCAGGCGAAGACCAGCGACACGCCGGCGAGCTGCAAGGTGAGGGGCACGCGCTCGAGGATCAGTTCGCCCACCGAGGCCATGTCGGCCCGGCTCGGATCGACGTATTCGCCGCCGGTGGCGATCATGCCGCTCTTCGGGCGCAGGTAGGACTGGCCGAGGTCGCCGTGCAGCAGGCCCCACATGTAGCGGCCGTACTGGACGATGATCGGGTCGCGCAGACCCATCTTCGTCGCCACTTCCTCGACGACGTTGTCGGGCGCCATGCCGCCGACGATGAGGCGCACCGGGTCGCCCGGCACGACGCGCAGGAGCGTGAAGATCAGGAGCGACGTCAGGAAGATGATGACGAAGCCCTGGGCGATCCGCTTCAGGAGGAACTCGAGGAAGTACATGCCGCTGCGGCCCCTACGCCATCGGTCGCATCGGGCCGGTTTGCGGCTCCGTTTCTTGCGGAATGCGGGCCGCCCGAAGGCGGCCCGGGTTCGCGGGGCGGCGGTGGGGGCTCGGCCCCCACCCTGCGGGAGTCCTCCGGCTCCGCCCGCCGATCATCTCGGTCGAAGCGGTCAGCCGAGGGTCGCCTTGTTCGCGTCCATCATGCCGTTCGGGTAGATGTACATGCCCTCGAGCTCCTTGCGGTACGCATGGATGAACACCGAGGTGAACAGCGCCAGCGCCGGCGCCTTCTGGGCGATCATCGGCAGCGTCTCCTTCTGCAGGATGTCCTGACGCTCGTTGACCGTGCCGGCGTTGCGCTCCTTGTCGAGCACCGCGTCGATCTCCGGATCGACGATGCCGCAGATGCGCTTCGACGACGAGTGGAAGTGCGTGCGCAGCACGAGGTCGGGCTCCGGCGAGCCGGTGCACCATCCGCAGTCGATCATGTTGCCTTCGCCGCCGCCGGGCTTGTCGTAGAGCAGGTTGCCCCACGCGGCGAGCTCGAGCACCTGCAGGTTCACCGGGAAGCCCTGTTCCTGCAGCATTGCGGTGATCACCTCGCCGTATTCCTTCGTCTTCGGATAGAAGCCGACGGACACGTAGTAGGTGAGCTCGGGCAGGCCCTCGCCCTTCGGGAAGCCGGCCTCGGCGAGCAGCGCCTGGCACTTCTCCGGGTCGAACTCCGGATAGTTGTCGACCTCGGTGTAGCCGAACTTCACCGGCGAGATGTGTGCCTTCGAATAGGTGCCGGAGACGCCGAGCACGTCGAGGATGACGCTGCGGTCGATGGCGTGGCAGGCCGCCTGGCGGATGCGCACGTCGTCGAAGGGCGGCTTCGAGCAGCGGAAGAACAGGTACTTGTTCTCCACCGACACCGCCCGGTTGATCTCGAAGCGGTCGTCCTTCTCGATGGTGTCGACCTGCTCCTGCTCGAGGCGCTCGATGATGTCGGCCTCGCCGTTGAGCAGCGCCAGCGTGCGGGTGGTGGTGTCACCGACATAGCGGTACTCCACCGCCGGGATCGGCGACTTGCCGAGGTAGAAGTCCGGGTTCGCCTCCATGAAGGTGGAATCGCCCTTCTGCTGGACGAAGCGGAAGGGGCCGGTGCCGTTCGGCTTCGCCGACAGCGCCGCCTTGTTGGCCACGTCCTTCGCCGACATGATCGGCAGGAACGACGACAGGTAGTAGTAGAGCGCCGCCGGATAGCCGAAGTCGCCGGTCTTGATGTGGCAGGTGAGGTCGTCGATCACCTCGACCTTCACCTGGCCCGGATACCACTGCGCCGGACGGTCCGGCTGGCAGCCGTATTCATAGGTCGCCTTGACGTCGGCGGCGGTGAACGGCGTGCCGTCGTGGAACTTCACGCCGGGCCGCAGCTTCGCCTCGAGGGTGTAGTCGTCGATCGATTCGAGCGACGTCGCGAGCTCGAAGATCAGCTCGGTCGGGTTCTCCGGGCGCATCGGCGCGCGCGTCAGATAGCCGAACATGAAGCCCTCGGCGATCAGCTGGCCGAGGTTCGTGTGGGTGGTCGGGTCCCAGTTTCCCGTCAGCGCCTCGGCGGCGAGGAAGCGCAGGGTCTTGGCCTCCTGCGCGCAGGCCGAGGAGAACAGAAAGTCGGGATTGAGCCGCCCGATGCCGAACGCGCCAGCGCCGGCGAGCGTCCCCTGCATCAAAGTCCGCCTGGAAATCATCTGCCACTTCCCCTTGCAAGAAGAACGCTCGCGCATCGGCACGACTCCGGGCCGTCGTCGGCCCGCATCGCCGTCCGCCCCGCCGGGCCGGCTCGCGACCTTTGCGCGGACAGTTCCGCCCGCGCGTCGGATCGGCGGCCGCCGGTTTTCCTCCCCGAGCGGCCTGCCTTCGACGAATTCTATCGGAACCCCTCCCGGCCAGAATTCCTGCCCGTCCACGATTCCGTTGCTCAGCGTGGCCGGCGCAGGGGCGGCCTGTGGCCCCTCGGCAACGAGTATCAGGAAGGTCGGCCATTCCGGCCGCCGCGCCGCCCTCTCTATGCTTCCTCCATCGCCGCGGCCGCGGCCCGTGAGAGCGAGGACGCACCGTGACCGCACCCGCCCCGCTGCCGCCGATCCTCGGCGTCGTCTCCGACCTCGACGGCGTCGTCTATCGCGGCGCCGCCGCCGTTCCGGGAGCCGTCGAGGCCTTCCGCGCCTGGCACGCGCGCGGCATCCCCTATGCCTTCGTCACCAACAACTCGACGAAGTCGGCCGCTGCCTTCGCCGCCAAGATCGCCGGCCTCGGCATCCCGGTGGAGGAGGCCTGGGTGGTGCCGGTGGTCACCGCCACGGCCGACCTCCTCGCCCACCGTCTCGGCCGCGGCGGCCGCGTCTACGCCATCGGCAACGACGCGCTGTTCGAAGCGCTCGACGCCGCCGGGCTCGAGCGCACCACCACCGATGTCGCCGCCGTGGTGGTCGGCCACGACGACACCTTCGACTTCGCCAAGCTGACGACCGGCGTCCGGGCGCTCCTCCGCGGCGCCTTCCTCGTCGGCACCAATCCCGATCCGGTGACGCCCTCCGACACCGGATTCGATCCGTGCGTCGGCGCGCTGCTGGCCGCCTTCCGCACCGCCGCGCCGGACGCCGAGAGCCTCATCGTCGGCAAGCCCGAGCCGCACATGCTGCTCGACGCGCTCGCCCGTATCGGCACCCCCGCGTCGGCGACCGTGATGATTGGCGACCAACTCGCCACCGACATCCTCGCCGGCCGCCGTGCCGGCCTCGGCACCGTGCTGGTGAAGACCGGGGTGCCCAACCCGCCGTCGCCCGGCATCGTCGCCGACCGCACCATCGCGAGCCTCACCGAGCTCCTCGACGCCTAACGCGGCACTCCGACCGAGGATCGCCGCTCGCGCCGCATCACGCCCGGTCACGCAAGAGTGAGCGCCACCGTCGCGCTGCTCGGCTAGTGTCCGTGGCGCGGACGCCAATGATTGCGGGGCGCTCCGCGTGAGCGGCCGGTGCATTGCGAGGGACATGGGTCCCGCCGCCGGTCGGGGGAGCAACCGAGATGTCGCCCGAGACCGAAATCGCCGCCCGCCGGCCGCGCCGTCGGCGCGCCCTCTCGCTGCCCGCCAGCTGCGCCGCCACGGTGTTCGGCGCCACGATCGCCGCCGCCGGCCTGATGCTCGCCGCCGCCGGGCCTGCTCTCGCCGCCTCCACCGTTCCCGGCACCGACTGCCCGTTCTTCCCGCCCGACAACTGGTTCCAGGCCGACGTCAGCACGCTGCCGGTGCACAAGCGCAGCGATGCCTGGATGGAGAACATGTCGTCCGATGTGAACCTCCACCCGGACTTCGGCCCCTCCTTCGGCGAGATCTCGGTGCCCTACGGCATTCCGATCACCGTCGTCGACGGGGATCACAAGCGCGTCGAGGTGAAGTTTTTCTACGCATCGCAGAGCGACCGCGTCCGCTATCCGCTCGGCGGCGACACCAAGGTTGAGGGCGGCCAGTACAAGGAGGGCGACCGCCACACGGTGGTCGTCGACCGCGACAGCTGCACCCTCTACGAGACCTGGGCGACGTCGAAGAAGAAGAACAAGTGGTCGGCCGGCTCGGGCGCGGTGTGGGATCTCAACAGCGACAAGCTGCGCAAGGACGGCTGGACCTCGGCGGATGCCGCCGGCCTTCCGATCCTGCCGCTGCTCCTGCGCTACGAGGAGGTGGCGGCCGGCAAGGTCGACCACGCCATCCGCTTCACCACCGACGTCAGCGACAAGAGCTACCTCTGGCCGGCGCGCCACCAGGCAGGCTCCGTCTCCGACGCCGACTTCCCGCCGATGGGCGCCCGCTTTCGCCTCAAGGCCTCGTTCAAGATCTCCAAGAGCCTGCGCAAGGATACGCAAGCCGTGCTGCGCGCCATGAAGACATACGGCCTCGTGCTCGCCGACAACGGCTCGCCCTGGTACTTCCAGGGCACGTCCGACACGCGCTGGAAGAACGACATGATGGACGAGCTGAAGCAGATCCCGGCCTCCGCCTTCGAGGCCGTCGACACCTCGTCGCTGATGGTCTCGAAGAACTCGATGCTGGTGAAGACGCCGGATTGAGGCGCATCCTGCGGCCGCAACCGCGCGCCGCCTTGTCGCCCCGGCCCGCGTGGATTATAAGCCGCCCCGGTCCCGCACCCCTGGAGGCGGGCCACCGGGCGGCGTGGCCGTCCGGATCGAAGGCGGGCCGCCTTGGGCGGCCCGTTCGCGTCGGAGGGCGAGGTGCCCCCGGCGGACAACTCAAGCAACCGGAGTGACCCAATGGCTCAGACCTATGAGCTCGTGGCCACGGTGCGCGATCGGGTTGGTAAGGGGGCCGCTCGTGCACTGCGTCGCGAACACAAGATTCCCGCCGTCATCTACGGCGACGGCAAGGCCGCCCTGCCGATCGCGCTGCCGAACAAGGAGCTGTCGCTGAAGCTGCTCGGCGGCGGCTTCCTGACGACGGTCGCGACCATCGACGTCGGTGGCGAGAAGATCCGCGTGCTGCCGCGCGACTACCAGGTCGACCCGGTGCGCGATCAGCTCATCCACGTCGACTTCCTGCGCATCACCGCCGGTGTCACAATCGCGGTCGAGGTGCCTGTGCACTTCCTCAACGAGGCGGCCTCCCCCGGCCTGAAGCGCGGCGGCGCCCTCAACATCGTCCGCCACGAGGTCGAGCTTGAGTGCCCGGCCGATGCCATCCCGGCCAGCATCGAGGTCGACCTCACCGGCCTCGACATCGGCGATTCCGTGCACATCTCGGCGGTGAAGCTGCCCGACGGCGTCACCCCGACGATCCGCGACCGTGACTTCACGATCGCCACGATCGTTGCGCCTGCCGCCCTTACGGCGGAAGAAGCGGCAGAAGAGGCCGCAGCCGCCACGACGGCTTGACGCCTCGTCCAGCGGTCTTCGACCCGACCGCCGGCGGCGCCCGATGGCGTCGCCGGCTGCTCCCCCGGCGGCGCCCCTCGTGCCGCCCGGCCACGGCTCGGGGTACCTCGCGAGGAGACTGCGCGTGTTCCTGCTCGTCGGCCTCGGCAATCCCGGCCCGCGCTATGCGCTGAACCGCCACAATGTCGGCTTCCTCGCCGTCGATGCGGTGCACCGGCGCCACGGCTTCGGCCCCTGGCGGCAGAAATTCTCCGCCGAGATCGCCGAGGGCACGCTCGGCGGCGAGCGCACCATCCTGGTCAAGCCGCTCACCTACATGAACGAATCCGGCCGCTCGGTCGGCGAGATCGCCCGCTTCCACAAGCTCGCGCCGGCCGACGTCGTGGTCATCCACGACGAGCTCGACCTGCCACCCGGCAAGGTGCGCCTCAAGGTCGGCGGCGGCCACGGCGGCCACAACGGCCTGCGTTCCCTCACCGCCCACATCGGCGACGCCTACCGGCGGCTGCGCATCGGCATCGGCCATCCCGGCGACAAGGCGATGGTGCACACCTATGTGCTGCACGATTTCGCCAAGGCGGACGCGGCCTGGCTCGATCCGCTGCTCGACGCCATCGCCGTCGAGGCGCCGCTGCTCGCCGAGGGCAAGGACCCGACCTTCGCCAACCGCCTGCACCTCGCGCTGTCGCCGCCGAAGCCGGACGGTGGCGAGCCGCGCCCGGACAAGATGCCGAAGCTGCCAGCGCGCGCGGACAGTCGCAAGGACAGTGGTGCGAGCGGTGCGGCCGGGTCCGCAGCGCCAGCAGGCGCCGCCGCGGCTGCGCAGCCCGCCGCCGACGCCAAGCAGGAGCCTGCGCACGAGGCGTCGCAGTCCGCTGCGGCTGGGAAACCGGACCCGACAGGCAAGGGGCCCTTTGCCGCTTTGGCGAAGCTCGTCCGCGGCGAGTAATGCGGTCCGCTGCCGCGTCGCTGTGCTCTCAAACGTCGCTCCGCCGTCGCGTCGCCCGGACGCGACAAGGCCGGGCCGATCGCTCGGCCCGGCCTGGCGCCGGATCTCGTAGGGTCGTCGCGAACTCGGTACCAGGCGACGACTACGCGGCCCGAAGTCCCACGTTACTGGGTGGTGACCGGGGCGGTCGTCGAAGCCGGAGCCCGCGTCGTACCGGTGCCCGTCGCGTTCGTGTCGACCTCGCCGCTCGCCTGGCGCTCTACCGCCTCGAAGGCCGGCAGCGCCTCGATCTGCTCCTCGGTCATCGCCAGCGTGACGGACGCGTCCGTGCCGTCGATCTCCAGGTCGTCCCAGGGCAGCAGCACCGACTTCTCGCCCATGCCGAGGAAGCCGCCGAAGCTCACCACGGCGCCAACGACGCGGCCCTGCTCGTCGATGACGAAGTCATCGAGGGTGGCGAGATCCTCGCCGCGGATGTTCTCGACCGGCTCACCCTGCAGATCGGTGGCGAGGACCGTGCCCATCGGCTGGGTGCCGCCGACGATCGTCACGCGCTCGCCGTCCATCGTCGTGGCGGTCGAGGCGGTGCCCATCGTGTCGGTGGCGGCCGGGTTGGTCGCGTCCGTCGATCCCATCGGCGCGTCCATCGGCGCGGTGGTGCTGGTGTCCATCTGCTCCGGAACCGTCGTGTTCGGATCGGGAGCGGTGCCGGTCGTCGGCGCGGTCGTCGTCGCGGCGGGCGGCGTCGTCTGCTGCATCGTGTCCTGGGCGAAGGCGAGCGGCGCCGTGGCGAGGCCGAAGCCAAGAACGGCGACAGACGTCGAGCGAAGAAGAACGTTGCGCATGGTGGAACTCCCTTTCAGTATTTACGGAATCCGGTGCCCGAAGCGGCTTTTTTCGTCGCCGAACTTACCGCTTCGGTCTGCCTCAAGAACGTCGACTGAGGGTGTTCGTTCCACCAGCTGCCCGGCTTTTTCACCCGTGGACACCGCGATGCTTGCATCGCTGTGGGCGCGAGACGTCTTGTCCCTTGACCGGCCCGGCGGGGCCAGCCAAGAGAGCGCGCGGTCGCTCGTCGCTGACCGATCGAACCGTTGACGGCGCGCTCTGTTCCCGCGCAACCGCTCCGCCCGAAGGACTTCGCTCGATGGGTTTCAAATGCGGCATCGTCGGCCTGCCGAACGTCGGCAAGTCGACGCTCTTCAATGCGCTGACCAAGACGGCGGCGGCGCAGGCCGCGAACTATCCGTTCTGCACGATCGAGCCGAACACCGGCGAGGTCGCCGTCCCCGATCCGCGCCTCGACACCCTCGCCCGCATCGGCAAGTCCCAGCAGATCGTGCCGACCCGTCTCACCTTCGTCGACATCGCCGGGCTCGTGCGCGGCGCCTCGAAGGGGGAGGGGCTCGGCAACCAGTTCCTCGCCAACATCCGCGAGGTCGACGCCGTCGCCCATGTCCTGCGCTGCTTCGAGGACGGCGACGTCACCCACGTCGAAAACAGGATCGACCCGGTCGCCGATGCCGAGACGGTCGAGACCGAGCTGATGCTCTCCGACCTCGACAGCCTCGAGCGCCGCGTCGTTCCGCTGCGCAAGCGGGTCGCCGACAAGGAGGTGAAGGCGCAGGTGGACCTGATGGACCGGGCCCTCGTGCTGCTGCGCGAAGGCAAGCCGGCGCGTCTGGTCAAGCTCGCGCCGGAGGAACGGCGCACCTTCGAGATGCTCAACCTCCTCACCGCCAAACCCGTGCTCTACGTCTGCAACGTCGACGAGGCGTCGGCCGCCTCCGGCAACGCCTTGTCGGAGCGGGTCGCCGGAATGGCCAAGGCCCAGGGCGCCGGCTGCGTCGTCATCTCGGCGGCGATCGAGGCGGAGATCGCGCAATTGCCGCCGGACGAGCAGAAGGACTTCCTGGAGACCCTCGGCCTCGAGCAGCCCGGCCTCGACCGGCTGATCCGCGCCGGCTACGAGCTCCTCGGCCTCGTCACCTACTTCACGGTGGGACCGAAGGAGGCGCGGGCCTGGACGATCACCCGTGGCACCAAGGCGCCGGGGGCGGCGGGCGTCATCCACAGCGATTTCGAGCGTGGCTTCATCCGCGCCCAGACCATCGCCTTCGACGACTACGTCGGCCTTGGTGGCGAGGTCGCCGCCAAGGAGGCCGGCAAGGCGCGTGACGAGGGCAAGGAATACGTCGTCGCCGACGGCGACGTACTGCTCTTCAAGTTCAACACCTGACCAGCGCCGATGGCCGCCGACCTGCTCTACTACGAGGACATCGAGCTCGGCCGCAGCCTGCCGCTGGGCAGCCGGACGATCACGGCCGAGGAGATCGTCGCCTTCGCGCGTCTCTATGATCCGCAGCCCTTCCACCTCGACGAGGAGGCGGCCCGCGCCACGCCACTGCGCGGCCTCGCCGCCTCGGGGTGGCACACGGCGTCACTGATGATGCGGCTCTATGTCGACGGGCTCCTCGCCGGCATGGCCTCGATGGGCTCGCCCGGCATCGAGCAGCTCGACTGGTTCGCCCCCGTCCGCCCGGGCGACACCCTGACCGGCACCTTCATCGCCGTCGGCAAGCGCGTCTCGAAGACCCGGCCGGACATGGGGCTCCTGTCGATCGTCATCCACCTCGACAACCAACACGGCACGCGGGTGCTCGAGATGCGCGCCACCGCGCTCTGCGCGACGCGCGAGAGAGCCGCCTGATGTGGGTCTTCGAGGACATCCCGTTCGGCCACACCGTCGAGATCGGCTCGGCCACCGTTTCCGCCGAGGAGATCGTCGCCTTCGGCCGCGAGTTCGACCCGCAGCCCTTCCACGTCGACGCGGAGGCTGCTGCGAAGAGCCACTTCGGCGGCCTCGTCGCCTCGGCCTGGCACACCGCGTCGCTGTTCATGCGCGCCCTCGTCGAGCGGGTCGACCGGCTCGCCGACGAGATCCGCGCCGCCGGCGGCGTGCCCGGCCGGCTCGGACCCTCGCCGGGCTTCGAGAACATGCGCCTGCCGCGGCCGGTGCGGCCGGGCGACACGCTGTTCTTCGCCACCACGCCCCAGGACGGCCGGCCACTCGCCTCCCGCCCCGGCTGGGCGGTGGCGCACTTCGACAACACCGTCACCAACCAGCACGGCGAGGTGGTGATGACGTTCCGCTCGGCGGTCTTCGTCACCCGTCGCGCCGATTGACGGCTGGCCGGGGCGGGCGCAGACAGGCCGGCGTCCGCCGCCTCCGGAGCCGCCGATGTCCGCCCTCGCCTACGTTCCCGACCTGCCGGTGCTCGCCGCCTTCGTGCTCGCCTGCGTCGCCGTCACCCTGACGCCCGGGCCGGACATGGCGTTCTTCCTCGGCAAGGCGGTGACGCAGTCGCCGCGGGCGGGTTTTGCCGCCTTCGCCGGCTGCATGACGGGCCTTCTCGTCCACACCGTGCTGGTGGCGGCGGGGCTCGCCGCCCTGCTCGCCGCCTCCGCCACCGCCTTCCTCGTCCTGAAGATCGTCGGGGCGGCCTATCTGCTGTGGCTCGCCTTCGAGTCCGTCTGGAAGGGCAACGCCCTGTCGCGGCCCGTCGCCGGCGCCGCGCCCGAGCGCCTGACGCGCATCTACGTGAAGGCGCTGACGGTGAACCTCCTCAACCCGAAGGTCATCGTCTTCTTCGCGACCTTCCTGCCGCAGTTCGTCACCGCCGGCGACCCGGCGGCGAGCGGCACGTTCCTCTTCCTCGGGCTGACGATGATCGTCGTGTCGACGCCGATCACGTTGGCGATGATCCTCGCCGCCGGCCGCGTCTCGGCGACCCTGCGCGGCTCGCGCCGCCTCGCCCGCGCCATCGACTGGCTGTTCGCCGGCGTCATGGGCGGTTTCGCCGCCCGCCTGCTGCTGGCCCGCGCCTGAGCCCGCTCGGAGACGCCTTTGCGCCGGCTCACGCCGCCGGCGGCAGCGCCCGCCGCCAGTCGCCGGACCGCCGGCCGGCGATCAGCCAATAGATGAAGCCAGACGCAAACCCGGCCGCGAGGGCCGCGAGCAGGGCGTCTTCCGGCGGCGCTGACCTGGTCACCGCGAGGCCGTCCGGCACCACGAGCGCCACCCCCGCCAGCCCGCCGACGGCGAGCCAGGCGAGGAGCGGGCGCAGCGACCAGATCTCGGCGGCGATCACCGCGGCGGCCCAAACGACGACGAACCCCGCTGTCGGAAATCCCGTCACGAAAAGTTGCACCAGTCCGACGGCGAGGCGGCCGCCCGTCTCGCCCAGCCACAGCTGGGCTTCGCCGGTGATCCGCACGAGCTGGTGACGGCCGCCGTCATTCCACGGCCCGGCGCCGGCGGCGAACACCACCGCCGCCACGGCGGTCCCGACGACATAGCCGAGGCCGATCCGCAGCAGGTGCCAGAGCAGGTACACCCGGGCCGCGCCGGCGCCCGTGGGGCGAAGCTAGTTCAGTCCGTGCAGGAGGTTCGGCCAGAGGCCGAGCACGCCCGTGATGATGAGGTAGGCCGCCACCGCATAGTTGAGGATGCGCGGCACGATCAGGATCAGCACACCGATCACGATGGCGAGGAGGGGCTGCAGCGTCACGACATCGATGGTCATCTCGTCTCTCCGTCTCGGGCTTTCCCGTCGCTGAACGCGCCGGGCGCCACTTCGTTGTCCGGCGTCGTACCGGCCGTCACACTCTCGTTCCCTGCGCCCGGCTCTGCCGCGTCCGCCACGACGATCGGCGGCGTCACCGGGGCGACCGGGGCAGGGGCGGCGACCGGCTCGGCGACGGCCGTTGCCGCCACCGTCTCGGTCGCCGTTGCCTCGCCAACCGTCGACGCCTCCGCCGCCGGCGGCTCGGCCGGTCGCGGCCGTACCTCGAGATGGGCGTCGGCCGCCGCCGCGGCGTCGCTCGGCTCGGCCTCGGCATCCCCGATGTCGTCGCCCGGCCGTGCCATGATGCGGCCGAGGCGGATCGCCGCGACGCGGTCGACCTCGGCGGCGATGTCGGGGTTGCGGGCGATCAGCGCCTTGAACTCGTCGGCCTCCAGCACGAGCAGCTGGCAATAGGCGATCGCCGTGACGTCGGCATTACGGCGGGCGCCGGTGAGGATGGCGAGCTCGCCGATGAAGTCGCCACGGCCGAGGCGGATCGGGCCGGTGGCGGTCGACACCTCCACCGCGCCGGAGGAGACGAAGTAGACGGCGTCGCCGCGCTCGCCGCGCCGGATCAGCCGCTCGCCCGGCACCGCGAAGCGTGGCCTGAGCAGGCGCGTCACCTGCGCGATCTGCTTGTCGTTGAGGTTCTGGAAGAGCGGGAAGTGGCTGACCAGTTCCTGGGTATTGAGGCGCAGGTCGAGGCGCGGCCGTGTCTCGGTGGCGGCGCGCGCGTGCGAGATGTCGCGCTGCAGGTCGTTCAGCACCTCGGCGTTGATCAGCCGGTCGGCGAACAGCGTCTCGTATTCGAGCTCCTCGCGCCTGAGGCCGGTTCGCGTCAGGAAGCGCCGCTCGAGCTCGAGCGAATAGTCCGGATACTGCAGCTCGAGGGCGTCGAGGGCGCGCCGCGTCGCCTCGCGGCGCTGCGTCAGGATGTCCTCGACGATCTCGGCGACGCGGTGGCCGAATACCGGGGCGATGCGGTCGCCGACGAACGGCACCAGTTCGCCAAGCACGATGCGCTGTACCAGCAGACGCTCGAACCGGTCGGCGAGCGCCTCCACCAGGAAGCTGTCGATGCGCAGGTAGCGGTGCAGGCGGAGCGCGATGCGGAAGCCGATCGAGTAGCCGATCATCCGCCGCGACGCGCGGTTGTACTCGACGCGGCCGCCGGCGCGCGCCCGCTCGCGCAACTGCCCGGTCTCGGCGAGCAACTGCTCGATGATGCGCACCGACACCGTGCGGCGGCGGAAATGCTGCTGCAGCAGCGCACGCTCGCGGTCGGCGAGGGAGACGAGGGCGAAGGTGATGCGGTCGCGGTCGAGCACGTCGTCGTCTGCGCCGACGCGCTCCAGCACCTCGGCGATGCGGGTGTCGTAGCGGCCGATGACGTCGTCGGCGAGCGGCGCCGGCATCTCCGTCGATTCCGCCGTCCGCTTCACCGAATCCCGCACGTTGCGCAGCGCCAGCGCGAGGCCGCTGTCGCGCTGCGCCCGGTCGAACGGCGACAGCTGGTCAAGCTTCAGGATGCCGATCAGCGGCCGGAGCGTGGTGCCGCTGACAAGCAGGGTGAACAGCGTGAAGCCCGCCGCCGTGGTGGCGATGAAGCGCTTGACCTCCGGCGGCACCAGCGGGTTCTCGGTTACCGCGAGCGCGAGCGCCAGCGTCACCGCCCCGCGCAGGCCGCCCCACAGGATGACGACCTTGAACTTGTCGTCAACCTCGGCTGACAGCTTGACGAGCGTCAGGAGCGGCAGCAGCCCGAACAGCGTCAGGGCCCGGGAGGTGAAGGCGGCGGCGATCAGCACGACGAGCGGTAGCACCTCCCACAGCTCGACGTCGCCGAGCAGGCGTGGCACCAGCAGCGCGGCGAGCACGAAGATCAGCGACGCGGCCCAGAACTCGAGCTGTTCCCAGATCTCGCGCAGATAGCGCCAGGCGTCCGGCGGCACGCGCGTCGGGCCGTTGAGGTTGACGGCGATGCCGGCGCCCACCACTCCGACTACGCCGGACAGGTGCAGTTCCTCGCAGCCGATAAAGACGAGATAGGGCAGCGCCACGCTGACCGTGACGATCGCCGCCGGGAAGTCGCGGACGACGCGGAACAGCGAGGCGGTGACGCGGCCGGCGACGTAGCCGACCACCGCGCCGCCGATGCCCTTCACGGAGAACGCCATCACCGCTTCCGGGAAGCTCGTGGCGCGGCCGGAGATCAGCAGGTCGAGGAGCAGCACGAACAGGGTGATGGCGGCGGCGTCGTTCAGCAGGCTCTCGCCCTCGACGAGCCGCGTCAGCCTCGCCGGCGCACCGAGCTCGCGAAAGATGCCGACGACCGCGACCGGGTCGGTGGTGGCGACGATGGCACCGAGCAGCAGGCAGACGACGAGCGGCTGGCCCGACGCCCAGGCGACCGAATAGCCGATGAAGATGGTGGCGAGCAGCACCGCCACGACGGCGAGCAGCAGCACGGGTGCCGCGTCCTCGGCCATCCGCCGGACGTCGAGCGACAGCGAGGTCTGGAACAGCAGCGCCGGCAGGAAGACGTAGAGGAAGGTCTCGGAACTGACCGGCAGGTCGACGAACGCCCGTGCCACCTCGTTGAAGGTGTCGGTCAGCGGCGTGAACAGCAGGTAGGTCGCACCGGCGCCGATCAGGATGCCGACGGCGGCGAGCAGCACCGACGGCGGCAGGCTGAGGCGCCCGGCGAGCGGCTGGATCAGCGCGATGATGACGAGCAGGACCGCGACGGCCGTGATGACGATCGGCAGCGTCATCCGGGCTGCAACGCCCCGGTCTCGTCGCGTGCTCCGCTCGTCATGGCGTCCCTCGCTGCTGCGGCACCGCCGACGATTCGGCCCCGCCGCCCGCCCGCGCCCTCTTTTCCAACGCCGCGCCGGCCGGCGCAATCCGCCATCGTCACGCCGCCCGACGCCCGACGGGGGAAGCTTGCGGCAGAATGGGGCTTGATCGCGGCGCCCCCGACGCGCATGTCACCACAGTCTCGAATGACACCAGACCGAGGATCGCGCCGTCTTGTCCACCGATCCGGCCCAAGCCCCGCGGGCCACCCAGTATCCACCGGCCACCGGCCCTGCCGCCCCGGTGCCGCGCCGCCATCTGCCGCCGCTCCTGAAGCTCGCCCTAGAGCTCGGCCCGCTCGGCATCTTCTTCTTCGCCAACGCCCGCTTCGATCTCTTCACCGCTACCGCCGCCTTCATGGTGGCGACCGTGGTGTCGCTGTCGATCTCCTACGCGATGGTGCGCCGCGTGCCGGTGATGCCACTGATCTCGGGCGTCCTGGTGCTGGTGTTCGGTGGGCTGACGCTCGCCCTCCAGGACGAGCTCTTCATCAAGCTGAAGCCGACGGTCATCAACCTGATGTTCGCCGTCGTCCTCCTCGGCGGCCTCGCTTTCGGCAAGCCGCTGCTCGGCTACGTCTTCGACGAGGTGGTCAAGCTCGACGCCGAGGGCTGGCGCAAGCTGACGCTGCGCTGGGGGCTGTTCTTCATCGTGCTGGCGGTGCTGAACGAGGTGGTCTGGCGGATGTTCTCCACCGACGCGTGGGTGAACTTCAAGGTTTTCGGCGTGATGCCGCTGACGCTCGCCTTCGCCTTCGCCCAGATCCCGCTGATGCAGCGCCACGCCCTGCCGGAGCCGCCGAAGGACGAGTGAACGCGGCGAAGAAGCGCCGCCTCAGTCGTCGTCGCTGCCCGCCACCATCGCCTCGAGTGCCAGGCGCTCGCGGGCGCGCATGCGCTGGCTCTCCGACTTCAGCTGGCCGCAGGCGGCGAGGATGTCACGGCCGCGCGGCGTGCGGATCGGCGAGGCGTAGCCGGCCTCGTTGACGATGTCGGCGAACGCCTCGATCGTCTCCCAGTCCGAGCATTCGTAGCCCGAGCCCGGCCACGGGTTGAACGGGATCAGGTTGATCTTCGCCGGGATGCCCTTGAGCAGCCGCACCAGAGCGCGGGCGTCGGCCGGTGAGTCGTTGACGCCCTTCAGCATGACGTACTCGAAGGTGATCCGCCGCGCGTTAGACAGCCCCGGATAGCGCCGGCAGGCGTCGAGCAGCTCTGCGATCGGGTACTTCTTGTTGAGCGGCACCAGCACGTCGCGCGTCTGATCGTTCGCCGCGTGCAGCGACACCGCCAGCGACACGCCGATCTCGGCGCCGGCCCGCGCGATCATCGGCACCACGCCCGAGGTCGACAGCGTGATGCGGCGGCGCGACAGCGCGATGCCCTCGCCGTCGGAGGCGATCATCAGCGCCGTCTTCACCTCGTCGAAATTGTAGAGCGGCTCGCCCATGCCCATCATGACGATGTTGGAGACGAGCCGGCTGCCCTCCGTCGGCACCATCGCGCCGTGCGGCGTGCGGCCGCCGGGGTGGTCGCCAAGGCGGTCGCGGGCGACGAGCACCTGCGCGACGATCTCCTCGGCCGTGAGGTTGCGCACCAGCGTCTGCGTGCCGGTGTGGCAAAACGAGCAGGTGAGCGTGCAGCCGACCTGGCTCGAGACGCATAAGGTGCCGCGGCCGACCTCGGGGATGTAGACCGTCTCCACCTCGACCGGCCGGCCGGCACCGCGCGGGGGGAAGCGCAAGAGCCACTTGCGGGTGCCGTCGGAGGAGACCTGTTCCTCGACGATCTCCGGCCGGGCGATCGTGAAGCGCTCCGCGAGCAGGGCCCGGAGGTCCTTGCCGACGTTGGTCATCGCCGCGAAGTCGGTGACGCCATAGTGGTACAGCCACTGCCAGATCTGGTTGGCGCGCATCCGCGCCTGCCGTTCCGCCACGCCGGCCGCGACGAGCGCGCTCGCGAGCGCCGGCCGCTCGAGCCCGATCAGCGACGGCCTTTCAGCCGCGCGGGCGACTGCGGCGACGATGGGCGTGGGCGTCGGGCGAGCCTCGGCGGCGGCGGTCGTCTGGCGGGTGGCGTCGAGAACGACGGTCATGATTCCGGTCCGGCTCTTTGGGCCGCGCGGCCCGAAACGGCAACGCCCCGGACTGGCCGGGGCGCTCCTTGGTCTCTGCGACGGGGCAACGCCTCGTCTCAATCTAGTGGATCGAGGCGCCGCCTGCCACCGCCGCGGTCCGCGTCCTCATGCGTCGATCAGGGGCAGGCCTTGTCGATATCGCCGACCGAGGCGGAGATGCCCGAGAGCGAGAAGGTGTAGCCGGTCGGGTTGCCGCGGCCGGACGTCCCGGCGACGCTCATCGTCTTGCCCTTCTTCATCGCCGCGACCAGCGGCGCCTCCTGGGCGGCGTTCTCGACCCAGGCGCCGTCACCCTTGGTGAACAGCGTGAATTTCTGGCCGTCGATGTCGACGGTGACGCGCGAGCCGTCCTGGAACGGATAGCCGACGAGGATGCTCGGCTCGTTGCGCACGCCCTCGCCAGGCCGGTTCGAGACGAAGAAGAACACGTCGCCGTGGTTGAGGTTCGGCGGCGTCTTCGCCTTCGGCGTGGTCATCGCGAAGCAGACCTTGCCGGGACCTTCGCCGTGCGAGAAGGACGACCAGTCGTTGGTCTGCTTGATGAGCGCGGGCTCTCGGCCGGTCGTGGCCTGTGCGAAGACCGGGCCCACCGCGGCGAGGCTCGCGAGCACCGTGAAGGTCAACGTACGTAAGTGCATCGTCTCCTGCCGCTCAGTGTTCCTGCCCGCCGCCGGGTCCACGCTGTGTTCCGGCGGCGTCGCGCTTGATAAAGCACCGCGTAGCGTTACGGAACCGTTGACGGTCCGGAATCCGCGACCATCGTGAGGTCCCGCCGCCCAGGCGCTCCCGGTGCGCGATAGGCCGGCATACAGGTGCAGCATATGTCCGATCGTTCCGGCGAGCCGGTCTTTCGTCGTCCCCGAAAGTGGTCGAACGCTGGCGGGAAAATCTGGGCGAGAGTGTGACAGCGGCACGCCGCGGCGGGCGCGGCCTCGTGCCGGAAATCCGCCGTCGCGTCCCGTCCGTATGTCCGGCCTTGCGTATCGGCCTGCTTTCGGATTGCCTTCGGATTCGCCGGCACGCGTGTGGAGCCGGTTTGGCTTGGAACGGACGGCGAAGAACAGTGGCGTACGTTTCCGGCTCGGCCGGTGGCTCCGATGGGGATCGCTTCGCGAGTTTGGTGGAGCGGGTGGCGCAGCATCGCGACCGCGCCGCCTTCGTCGCGCTTTTCGATCACTTCGCGCCGCGCCTCAACGCCCACCTCCGGCGGATGGGGGCCGACGCCGCCGTGGCCGAGGAGATCGCCCAGGAGGTGATGGTCGTGCTGTGGCGCAAGGCCGCCCTGTTCGACCGCACCAAGTCCTCCGTCGCCACCTGGCTCTACCGGATCGCCCGCAACCGCCGCATCGACCTCTTGCGCCACGACCGCAGCGCCCTCATCGACGCCGAGGATCCGGCGCTGCAGCCGTCCGGGGTGCCGGCGCCCGACGACGGCATCGATGCCCGCACCCGCGAGGACAAGGTTCGCGTCGCCATGGCATTGCTGCCGCCGGACCAGCTCGCGCTGGTCCGGCTCGCCTTCTTCGACGGCCTTTCCCACAGCGAGATCGCCACCCGCGAGGGCCTGCCGCTCGGCACCGTCAAGTCCCGCATCCGCCTCGCCTTCGGCCGCCTGCGCAAACAGCTCGAAACCGACGCGGCGATCGACGTCGACTAGGCAAGCCGCCGCCTGACCTCATCCGGAGGACTTCCATGCGGGCCGTTCTCAGTCGCGAGCCGGGGCCTCCGGCGAGCCTCGTCGTCGCCGACGTTGCCGGGCCGGTCGCCGGGCCGGGCGAGGTCGTCGTGGCGGTGGCCGCCGTCGGCCTCAACTTCCTTGACACCCTGATCATCCGCGACCGCTACCAGTTCAAGCCCGAGCGGCCGTTCTCGCCCGGCGCGGAGATGGCCGGCACCGTTGCCGCGGTGGGGGAGGGGGTAGAGACGCTTGCCGTCGGCGACCGCGTCAGTGGCCACCTCGGCTGGGGCTGCTGCCGCGAGATGGTCGTGGCGAAGGCGGCGAGTCTCGCCAAGGTACCGGACGGTGTCCCGCTCGAGGTCGCCGCCGGGCTCACCATCACCTACGGCACGACGATCCTGGCGCTCGACGAACGGGCGAACCTGCGCCCCTGCGAGACGCTCGCCGTGCTCGGCGCCTCCGGCGGCGTCGGCCAGGCGGCGGTGGAGATCGGCAAGGTGATGGGGGCGACGGTGATCGCCTGCGCCGCCGGCGCCGACAAGCTCGCCTTCGCCCGCGACTGCGGCGCCGACGCGGTCGTCGACTACGAGCGCGAGGACCTGAAGGCGCGGCTGAAGGACCTCACCGGCGGCCGTGGCGTCGACGTGATCTACGACCCGGTCGGCGGCGCCTATTCGGAGGCCGCGCTCCGGGCGATCGCCTGGCTCGGCCGCCACCTCGTCATCGGCTTCGCCGCCGGCGACATCCCGAAGATCCCCCTCAACCTCCTGCTCCTGAAAAACTGCGACCTGCGCGGCGTGTTCTTCGGCGAGGCGGTGAGGCGCGATCCGGCTGGCCACGCGCGTTCGATGGAGCGCATCCACGCCTGGGTGGCCGAGGGAAAGATCAAGCCGCACATCGACCGCGTCGTCGGCCTCGACGAGGTACCGGCGGCGCTGGAGGCGATCGCCGCCCGGGCGGTCAAGGGCAAGGTCATCGTGCGGCCGTGATCGCGCCCAGGATGTCGCCGCGATGAACCCGACCGCGACCACCGCGCCCCCGACGGTCGAGCCCCTCGCGGCGAGCGCCCTCGTCTTCCGCGACGGGACGCCGGCCTTCGTCGCGGCGCAGAGAACCATGATCACAGATCATTGGTCACGATCGGTGGCGGCGAAGCCGGCGCTGTTCGACGGCACCGTGCTGATCGCCGAGGACCTGACGGTCGACGGCGGCCGGCTCGCGGCGACGCTTCGGCCGATCCCGTTCTCCGCCTTCCTCGCCTGGCGCGACTGGGGCTATCCGGTCGATGGCCTCACCCATCTGTCGGCCGCCGCGGCGATCGTGGCCGGCGACGGCGCGGTGATCCTCGGCACCATGGGCGCCCACACCGCCAACGCCGGCCGCACCTATCTCGTCGGTGGCACGCCGGACCCGACGGACGTCACAGCCGACGGCACGGTCGATCTCGTCGCCACGGCCGCGCGCGAACTGCTTGAGGAAACAGGGCTTTCGGCCCCGGTTGCGACCGTCGAGGCGCTCGTCGTCCGCGATCACCCGCGGGCCGTGGTCGTCGCCGTGCACCGCTTTCCCGACGGTGCGGACGACCTCGCCGCGCAGATCCGCCGCTTCCTCGCCGCCGATCCGGAGCCGGAACTGTCCGACGTCGTGGTGATCCGCACCGTCGCCGACCTCGACCCGCGGAGCGTGCCAGCGACGACGCGGGCGGTGGTTCGCCATCTGCTCGGACCGTGAAACCGCCTGTGAAACACCTCAGCGGGCCCATGAAACGCCCGTGAACCACGCCGAACGGAGCCGCCACCGTGCACCGTCTTCCACCGACCGCCGCGGCGACCCGCCTCGACATCACCTTGAGCGTTGATCCGCTTGACTTTTCCGTCCGCGAACAGGCGCGCATCGCCGCCACCTTCGCGGCGGCGAAAGCCCGCAATCCGGCGCTCTTCGACGGGCCGATCCTGCTGTTCTCGCGACCGCGCATCGACGGCCCGTCACTGACGGCCACCGCCTACCGCACCCGCTACTCCTCCCTCACCACTCTCATCGCCCACCCGGACACCGGCCTGGACGCGTACAACCTGTTCGGCGCGGCGGCGATCGTCGGGTCCGACGGCGGTGTCGTACTCGGGCGGATGGGACCGAAAACGGCCGGCGCCGGCGAGGTGAAGTTCCCCGGCGGCACCCCCGACGAGGAGGACGTCACGACAGAGGGCGCCGTCGACATCGTCGGTTCGATCGTCCGCGAAATGGCGGAAGAGACGGGGCTTTCTGCCTCGGAGGCGCAACTCGACGACACCCTCATCCTCGTCGACGACCACCCCTACTTCGCCGTCGTCGGCGTGCTGCGCTTCCCCGAGCCGGCAGAGCAGCTCGCGGCTCGGGTGAACGCCTTCCTCGCCGCCGATCCGGACCCGGAACTCGCCGGCGTCGCGGTGGTCCGCCCCGGCGCCTCGCTTGATCCGGCGGTCGTGCCGGCCTACACCCGCGCCGCGCTGGCGCGCATCCCGTGACACCCGACGGATCGGAAACCCGAATGGCCCGCCGCTACGCCGTCCTCGACGTCTTCACCGACACCGCGCTTTCCGGCAACGGCCTTGCCGTCGTGCTCGACTCCGAGGGCCTGTCGGGCGAGCGGATGCAGCAGATCGCCCGCGCCTTCAACCTGTCGGAGACGGTGTTCGTGCTGCCGCCGACGGGCATCGGCCACACCGCCAAGGTGCGCATCTTCACGCCGGCGCGGGAACTGCCCTTCGCCGGCCATCCGACCGTCGGTACCGCCGTGCTGCTCGCCACCCACAAGCTCGGCGGCGTCGCCGGCCAGTGCGACGCGATGATCGTGCTGGAGGAGGGCGTCGGCCCGGTCCGCTGCGGCGTCGTCCTCCACCCCGGTGCGGCCGGCTACGCCGAGTTCGACGTGCCGCGCAAGCCGGCTGAGATCGCCACCGCCCTCGACAAGGACACGGTCGCCGCCGCCCTCGGCCTGCTGCCTCGCGAGATCGGCTTCGAGAACCACGTGCCGACCGCCTACGAGGCGGGGGTGCCGTTCACCTTCGTGCCGGTGCACGACCTCGAGGTCATCGCCCGCGCCCGTCCCATCCGCGAACTGTGGGCGAGCGCCTTCTCCGGTGGCCGGCCGGGCTCAGTGTTCGTCTACTGCCGCGAGACCGTGAAGCACGACGCGGCCTTCCACGCCCGCATGTTCGCGCCCGAGTTCGGCATCGACGAGGACCCGGCGACGGGCTCCGCCGTGGCGGCCTTCGCCGGCGTCGTGCAGCGTTTCGACGAGCCGACCGACGGCCGCCATGTCCTGCCGGTCGAGCAGGGCCTCGAGATGGGGCGACCGTCGCTGATCCGGCTCGAGCTCGAGGTCGACGCCGGCGCACTGAAGGCCGTGCGGATCGGCGGCCACGCCGTGATCGTCGCGGAAGGCGATCTGAGGGTCTGAAGACCCAGTCGGAAGGTCGTGCTCGAAGTCGTTCCGTGCGGGCTTCGTACCGCTGGCAAGGAGTCCCGCTTATCCGCCGGGGTGGATGTTTTCCCATCGGCGGTCATCCGTTGTGCGAGCAGACTTGCGTGCACTCCGGCCAGCTTCAGTGGCAAATACCGTCGAATATGGTCTGAATACTCACGGATAGCGGTCTGTTTTGGAGCAATCTCCGAGCCGCGGATGCTTGAGCAACCGGAAGGGCCTGTCTACCGTCTGCCATTGGATGGAACTCATCCGCGAGACAAGCAGAGGGCATGTCCGACCATGCTGGGGAAAGCCGCCAGGGGAAAACGCTTTGGCCTAGTCGCCTGCATGGTCGCGGTCGCCTGCACGACGGGCGTCGTGCAGCCGGCGCTGAGCCATGATCCCACCGCAGAGCCTCAGGGCAACTGGACCCAGGTCTTCAAGACCGTGGCGGCGGGAACGCCAACCAACAGGCCGGGGAGAGGTCTGCAATACCTCTGCATCGATGAACTGACGCAGTTCAACGGCGGCAAGCCACCGGTCTTCTCGGAAACCGACAGCCCGTGGGTCCATGGCCTGAATGTCGTCATTTCGGAAATCCCCTATGTGGAGGGGCGAGTCCGGTGGGAAAATCATCGCTTCAAGCAAGTGCTGAAGGGGAACACGCGCCGCTTCATCGGTAACGGACTGCCAAACCACGTCACCGGAGAATTTCCGGTTCGCAAGGGAACGGCCGCCTATCCCTACTACGAGTCGGCGATTGCCGATTCTCCCTACTTTACGGCTGACCGGATACCGATTGCCGCCTACGATCTCGACATCACGATCCCCAGAAATCCGAAGTATCATGACAAGCCGACCTGTATCAATCAACTGGTCTCTGGTGTGGCGACACAAACCGGTGTGGTCTGGCATGCTAACATCGCTCTCGGAGAGGGGTGGGTCGATCCGATTGCAGCGCTGCCGACCGATATTTGCTTCGGCCATCCGTATGACAAAGAATATCATTATCACGGATGGTCGTGGAAATGTTTTCCGGACCAGGGTAAGCCCTGGCGGCATTCACCACTCTTCGGCTACGCGCTCGACGGATTCGGCATATACGGACCACTGTCGGCAGGTGGCAAAGTCGTGACCAATGCCGATCTCGATGAATGCCATGGTCATTTCGGGGTCGTGGATTGGGATGGGAAGAAGCGGTTCATGTATCATTATCACCTGAACTACGAGTTCCCGTACGGCCCGGGCTGTCTGCGGGGCCGTCCCCTCGAAAAGGTGAATGACGCGATGCTGAAGGAGATTTCCGTTCGCAGGCGCGCTGCGACCGCCCAGCATGCCGAGCCGCAGACTCCCTGACACGCCTCTCGATCGCCAAGCTGCCGGGGCCGTCGTCGCGGGCGCCCCCGGCACGCCTCGGTCGGCACGCCTCGGTCGGCACGCATCGTGTCGGCCGGCCGCCACGATGCCAGGGCCGCGGCCTCCGCCGGTCGCTGTCCGCAGGTCGGCCGAAGAGCGCGGACACACCCGCCCTTCGGCGATCCATCCAGCTGAGAAGACCGCGCGACGTCCGCCTGCGGTTCTCCCGCCCGAGCAGCCAGCCCAGTAGATCTCCTGGTCCTCGCGTGATCGCAGAGGAACGCCATCCCGCGCTGCCCGGCGGCGGCGCCGTCCCGTCAGGCGGTCGGCAGGACCAGCGCTGAGCGATGCCGGCCGTGCCCGGCGACATCGCCTGTCGCCGTGGACGGCGCGTGCGCTTCCGACGGTGCGGCCGCCGCCGAGCCCCGGAAGGCGGCGAACAGCTGGTCGAGCACGGGCGTCGCCTCGGCGACGAGGTCGTGGCCTTCCAGGTCCTTCAGCCATTCGGAAATGAGGCCGGTGACGGTCGCGTTCAGCGTCCGCGCGGCGACGGCGGCTGTCCACGTTGGCGACAGCCGCCCGGCGGTCTCGGCGAGGGCAAAGCCGTCGGCCAGCGCGCAGCGCATGCGCTGCTTGGCGGCGTCCTGGCGGCAGAGGGCGGCGCCGATGTCGTCGACGGCCTCGCAGCGATGGAACAGGATGGCGAAGACGCGGCGGCGCTGCGGATCGGTGCCGATGAGCTCGATCGCGCCGCGGGTGGCGGCCTCGATGATCGACAGAGGGTCGGGGTGGCGCTCGGCGACGGCGCGCTCGACCATGTCCTCCTGCGGCAGGCGGATGCGCTCGAACAGGGCGCTGATCAGCTCGCCCTTCGACTTGAAGTGCCAGTAGACGGCGCCGCGCGTGACGCCGGCGCGTGCACCGATCTCGTTTAGCGACGTCCGGCCGACGCCCTGATCGAAGAACAGCGTCTCGGCGGCGTCGAGGATCGCCGTCCGCGTGCGCGCGGCGTCTTCCTTTGTGCGTCGCACCATTTCTCGAGCGTCACCAGCTTTACATACGTGTCAACACGTATATAAACGACCGCCGAACGATCGTCGACCGCCATCGCGCCACACCCCCGTGCCGGGCGCGACGGTCGGTGAAAATCCTTGGATAAACCGATGCTGGCTCCTGTTGTTTGTCGCACCTGGTGCGCTGCCGTGGTGCTGTCCGCGACGTTTGGCGCCACCGCCGCGCTCGCCCAGGGCGGAGCGCCGCCGCCGCCGAACGTGACGACCGTCACCCTCGAGACGCAACCGGTGCAGATCGCCCTCGAATATGCGGGCCGCATCTCCGCCTACCGCAACGTCGAGGTGCGGGCGCGCGTGTCCGGCATCCTGCTCAGCCGCAACTTCACCGAGGGCGAGCCGGTGAAGGAGGGCCAGCTCCTCTACCGCATCGATCCGGCGCCCTACGAGGCGACGCTGGCGCGGGTGCAGGCGCAGCTGCAGCAGGAACAGGCGACGCTGGAGCGGCGCGAGAAGGATCTCGAGCGCGCGCAGGAGCTGCTCAGGCGCAAGTCCGGCACCGAGAAGGCCTTCGATGATGCCACCGCCGACGTCGCCCTGTCGAAGGCGCTCGTCGCCGCCGCCCAGGCCCAGGTCCAGACCGCCGAGCTCGACCTCGGCTACACGACGGTGAACGCGCCGATCTCGGGCACCACCAGCCTCGACACCATGGACCAGGGCAGCCTCGTCGGCACCACCGCCGACAACAGCCTGCTCACCCGCATCCACCAGCTCGACCCGGCCTACGTGAACTTCTCCTTCACCGACCGCGAGCTCGGCGAACTCAGGGCGCTTTGGGACTCAGGCCGCGCCGACCGGCCCGCCGACGGCGCGCTGAAGGCGGGGATCGAGTTCGGCGACGGCTCGGTCTACGACAAGGAAGGCACGATCACCTTCACCGACGCGACGATCGACCAGCAGACCGGCACGATCCGCGCCCGTGCGGTGGTGCCCAACCCCGATCTCAAGCTTTTGCCTGGCCAGTTCGTGCGCGTCGTCGTCAAGGGCGTGACGCTGAAGGAGGCGCTCGTCGTTCCGCAGGCGGCGGTGATGCAGGGCCCGCAGGGGCCGTACGTCTACGCC
Organism: Pseudoxanthobacter soli DSM 19599; assembly: GCA_945898215.1. Taxonomy (GTDB): domain Bacteria; phylum Pseudomonadota; class Alphaproteobacteria; order Rhizobiales; family Segnochrobactraceae; genus CAMDHY01. Next base: position 21,967 of record CAMDHY010000021.1, on the reverse strand, counting down.
GTCGACGCGGAGAGCAAGGCGGCGCTGAAGCCGATCGAACTCGGCCGTGAGGTCGAGGGCGGCTGGATCGTCGAGAAGGGGCTCGCGAGCGGCGACCGCATCATCACCGAGGGCGTCATCAAGGTGCGCCCGGGTGCCCCCGTCACCCTCGACGCGCCCGCCGCCGTCTCCGCGCCCGCCGGCGACGCGCCCGTCAAGAAGGCCGAGGCGGCCGCCAACACCGAGACCGTCCAGTGACACCGCGTTTCTTCATCGACCGCCCGGTCTTTGCGGCGGTCCTGTCGATCGTCATCGTCATCGCCGGCCTCGTGTCGATGCGGGCGCTGCCGATCGCGCAGTACCCCGACATCGTGCCGCCGCAGGTGCAGGTGACGGCGAGCTATGCCGGCGCGAGCCCGCAGACGGTCGCCGACACGGTCGCCGCGCCGCTCGAGCAGCAGATCAACGGCGTCGACGACATGATCTATCTGGAGTCCGCGAGCCTCGCGAACGGCCAGATGACGGCGACCGTGACCTTCGAGATCGGCACCGACCCGGATCAGGCGACGATCAACGTCAACAACCGCGCCCAGCGCGCGCTGGCGGTTCTGCCGAGCGAGGTGCAGCAGACGGGCGTCACCGTCTCCAAGCAGTCGAGCTCGATCCTCAGCGTCATCACGATGTACTCGCAGGATGGCAACTACGGGCCGATCTTCGTCTCGAACTACGCCCTCCTCAACGTCGTCGACGAGCTGAAGCGCGTGCAGGGCGTCGGCGATGCCCAGATCTTCGGCGCCAAGGACTACTCGATGCGGATCTGGCTCCGGCCGGACAAGCTCGCGCAGTACGAGCTGACGCCGAGCGACGTCGCGGACGCCATCCGCGAGCAGAATTCCCAGTTCGCCGCCGGACGCTTCAACGACGAGCCGTCGCCGGGCGGGCGCGCCTTCACCTACATCGTCACCACCACCGGCCGCCTGCCCGACGCCAAGGCGTTCGAGGACATCATCCTGCGCTCGGACGTCAACGGCTCGATGCTGCGCATCAAGGACGTCGCGCGCGTCGAGCTCGGCGCCATCGATTACGGCTTCGAGGCCACCTACAACGGCAAGCCGACCATCGCCATCGGCATCTTCATGCAGCCGGGCGCCAACGCCCTCGACACCGCCGAGGCGGTGCGCGTCCGCATGGCCGAGCTCGCCGAGCGCTTCCCGGCCGGCATCGGCTGGGCGATGCCCTACGACACGACGAAGTTCGTCGAGATCTCGATCGAGGAGGTCATCAAGACCTTCATCGAGGCGATGATCCTCGTCGTGCTCGTCGTCTTCGCGTTCCTGCAGAAGGTGCGGGCGACGCTGATCCCGCTGCTGGCGGTGCCGGTGTCGATCATCGGCACCTTCGCCGGCATGTACGTGCTGGGGTTCTCGATCAACCTCCTGACCTTGTTCGGGCTGGTGCTCGCCATCGGCATCGTCGTCGACGACGCCATCGTCGTGCTCGAGAACGTCGAGCGCATCATGGCGAGTGAGGGGCTGCCGCCGCGCGAGGCGGCGATCAAGGCGATGGAGGAGGTGCAGGGGCCGGTCATCGCCATCGTGCTCGTGCTCTGCGCGGTGTTCATCCCGGTCGCCTTCATGGGCGGCCTCGCCGGCGAGATGTACAAGCAGTTCGCCGTCACCATCGCCGTCTCGGTGACGATCTCCGGCATCGTCGCGCTGACGCTGACGCCGGCGATGTGCGCGCTCATCCTGAAGCCCGGCCACGACCGGCCGGCACTGCCGTTCCGCCTGTTCAACCGGGCGTTCGACTGGGCGACGCGCGGCTACGTCGCCGGCGTGCGCTTCTTCCTGAAGCGGGCGTTCGTCGGCGTGCTCCTGTTCGCCGGCATGCTCTATGTCGGCTGGAGCCTGTTCTCGAAGATTCCGTCCTCGCTCGTGCCGAACGAGGACCAGGGCTACATCATCACCGCCGCCTTCCTGCCGCCGGCCGCCTCGCTGGAGCGCACCGAGCGGGCCACCACCGCCTTCTCGGAGGCGATGATGCAGCAGCCGACGGTCGCCGACATCATCACCTTCGCCGGCTTCGACATCCTCACCTTCGGGCAGAAGTCGAACGCCGGCGTGTCGTTCGTGCCGCTCACCGACTGGTCGGAGCGGATGGGGCCGGGGCAGGACTCGCAGTCGATCGCCTATCAGGCGATGGGCATCGGCTCGTCGATCCGCGACGGCTTCATCCTCGCCTTCAACCCGCCGCCGATCTCCGGCATGTCGACCACTGGCGGCTTCGAGGGGTACGTGCAGGATCGCTCCGGCGCCGGCTCTCAGGCGCTCGCCGGCAAGGTGCAGGAACTGATCGCCGCCGCGGCGAAGCGGCCGGAACTCACCGGCCTCAACACCACCTTCTCGACCGAGATCCCGCAATACCGCCTCGATGTCGACCGCGAGAAGGCGAAGGCGCTCGGCGTGCCGATCGCCTCGATCTTCGAGGCGAAGCAGTCGACCTTCGGCAGTCTCTACGTCAACGACTTCACCCTCTACGGCCGCAACTACCGTGTGAACCTGCAGGCGGAAGCCGCCTTCCGTGAGCGGCCGGAGGACCTCAAGCAGGTGTTCGTGCGCTCCGACTTGGGCAGCATGATCCCGATTGACACGCTGGTGACGGTCCACCGCACCATCGGGCCGGACACGGTGACCCGCTTCAACCTGTTCCCGGCCGCCAAGATCCTCGGCGGTCCGGCGCCCGGCTATTCGTCGGGCCAGGCGATCGCGGCGATGGAGGAGGTGGCGCGCGAGGTGCTCGGCACCGGCTTCGCGCTCGGCTGGGTAACCTCGGCCTACCAGGAGACGGAGGCGGCCGGCACCGGCAGCCAGGCCTTCCTGTTCGCCATCATCATGGTGTTCCTGATCCTCGCCGCGCAGTACGAGCGCTGGTCGCTGCCGTTCGCGGTGATCCTGGCGGTGCCGTTCGCCCTCGTCGGCGCGCTCGCGGCGATCTGGCTGCGCGGGCTCGACAACGACGTCTACTTCCAGATCGGCCTCGTGACGCTGATCGTGCTCGCGGCGAAGAACGCCATCCTCATCGTCGAGTTCGCCATCATCAAGCGACGCGAGGGGATGTCGGCGTCGGATGCGGCGCTCGCCGCGGCGCGGCTGCGCTTCCGGCCGATCATCATGACCTCGGTCGCCTTCATCCTCGGCTGCGTGCCGCTGGCGATCTCCACCGGCGCCGGCTCGGCGAGCCGCCACTCGATCGGCACCGGCGTCATCGGCGGCATGCTGGCGGCGACTTTCCTGGCGATCTTCTTCATCCCGATGTTCTACCGCCTGATCGCCTGGAAGGCGCCGAAGCCGAAGCGCGGCACACCGGCGGCGCCGGCGGCGCCGGCCGGTCCTGCGGACGGGACTGGCCACGCGGCAGCAGCGCCGCCCGCGCATCCGGCGCCGGCGGAGTGAGGCCCAGTCACTCCGCCAGATCCGGCAGCGGCGGCCAGGCGTAACGGGCAGCGAGAAGCGGCAGGAGGCGGGCGATGAGGGCCTCGCCGTTCTCCGAGTTCGTCATCACCACGCCGCCGCGCCCCAAGGCGGGGGCGAGGACGAGGTGGCAGTGGAAGCCGAGATTGTGGCCACCCTTGTGGAAGACCAGGGCGTCGCCGCTGCCGGAGACCGCGCCGCCGAGGCCGTAGCCGGTGCCGTCGACCGGCGTCATCATCTCGCGCACGAGATCGGGCCGGAGCAGCGGCCGCGGTGCGCCCCGGAGGGCGTCGCACAGCGCCACGGCGAGGCGGGCGAGGTCGGCGGGCGTCGACCACAGGCCGGCGGCGGCGAGTTCGGGCATCACCTGTGCGCCAGGAGCGAGCGGCGTGCCGTCGACGAGATGGCCGGAGGCGAGGTCCGGCTCACGCGCCACGACGAGCGGCTGGTCGAGCGTCGATCCGCCCATCTGCGCCGGGCCGATGACGAGGCCGGGGACCAGGCGCCCATAGGGGATGCCGACGGCGTCGGCGAGCACCGCCTCGACGATCTCGTAGCCGCCGCCGGAATAGAGGTAGCCGCGGCCGGGGGCCTGCACGATCGTCACCGCCGGCGTGTTGGCCGGAGGCTGGCCGTTCAGGATGTCGACGAGGCTCGGCAGCGGCGCGCCGGGGGCGTAGCCGGGGAAGCCCGGCACGCCGATGCCGGCGGTCATGGCGAGCAGGCGGCGGAGCGTGACAGTGCGGCCGCCGAAGCGGTCGGGCGGCAGGGTCCACGAGCGCAGGTATGGACGGACGTCGGCGTCGAGATCGACGGCGCCGGTCTCGACGACGGCGAGCGTGGTGACGGCGGCGAGCGTCTTCGAGATCGAGCAGGCCTGGAAGACGGTGGCTGGCGTCACCGGCTCAGGCTCGCCGGCGCGGCGGACACCGGCCGTCACCGTCGCGATGCCGCCGGCGTCGAAGAGGGCGAGGGCGAGGCCGGGGACGCGATGCTCATCGATGAGCTCGGCCAGCGCCGGGGCGAGCGCCGCGACGTCGTCGGCGAAGGCTGCGCGAGCGGGCCGAGTGCCGGCGAGGGCGCCCGCGCCCGTAGCGGCGAGGCCGGCCGCGACGGCGCGGCGGGTCGGACGGAAGACGCGGGACGGGTCTTTCAAGGCTCGCCCTCTTCCATTCGGCCGCTCACTGTTCCTAGTCTGCCAAAGCACCGGCCGGGATGCGACTCACCGGCGGTCGCTGCTGGCCGCCGGCCGAGATTTTGGTGTGGACCCCTGCGGCCCGAGCCTTGACCGCCGGACACGGAGGCGTCTTCTCGGGTCGTACTGGGAAAGACCAGGCGGAAGTCCCGCGCCGGCGTGCGAAGGATTGTCTCGATGCGGGCCTATCTCGATCTCGTGCGCGACATTCTCGACAGCGGCACCGAGAAGCGCGACCGCACCGGCACCGGCACGCTGTCGGTATTCGGCCGCCAGCTGCGCTTCGACCTGTCGGACGGCTTCCCGCTCGTGACGACGAAGCGGGTGCACCTGAAGTCGGTGGTGCACGAGCTCCTGTGGTTCCTCGCTGGCGACACCAACATCGCCTACCTCAACGACCACGGCGTGACGATCTGGGACGAGTGGGCGGACGCGCGCGGCGAGCTCGGGCCCGTCTACGGCCGGCAGTGGCGCTCGTGGGCGGCACCCGACGGGCGCGTCATCGACCAGATGGCCGACGTGGTGGAGGCGATCCGCAAGAACCCTGATTCGCGCCGGCTGATCGTCTCGGCGTGGAACCCGGCCGACGTGCCGGCGATGGCGCTGCCGCCGTGCCACCTCCTGTTCCAGTTCTACGTCGCCGACGGCCGGCTCTCCTGCCAGATGTACCAGCGCTCGGCCGACGTCTTCCTCGGCGTGCCGTTCAACATCGCCTCCTACGCCCTGCTGACGCAGATGGTGGCGCACGTCACCGGGCTCGTGCCGGGGGACTTCATCCACTCCTTCGGCGACACCCACCTCTACCTCAACCATCTCGAGCAGGCCCGCCTGCAGCTGACGCGCGAGCCCCGGCCGCTGCCGCGGGTCGTGCTCAACCCGGACGTGACGGACCTCTTCTCGTTCAGGTTCGAGGACATTCAGGTCGAGGGGTATGATCCGCATCCGGCGATCAAGGCGAAGGTGGCGGTTTAGGCATGACCCTCACCATCCGTCCCGCCGCGCCGGGTGACGCCGGGATCGTGCTCGGCTTCATCCGGGCGCTCGCCGACTACGAGAAACTCGCCGACGAGGTCGAGGCGACCGAGGCGTCGCTCGATGCGATGTTGTTCGGGCCGAACCCGCGGGTGTTCGCCGACATCGCCGAGCGGGACGGCGCGCCGGTCGGCTTTACGATCTGGTTCTACAATTTCTCGACCTTCCTCGGCCGCCACGGGCTGTGGCTGGAGGACCTCTACGTCGTGCCGGAGCAGCGCGGCCGCGGCATCGGCAAGGCGCTGCTCGCCCGGCTGGCGAAGCGCTGCCTCGACGAGGGCCTCGGCCGGCTCGAATGGTGGGTGCTCGACTGGAACACCCCCGCGATCGAGATCTACAAGGCGCAGGGCGCGCGGATGATGGACGAGTGGACGGTCTGCCGGACGACCGGCGACGACCTCGTCCGCCTCGCCGGAGCTGCGCCGTGACCGCGAGGCCGGACGCGGCGTCCGTCGACGAGCCCCGTGACGCGCCGGCCGAACTCCCGATCGTCTTCCTCGTGGCGATGGGCGAGAACGGTGTCATCGGCCGCGACGGCGACATGCCGTGGCGGCTTTCGACCGATCTGAAGCGCTTCAAGGCAACGACGCTCGGCAAGCCGGTGATCATGGGCCGGCGGACGTTCGGTTCGATCGGCCGGCCGCTGCCGGGGCGCGACGTCATCGTCGTGACGCGGCAGCCGGGCTTCGCGATCGAGGGCGTCACCGTCGCCGCCAGTCCGGCGGAGGCGGTCGCGGCGGCGCGCCGCATCGCCGCCGGCACCGGCGCGATCGAGATTGTCGTGGCGGGCGGTGGCGAGATCTACCGGGCGCTCCTCGGCGCGGCGGTGCGGCTCGTCGTCACCGAGGTGCACGCCCGGCCGGACGGCGACGTCCACTTCCCGGTGATCGACCCGGCGATCTGGTGCGAGACCGGCCGCGAGGGGCCGGTGCAGGGCGAGCGTGACAGTGCGGCCATGAGTTTCGTCGAGTACGAGCGCCGGCCGACGGGTGGTGCGGGGACAGCATGATCGAGACGGATGTGGTCGTCGTCGGCGCAGGGGCCGCCGGGCTCGCCGCCGCCGGGCGATTGCAGGTGGCCGGCGTGCCGTTCGTGCTGCTCGAGGCCAAGCACCGGGTGGGCGGGCGCGCCATCACCGACACGTCGACGTTCGGGGTTCCGTTCGACCGCGGCTGCCACTGGCTGCACTCGGCCTCGATCAACCCGTTCACGGCCATCGCCGACCGGCTTGGCTTCCACTACCAGCGCCTGTCGACGAAGCGGCGGCGGCTGTTCCTCGCCGGGCGCGAGACGGACGACGCGACCCGCGACGCCGCCGGCGCGGCGATCTCGGCCGCCTTCGAGGCGGCCTACAAGGCGGGGCGGGCGGGCCGCGACGTGGCGATGTCCGACGTCATCGATGCGGCCTCGCCGTGGCGGCGGCTCGTCGTCCACTGGATCGGGCTGATGTCGTCGCTGCCGCCGGAGGAGATTTCGACCCTCGACTTCGCCAACTATCGCGACACCTACGAGAACTGGCCCGTTGCGGAGGGATTCGGCGCCCTCGTCGCCGCCGCCTCGGCGGCCGTGCCGGTGTCGCTCGGCGTGCGGGTGCGGGCGATCGACTGGTCCGGGGCGGGGGTGGTGGTGACGACCGACGCCGGCGACCTCAGGGCGCGCACGGCGATCGTCACCGTCTCGACGACCGTGCTCGCCCGTGGCGGCATCCGCTTCACCCCGGCGCTGCCGGCCGATCTCGCCGAGGCGATCGAGGCGTGTACCCTCGGGCACGCCGAGAAGATCGTCTTCCGCTTCGACCGCCCGGTCGGGGGCTTCGAGCCGACGAGCTATGCCGACACCTTCGAGCCGGACGGGCCGGAACGGGCGCCGATCAACTTCTCCGTCAACCCTTTCGGCCACCCCCTGGCGGTCGGCCACGTCGGCGGCGACTTCTCGCTCGAGATCGCCCGGCAGGGCAGGGCGGCGATGATCGACTTCGGCCGCGCCGCCCTCGTCGACATCTTCGGCGCCGACATCGGCAAGCGCATCCTCGCGGCGACGGTGACGGGCTGGTCGGCCGACCCGGACATCGGGGGTGCCTACTCGAGCGCGCGGCCCGGAAAGGGCGCTCTGCGGGCACGCCTGCCGGTACCGGTGGGCGAGCGGGTGCGCTTCGCCGGCGAGGCTTCGGCCGGACCGTTCTTCTCCACCGCCCACGGTGCGCATCTGTCCGGTCTCGAGGCGGCGGAGTGGGCGATCGGTCGCGTCGGAGATTCGCCCCCCGGCCGTTGACGCGATGGGCCTTCGTGCCCATTTGCGGCCGTGACGAGATCGGCGCCGTTCGTTGAAAGCCCGGGGGGAAGCCCCTATAACCGCGCTCTGCTCCGGACCCCGTCCGGGACGCGGTCGAGGCCGCAGACACCGCGGTGCGGCACGGCACGGCCGACAGTTGAGGAGTGGGGATGCCCTGGAGCAATCAGAACGGCGGCGGTCGCAAAGGTGGCGGCGGCCCGTGGGGGGCGGGTGGTGGCCCGTGGGGTAGCGGTGGCGGTGGTGGCGGCGGTGGTGGCGGCCCGTGGGGCAGCGGCCCGCAGCGCCCCGGCCCGGGCGGCGGCCCTCCCGATCTGGAAGAGCTCCTGCGGCGGAGCCAGGATCGCCTGAAGCGCGCCCTGCCGGGCGGCGGCGGCTCGCTCGGCGTCAAGGGCCTGGCGATCGCCTTCGTCGCCATCGTGGTGCTGTGGCTCGCGACCGGCTTCTACCGCGTGCAGCCGGGCGAAGTCGGCGTCGAACTGGTGTTCGGCCGCTTCGTCGGCCAGACGCAGCCGGGTCTCGACTACAACTGGCCCTATCCGATCGGCTCCGTCGAAACGCCCGACGTGCTGCGCGTGCGCGAAATCACGGTCGGCCTGCGTGAGAGCGAGGCGGCCCGTGGCACCCAGTCCGCCCGCGACGTTCCCGAGGAGAGCCTGATGCTGACGGGCGACGAGAACATCGTCGACGTCGACTTCAAGGTCTTCTGGCGCATCAACGACGCCCCGGACTTCCTCTTCAACATCCAGAACCCCGAAGGCACCGTGAAGGCGGTCGCCGAGGGCGCGATGCGCGAGGTGGTCGGCCGCAACAACATCCAGCGCGTCCTGACCGACCAGCGCGAGCGCATCCAGATCGACGTGCAGACGCTGATGCAGTCGGTCCTCGACGGCTACGGCGCCGGCATCGAGATCACCCAGGTGCAGATGCTCACCGTCGATCCGCCGCAGCAGGTCATCGACGCCTTCCGCGACGTCCAGGCGGCCCGCGCCGACCAGGAGCGCGTGCAGAACGAGGCGCAGGCCTATGCCAACCGGGTGATTCCGGAGGCGCGAGGCGAGGCGGCCCGCATCCTCGAAGGGGCGGCTGCCTACCGTGACCGCACCATCGCCGAGGCGCGCGGTCAGGCCGACCGCTTCCTGAAGATCTACGAGCAGTACGCCGAGTCGCCGGAGATCACCCGCGAGCGCATCTATCTCGAGACGATGGAGCAGGTACTGGGCAAGACCGACAAGATCATCATCGACGGCAGCATGGGCGGCTCCGGGGTCGTCCCCTACCTGCCGCTCGACCGGCTGGAGCGGGCCGCTACGCCGGCGCAGCCGGGCACGCCGCGCACGGGGAGCCAGCCATGAGGTACGGCGTCATCGCCATCGTCGTCGCCGCCGTCCTGGCCGTGCTCGCCTACGGGTCGCTGTTCATCGTCTACCCGACGCAACAGGCCCTCGTGCTGCAGTTCGGCGAGGTCAAGCGCACCGCCACGGAGCCGGGCCTCTACGTCAAGGCGCCGTTCATCCAGAACGTCGTCTATCTGGACAAGCGCATCCTCGATCTCGACGTGAACTCGCTCGAGGCGATCGCTTCCGACCAGAAGCGCCTCGTCGTCGACGCCTTCGCCCGCTACCGCATCGACAATCCGGTGCTGTTCTTCCAGACCGTCAACAACGTCCAGGAGGGCAGCCGCCGGCTTGCGACCTTCGTGCAGTCGGCCGTGCGCGCCGTGCTCGCCGACACCACCTTCATCTCGGTGGTGCGCGACAGCCGTCCGCAGCTGATGGAGCGCATCCGCCGCGACGTCGAGGCGCGGGCGGAAGGCATTGGCATCAAGGTCGTCGACGTCCGCCTGCGGCGCGCCGACCTGCCGGAGGCGAACAGCCAGGCGATCTTCCGCCGAATGCAGACCGAGCGCCAGCGCGAGGCGACCGAGATCCGCGCCCAGGGCGAGGAGGCGGCCCGCCGCATCCGCGCCACGGCCGAGCGCCAGGCGATCGTCATCACCGCCGAGGCGAGTCAGCAATCGGAGACGATCCGAGGTGACGGCGACAGCCAGCGCGGCCGGATCTTCGCCGACGCCTATGGCCGCGATCCGGAGTTCTTCTCCTTCTTCCGGTCCATGCAGGCCTATGGCGCGACGCTCGCCGACGACGGCACGCGCTTCGTGATCTCGCCGGACACCGAGTTCTTCCGCTTCCTGAACGATCCCTCGGGGTCGATCATGGCGGAGCCGCGGGGGCCGGCCGATCCGAACGTGCGGCCGACGCCGGGCGGTGCGGCGACGGCGCCGGGTGACGCGGCGGCCGCGCCGCCGGCGACGGTGCCGGCTGCCGTGCAGCCGACGGCGGCCGAGCCCGCGGCTGCCGCCGCGGGGCAATGAGCGACCTCCTGGTCGCGATCGGCCTCGTGCTGGCGATCGAGGGGACGCTCTACGCGTTGGCGCCGCAGTCGCTGAAGGCGATGATGCGCGCCGTGCTCGACCTTCCCGACGCGCAGCTGCGCGTCGCGGGCATGGGGGCGCTGGCAGTCGGGGTGCTGGTGGTATGGTTCGTGCGAGGCTGACGCCGCCGGTGGCGGAGGCGGCCTGCGGCGCCACTTGGAATGGAGACCGACGATGACGCAGTTCTCTCGCCCCCGGGCGGTGACGCGGGTGGCGCTGGCCGTCGCACTGTCCTTCGGCGCCGGCGTCCCGCTGGCGCTCGCCCAGGATCAGGGCGTACCGCAGATGCCGGCCGCGACGCCCGCCCCGACGCAGACGCCGCGAGGCGTGCAGGGTCCGGAGTCCGTCGCCGACCTCGCCGAGGGCCTCCTCGACGCCGTCGTCAACATCTCGACCTCGCAGCGCGTCGAGGGGCGGCGGTCGGTGCCGATCCCGCAGGTGCCCGAGGGATCCCCGTTCGAGGAGTTCTTCGACGAGTTCCTGAACCGCCAGGACCAGGGCCAGGACAGCCAGCCGCGGCGGGTGCAGTCGCTCGGCTCGGGCTTCGTCATCGATCCGAGCGGCATCATCATCACCAACAACCACGTCATCGAGGGCGCCGACGAGATCACCGCCAACTTCCCCGACGGGACGAAGCTGACGGCGGAACTGATCGGGACCGATAAGAAGACCGACCTCGCGGTGCTGAAGGTGAAGCCGGAGAAACCGCTCGTCGCGGTGCCGTTCGGCAACTCCAACCAGATCCGGGTCGGCGACTGGGTGATGGCGATCGGCAACCCCTTCGGCCTCGGCGGCACCGTCACCGTCGGCATCGTCTCGGCGCGCAACCGCAACATCAATGCGGGCCCCTATGACGACTTCATCCAGACGGACGCGGCGATCAACCGGGGCAACTCCGGCGGCCCGCTGTTCGACATGGAAGGCCGCGTCGTCGGCATCAACACGGCGATCATCTCGCCGTCGGGCGGCTCGATCGGCATCGGCTTCGCCATTCCCTCCAACATCGCGACCTCGGTGATCGAGCAGCTCCGCCAGTTCGGCGAGACGCGGCGCGGCTGGCTCGGCGTCCGCATCCAGGAGGTCACCGACGACATCGCCGAGAGCCTGTCGATGCCGAAGGCGTCGGGGGCGCTGGTGGCCGGCGTCACCGAGGGCGGGCCGGCGGCGAAGGCCGGTCTCGAGCCGGGCGACGTCATCGTCACCTTCGACGGCCGCGAGGTGCCGGAGATGGACGACCTGCCGCGCATGGTCGCCGACACCGCGATCGGCAAGGCGGTCGACGTCGAGGTGCTGCGCAAGGGCGAGCGCCGGACGATCAAGGTCGAGCTCGGCCGCCTCGAGGACGGCGAGACGGCGGCCGCGAGCCCCGCCTCCACCTCCCCGGCCGAGCCGGCGGCGCCGACGGCGGTGCTCGGGCTGAAGCTGTCGGAACTGACGCCGGCGCTGAAGGAGCAGTTCAAGCTCGCCGACACCGTCAAGGGCGTCGTCGTCACCGAGGTCGACCCGGCGAGTGCGGCGGCGGAGAAGCGCATCCAGGCCGGCGACGTCATCGTCGAGGTCGCGCAGGAGGCGATCACGACGCCGGCCGACGTCGTCGCCAAGGTGGACGCGCTGAAGAAGGACGGCCGCAAGTCGGCGCTGTTCCTGCTCTCCAACGCCTCCGGCGAAGTGCGCTTCGTGGCCGTGCGCCTCGACGGCTGAGCGGCGACAAAGCGATCGCCGGCGCCGCCGTCGATGCCTCTCCCCGTCGAACGGGGAGTGGCGACAACCGGCGGTGCGGGCTCTGTTGACGACGCACCCCTGGAGCCACTGATGGCGAACTACGCGAATTTCGGCGGCCTGGTCGGCGCGTGCATCACCGGGGTGGCGCACCTCCTCACCGACCTGCGTAAGGGCCCGGCGCTCGCCGAGGAGGCGGGTTACGGCGCCGCGCCGAACCTGCCGAAGCCGAAGCCGACGCTGATCCCGATCATGAAGATCGCCCCTGCCGTCGGCTGGCCGCCCGGTCGCAAGCCGAAGCCGGCATCGGGCTTCAAGGTCGAGGCCTTCGCCGGCGAGCTCGATCATCCGCGCTGGGTCTACGAACTGCCGAACGGCGACATCCTCGTCGCCGAGACGGCGGCGCCGCCGTCCGAGGCTTCGGGCTTCAGCCTGCGCTGGTGGGCGCAGGGCTTCGTGATGACGCGCGCCGGCTCCGGCGTGAAGAGTGCCGACCGCATCACGCTGTTGCGCGACGCCGACCGCGATGGCATCGCCGAGGTGAAGCTGCCCTTCCTCGAGAACCTGCGCTCGCCCTTCGGCATGGCGCTCGTCGGCGACACGCTGTTCGTCGCCAACGCCGACAGTGTCGTGCGCTTCCCCTATGAGGCGGGGGCGACGCGCATCATTGCGGCGCCGGTGAAGGTCTGCGACCTGCCGGCCGGGCGCAACCACCACTGGACGAAGAGCCTCGTCGCCAACAAGGCCGGCACCAAGCTCTATGTCGGCGTCGGCTCCAACTCCAACGTCGCCGAGTTCGGCATGCACGAGGAGGAGATGCGCGCCGCCGTTCTCGAGGTCGACATCGCCTCGGGTGCGGTTCGCGTCTTCGCCAGCGGCCTGCGCAACCCGGTCGGCATGGACTGGAACCCGGTGACGGGCGAGCTCTGGACCAGCGTCAACGAGCGCGACGAGATCGGCGACGACCTCGTGCCCGACTACATGACCTCGGTGAAGGACGGCGCCTTCTACGGCTGGCCCTACAGCTACTGGGGGCAGGTGGTCGACGAGCGGGTGAAGCCGCAGCGCCCGGACCTCGTCGCGAAGGCGCTGAAGCCCGACTATGCGCTCGGCTGCCACACCGCCTCGCTCGGCCTCTGCTTCGTCGACGACGACCGCTTCGGCGCGCGCTTCCGGAACGGCGCCTTCATCGGCCAGCACGGCTCGTGGAACCGCAACCCGCCGTCGGGCTACCGGGCGATCTTCATTCCCTTCGAGAACGGCGTGCCGGCCGGGCCGCCGGAAGAGATCCTCGGCGACTTCCGCGTCGACGGCAAGGCGCTCGGCCGGCCGGTCGGCGTCATCGTCGACCGCCGCGGCGGGCTCCTCGTCGTCGACGATGTCGGCGACTGCATCTGGCGCGTCACCGCCGCCTGAGCGGCGGTCTACGTCGTCTCCGTCGGACCTTCGCCGGCGGGCACGGCCATCGTCTCCGGACGACGCGCGGCCTCCGCCAGACGGGCGGCGAGCGCCGGCCAGCGGCCGGTGAGGACCGTCAGGTCGGCCTCCGGGATCATCAGCAGCCGCACGCGGGTGACCGCCCGCACCAAAAGGGCGCTGCGTTCGGCCTCCGGCGTCAGGAAGGCACCGAAGGCAGAGCCCGGCGGGCGATTGTCGCGCCCATCGGGACCCTCGATCTCGACGGTGCCGGCGGCCGTGACGTAGAGCGAGGTCACCGCCTCGCCGCGCCGGAGGATGAGGTTGCCGGCATCGAAGGACTGCGCGCGCACCACCGCCAGCACCTCGCTGATGATCGCCGGCGACAGCCCGGAAAACAGCGGCAGCCGGGCAAGCGTCGCCCAGTTCACCACGAAGCCGCGGCGGCGGATCACCTCGGCGAAGGAGGTCGCGACGATGGCGATCGGCAGCGCCAGCACGATCAGGCCGGTGACCATCGTCAGCGCGCCGATCATTCGGCCGATCGGCGTCTGCGGGACGACGTCGCCGTAGCCGACCGTCGTCAGGGTGACGATCGCCCACCACATCGCCGCCGGGATCGAGCCGAAGGCCGCCGGCTGGGCCCGGCCCTCGGCGATGTAGAGCAGCGTCGCCGCGGTGATGACGGCGACGAGCAGCACGAACAGGCACGAGATCAGGGTATGGCGCTCGGCGTAGATCGCCTCGAACAGCGCGGTGATGCCCGTCGAGTAGCGCAGCAGCTTGAAGATCCGTAGTAGCCTGAGCAGCGCCAGCGTGCGCAGGTCGACCGAAAACAGCCGCGCGATGATGAACGGCAGGATGGCGACGAGGTCGATGAGGGCGCTCGGCGAGCGCAGGAACCGCCACCGCGCGCTGAGCGGCGGCAGGGTCTCGTAGCGCGGATCCTCGACGCTGACCCAGATGCGCACGGCATACTCGATGGCGAAGACGACGAAGGACACCGCCTCGACGCCGCGAAAGACGAGGGCGTGCTCGCCGGTCTGGAACTGCGGCAGTGTCTCGACGATGGCGAAGCCGACATTGAGGACGATGGTCGCGATGATGACGAAGCGCGTCACCACGGTGAGGGGATCGCGCGTGTCGTCGCCCTCGAGGATTTCGTAGAGCCTTCGCCGCCGTGTCACGCGCCTGATCCCCCACCCGTTCCCCATGCGACGGTGGCGCGCCGGACGGCGGCGGGTCAAGCGGGAGAGGCGGGTCGATCAGGCTTCCCCGCCTTGCGCCGGCCTGCCGGGTGGAGGAATGTCGGGGCGATTCCACCAGCGGGGCGGCAGACGATGACGGAGCGGACGATCGCGATCCTCGAGAAGCTCGTCTCGTTCGACACCACGAGCCGCAACTCGAATCTCGCGCTGATCGACTGGGTGGAGGGCGAACTCGCCGCGCAGGGGCTCTCCTCGGTGCGCACCTACGACGACGCCGGTGTCAAGGCGAACCTCCTCACCACCATCGGGCCGGCGGATGCGCCCGGCTACGTGCTCTCCGGCCACACCGACGTTGTGCCGGTCGACGGCCAGGCGTGGACGAGCGACCCGTTCCGGTTGACGCGGCGCGGTGATCGCCTCTACGGCCGCGGCGCCTGCGACATGAAGGGCTTTCTGGCGAGCTGCCTCGCCGGCGTGCCGCGGATGCTGGAGCGGCCGCTGGCACGCCCCATCCACCTCGCCTTCTCCTATGACGAGGAGGTCGGCTGCCTCGGCGTGCCGCGGCTGATCGCCCGGATGGGCGAGGCGGGGCTCGCCCCGGCCGCCTGTTTCGTCGGCGAGCCGACCAGCATGCAGGTGGTGGTGGCCCACAAGACGAAGGTGAGCTACCGCGCCGTCGTCACCGGCAAGTCGGTGCACTCGGCGCTCGCCCCGCAGGGCGTCAACGCCGTCGACTACGCCGCCCGCCTCGTCGTGCACCTGCAGGAGATCGGCCGCCGGCTCGCCGCCGGCCCGTCCGATGCTCTGTTCGACGTGCCCGTCTCCACCGCCCACACCGGCGTCATCGCCGGTGGCACGGCGCTCAACATCGTGCCGGAGCATTGCGAGTTCCTGTTCGAGTTCCGCACCCTGCCGGATGTCGACGTCGATGCCCTCGTCGCCGAGATGCAGGCCTATGCCCGCGACGTGCTGGAGCCGGAGATGCGGGCGGTGGACCCGGCGACCGGCATCCGGCTCGAGTGGCTGTCGGGCTTTCCCGGCCTCGACACCACGCCGGAGGCCGAGGTGGTGGGGCTCGCCAAGCGCCTCGCCGGCCGCAATGACCACGGCAAGGTCGCCTACGGGACGGAGGCCGGGCTGTTCTTCGCCGCCGGCGTGCCGACGGTGGTCGTCGGGCCCGGCTCGATCGAGCAGGCCCACAAGCCTGACGAGTACATCGCGGTGGGCGAACTCGCGCGCTGCGATGTGTTCGTCGACCGGCTGATCGACCACTGCGCCGCCTGACGGCGGGCTGATCCGATCTCCGGCTTTCGCGTAGGGAAGTTTGGTGCAGTGCGATAGAGTGGTCGGGCCGACTTTCCCGGCGGGCCGCCGCCTCTAGTTGTACCGACACTGTGTCCCGCGGCGCCATCGGCCGCCGACCGAACCGGAGTACCGCATGCGTCCGTCGGTCATCGCGATCGCCATCCTCGTCGCGTGCGGCGCCGGCGCCTATGCCTACATGAACGGCCACCTGCCGCCGGTGGTGAGCGAGCGCATCGATGCGGCGCTCGCAGAGGTGGCAGTATTGCGCGGCGGCGATGCCGCCCGGCCCGCCGCCGACGCCGCGGCCCCCGCGTCCGCTCCGACCGGCCAGTCCACTGCCGCGCCGGCCGGGGGCGCTCAACCCGGCGGCCAGCGGCCAGGTGCCCGCGGTCCGGCGCCGGTCGAGGTGGCGAAGGCCGAAGCGGCGGAGCCGCTCGAACAGATCCGCTCCGTCGGCAACCTGCTCGCCGACGAATCCGTGCAGATCGCCCCCGAGCAGGCCGGCCGCGTCGCGGCGATCCGCTTCGAGGAGGGGCAGGCTGTCGAGGAGGGCGACGAGCTCATCAAGCTCGACGACACGCTGCTCGCCGCCGAGGCCAAGGAGGTCGAGGCCCGCGCCGAGCTCGCCCAGGCGAACTACGACCGCGCGAGCTCGCTGTCGAAGACCGGCTCCGGCACGCAGCGCACGCTCGACGAGGCGCTGGCCGAGCGTCTCACCTCGAACGCGTTCCTCCTGCTCATCCAGTCGCGCCTCGAGAAGACCTCGGTGAAGGCGCCGTTCCCCGGCATCATGGGTCTGCGCTCGGTGTCGGCCGGCGCCTATGTCGAGCCCGGCACGGAGATCGCCACACTCGACAAGATCGACATCGTCAAGGTCGAGTTCACCGTCCCCGAGCGCAATCTGAACGACGTGCGGGTCGGCTACCCCGTCGAGGTGCGCGTCGACGCCTATCCCGACCGCGTCTTCCGCGGCGAGGTCTACGCGATCGACCCGCAGGTCGACGTCAACGGGCGCTCCCTGAAGGTGCGTGCCCGGCTGCCCAACCCGGACCTGTCGCTGCGGCCCGGCCTGTTCGCCCGGGTCGTCGTGCAGGGCGCCTCGCGCGGCGAAGTGGTGGTCGTTCCGGAGGGAGCGATCGTGCCGCGCGGCGGCGAGAGCTTCGTCTACAAGGTCGCCGACGGCAAGGTCGAGGAGGCGAAGGTCGAGCTCGGCCGCCGCCGCGAGGGGCTGGTGGAACTGACGACCGGCATCGCCGCCGGCGACACTGTCGTCGTCGCCGGTCACGCCCGCCTGAGGAATGGCGCCCCGGTGGAGATCGTCGTCCGCCAGACGGGCGCGGCGAGCGGCGGCTGAGCCGGCGGGCGGGAGAGGAGGGCGGACCATGCGCATTTCGCAGATCTGCATCGAGCGACCCGTCTTCGCGACGGTGTTGAGCCTTATCCTCGTGCTCGTCGGCATCGTCTCCTACGAACGGCTGAACGTGCGCGAGTATCCGGCGATCGAGGAACCGACGGTGTCGGTGGTGTCGCGCTACCCCGGCGCCTCGGCCCGCATCGTCGAGACCCAGGTGACGCAGGTGCTCGAGGGTTCGATCGCCGGCATCGAGGGCATCGACGTCCTCGAATCGACGAGCCGCTCGGAGACCAGCCGCATCACGGTGCGCTTCAAGCTCGGCGTCGATCCGGACGTCGCCGCCTCGGACGTGCGCGACCGCGTCAGCCGGGTGCGCGGCCGCCTGCCCGACGAGATCGATGAGCCGGTGATTTCCAAGGTCGAGGCCGACGCCCAACCGGTGATGTTCATCGCCTTCAACAGTGAGACGTTGAACCAGCTCGAGCTCACCGACTTCGTCGACCGCTTCGTTCTCGACCGCCTGAAGACCCTGCTCGGCGTCGCCGACGTGCAGATCTTCGGCGAGCGGCGCTACGCCATGCGCATCTGGGTCGATCGCGAGCGGCTCGCCGCCTACAACATGACTGTCCAGGAGGTCGAGAACGCCATCCGGGCGCAGAACGTCGAGCTGCCGTCCGGGCGCATCGAGAGCGTCGACCGCGAGTTCTCGGTGCTGTCGAAGACGGGCCTGACGACGCCGGAGGAGTTCGGCGGGATCGTCGTCAAGGTGGCCGAAGGCGGCCACCAGGTCCGCCTGCAGGACGTCGCGAACGTCGCGCTCGGCGCCTATGACGAGCGCCGCGCCAGCCGGTGGGAGGGCAAGCCGGCTGTGGCGGTCGGCATCGTCAAGCAGGCGACCGCCAACCCGCTTGACGTGTCGACCGCGGTGCGCGCCGAACTGCCGGCGATCGAGGAGATGCTCCCGGAGGGCGTCAGCGTCACCATCGGCAACGATCAGGCGGTTTTCATCGACCGCTCGATCCAGGCGGTGTTCGTCACCATCGCCGAGGCGACCGTCCTCGTCGTGCTGGTGATCTTCTTCTTCCTGCGGACGGTGCGCGCCTCGGTGATCCCGATCGTCACGATCCCCGTGTCGCTGATCGCCACCTTCACACTGATGTTCGCGCTCGGCTTCTCGATCAACACGCTGACGCTGCTCTCCATGGTGCTGGCCATCGGCCTCGTCGTCGACGACGCCATCGTCGTGCTCGAGAACATCTATCGCCACGTCGAGGAGGGCATGGCGCCGAAGCAGGCGGCGATGAAGGGTGCCTCGGAGATCGGCTTCGCCGTCGTGGCGATGACGCTGACGCTCGCGGCCGTCTACGCGCCGGTGGCGTTCGCGCCGGGGCGCACAGGGCGGCTGTTCCTCGAGTTCGCGCTGACCCTCGCCGGCGCGGTGCTCGTCTCCGGCTTCGTGGCGCTGACACTGACGCCGATGATGTGCTCGAAGCTGCTCAAGCAAAATCCGAAGCCGAGCCTGTTCTTCCGCGTGCTGGAAGGGGCCTTCCAGGGCCTCGAGCGTGGCTACCGCGCCAGCGTGAAGTTCGCCATCGCCGGCCGCTTCCTGGTGGTGCTGCTCGCCCTCGGCGTCGCCGGCGGCGCGGTCTTCTACTACACGGGCCTGCGCTCGGAGCTCGCGCCGACCGAGGATCGCGGCACCATCTCGGGCTTCGGCACGGCGCCGGAAGGCTCGACCATCCAGTACACCGAGCGCTACGCCCGCGACCTCGAGGCGATCCTTGCCAAGGTGCCGGAGGTGCGCGGCTACCTGACGGTGATCGGCTTCCCGCAATCGACCAACATGATCGCTTACGCCAACCTCGAGGACTGGGAGGACCGCGACCGCAAGCAGCAGGACATCGTCGCCGCGCTGTTCCCGCCGGTCTCGCGCATCCCCGGCATGCAGGTGTTCGTTTCCAACCCGCCCTCGCTCGGCCAGCGCGGCTTCGGCAAGCCGGTGCAACTTGTCATCCAGACCTCGGGGACCTACGAGGAACTCGACGACTACGTCGGCCGGATGATGGCGCGGGCGGCCGAGAACCCCGGCCTCGCCAATCTCGACACAGACCTCAAGCTCAACACGCCGGAGATCACCATCGGCATCGACCGCGAGAAGGTCGCCGACCTCGGCCTCGATGTTTCGGTGATCGGCCGCACGCTGGAGACGCTGCTCGGCGGCCGGCAGGTGACGCGCTTCGAGCGCGAGGGCGAGCAGTACGACGTGATGGTGCAACTCGACGCGGAGGCGCGCACGACACCGCAGACCCTCGAGACGATCTACGTGCGCGCACCGACCGGCGAGATGGTGCAGCTCTCGAACGTCGTCACCATCGAGGAGACGGTGTCGCCGCGGGAGCTGAAGCGGTTCAACCAGCTGCGCTCGGCCGAGATCCAGGCAAACCTCGCCCCCGGCTACACCATGGGCGAGGCGCTGGAGTTCCTGACGACGGTCGCCCGCGAGGAACTGCCGCAGACCGTGCAGCTCGACTATTCCGGCCAGAGCCGCGAGTTCGTCTCCACCGGCCAGAGCCTCGCCTTCGTCTTCGTGCTGGCGCTGGTGTTCATCTATCTCGTGCTCGCCGCGCAGTTCGAGAGCTTCGTCGACCCCTTCATCATCCTTTTGACGGTGCCACTGTCGATGACGGGGGCGCTCGCTGCGCTCTACTACACGGGCGGGACGCTCAACGTTTACTCGCAGATAGGACTGATCACCCTGGTAGGGCTGATCACCAAGCACGGCATCCTGATCGTCGAGTTCACCAACCAGTTGCAGGAACAGGGCAGGGCGCGCCGCGAGGCGATCGTCGAGGCGGCGACGCTGCGACTGCGGCCGATCCTGATGACCACCGGCGCGATGGTGCTCGGCGCCGTGCCTTTGGCGATTGCCGAAGGGGCGGGCGCCGAGAGCCGCCAGCAGATCGGCTGGGTGATCGTCGGCGGCATGAGCTTCGGGACACTCCTGACGCTGTTCGTCGTGCCGGCGGTGCTGGCGATCGTCGGCCGCCGGCGCAAGCACGCGGTCGCGCCGGCGGCGCCTGCGGAGGCGCACCCGGCGCCAGCGGAGTGAGGGCGGCGGCGCGGCTGCACTAACACGCTCTGGCCTGTCTCATCGCTTCAGCGGTCAGTCCCGGGCTCGTCCCGGAACCCATGCGACGCCTCGGCCAGCGCACTCGTTCGCGTCGAGCGGCGGCGCCCGTTGCGGCCTGTTCCCGCACTCCTATCCGTCTTGGGGTCATTCCCGGCCTTGTGCCGGGAACCCATTCCTCTCCCCGGACACCGTGCCCAGCGCGAGCGTGCCTAAGCGAGCGCCAGCGCCCGCTGCAGCATCGCATGGGTTCCCGGGACAAGCCCGGGAATGACTATGGTGGGGTACGCGGGAGGGGCGAGAGCGGCTGGCAGGGGCGGGTGAAAGAGGGGAGGACCCCCGCTCACGCCGCCTCGGACACCGGGCTCGACTCGTCCTCGGAATCGCCCGCCATCACCTCGACGATCACTTCCATGCCGGTGAAGGCGCCGGCCGGGCCGCTGTAGCTGCCGGCGATCGGGATCGCCTGCGACGGGTCGCGGGTGACGGCGACGCGGATCAGGCTGTTAGAGCCGATCAGGCCGTTGGTCGGGTCGTATTCCACCCAGCCGGCGCCGGGGAGGTAGACCTCGAGCCAGGCGTGGGTGGCACCGGAGCCCTGGATGCCGGAGTTGGCGGCCGAATCGAGGGCCGGGTCGTAGAGGTAGCCGGAGACGAAGCGCGTCGCGAAGCCGAGCGAGCGCAGCGCTTCCATCATCAGGAGCGCGAAGTCGCGGCAGGTTCCGCTGCCGAGGTGGAGCGTCTCGAGCGGCGCCTGCGTGCCCTCGTCGGCGCGCGACTGGTAGGTGAAGCCCTTGTGGATGCCGGAGTAGATGTCGGCGAGAAGCGCCAGCGTGTCGGTGACATCGCTCGCGACGAACCCCTTCGCCCACGTCGCCACTTCGCCCTTCGGGTCGGAGTGCTGCAGCTCGAGCAGCCGGCCGAGATCGGCGCGGTCGTCGGCGCTGTAGATGAACGGATAGCGCTCCGCCGACGGGTCGATCGGCGGGCGCGGGCCCTCGAGCGCGTAGCGGTCGAGGACGAGGACGCTCTCGACATAGAGCTCCGTCGCGGGTTCGTCGAAGGTCATGAAGGCGACCGAGTTGCCGAAGACGTCGTGCGCCCAGCGCACGTGGGCGCCGGGCGACAGCGTCATGCGCGCGTCAACGAGCCGGAGGTCGTGGCTGTCGCGCGGGCGCAGCATCATGCGGTGCTCGCCGAACTCGACGGGCGTCGCGTAGGAATAGGTCGTCCGGTGGCGGACGGTGAGGCGCTTGGCCATGGGACGAGACTTTCGTTGCGGCGGGCGGAGGCCGCAGCTCTCCGCCCATATGGGGTCCCTCGACCCCGTTTACCGGTGCCCAAGAGATTGGGCCCGGACTACTTGGGTCCGAACAGCAGCCAGAGCAGCAGGCCGAGCACCGGCAGCACCAGGATGACGAGCACCCAGATGACCTTGG